>NZ_CAXBAE010000001.1:0-537617 GCF_963973825.1 uncultured Haliea sp.
GGGTCATGCTGACATCCTGTGGTTGGGGCATGGCGTATTATCGCAAAATTCCAGATTTATTCAGAGTATCCTTAAACGAACCAGCGACGTGAATCCAGTCAACGGCGTTAAATCTGCGGTGGTAGTGTTGTATAGATGGAGTTCTCTCAGGTTTGAACCAGGCGTATCAGCGAAAACCTCCAGCCCCTCCAGCGACGCAACCTCACCCTCGAAACACTCGATTACTTGGACTTCATCGACGTATATCCATTCATTTTCGATTGCCGCTTCAACAACACAACTCCGAAGTGCCTGGTCAGCGAACTCAATATCCGAAATCAACAGTCGCCCATCATGGGCGCCATGCTCACTCTCTGAACTGCTTCCATCGCTACACGCTGTCACGAACAGAGCGAAGGCAGCTGCGACCAGCGCGGGATGAATACGTGCGCATTCCATGCCTATACCGAGTCCTCTCATGTGGATGTCCGTTGTCTCCCAGGTCGTATAGGTTGACGACTACAGCAAAGCATATATTCCCATTCAGTTAGACCTCTGAGAATCGGACTGCACTCCACCGGGAACAGAACGGCTGGCAAAGACACTCACATCCTGGCTTGAGCCGATCGTCATGATGTGGCGATTCAGCAAGAGCAACGGGCCCACTGAGGGGTTCCACACCAAGATGGAGATGATGACTCGACGAGCCTACGGGTTCAGAAACTTTGAGAACTATCGACTGAGGGTCTTAACCCACTGTGGATGGGCGGTGCGGCGTTCCGATGGCATCATCAATCGAGTGTAGTGAGAACCGGTCTATCCCCCGTTAATTGGGGAGAGCCGAAAAATGGCGGTGAGGGAGAGATTCGAACTCTCGAACGGTTGCCCGTTACACACTTTCCAGGCGTGCGCCTTCGACCACTCGGCCACCTCACCGTGAGGGCGCGGATCATACCACAACCGCCGCGGCTTGCCAGCGTTTTACCGGGAGTTTTCGCCCGGGTTAACGCCAGCCGCCCAATATGGCGCCCATGGCGGTCAGCGCAACCACCCAGTACCCGCCGTTCACCAGCAAATAGGACCAGGGCCGCTGCTCGAACAGCGTGATGACGCCGGTGGCAAAAAACAGCCAGCCGAAACCGGTCAGGAAGCCGTACAGCGAGCCCGTGGCCAGCGTCACCTCCGGGGCCGCGAGAAAGCGCTCCAGGCACAGCGCCATGACCAGCAGGAACAGAAAGGAAAGTCCAAAGATTTTGGCCTTGTTGCCCGCGTTGACCTGGGCTTCGGTAAGGCCGGCGGCGCGCATCCAGGCGCTGCCAAACAGCAGGGGCGAATACCACAATCCGCCAATGATAAACGCCACAAGCGTGGCCGCGAGCACGGCGAGTACATGAATCGGTATGTCAGCCATAAAGACCTCCGCAGCATTGTTATCGTTCTTGCACCACTTTTGCGGAGCCCGCAGTGGTTGTCAAGGCAGGCGCAATGCGCTACTGACGCGCGAGACGTAACCATGGCGGTTCACCACCGCCACTGCTGCGAAACGGGTTGATATCCAGGCCCCCGCGACGGGTGTAAAACGCCTGAAGGTGCAGGAACTCCGGTTGGCAGGCCTGCTGGAGATCGCGGTAGATGCGCTCCACACACTGTTCGTGAAATTCCTGATGCTCCCGGTAGGCGAGGATATAGCTGAGCAGTGCCGCGTGGTCCAGAGCCGGGCCGCGATAGTGCAACCACAGCGTTGCCCAGTCCGGCTGCCCGGTCACCGGGCACAGGGAGCGCAGGAGGTGGCTGTAGAGCTGCTCCTCGACCACTCTCGCACGGGCACACTGCAGCATTTCGGCCTCGGGCTCCCGCCGCGGCCAGCGCCCGGCAGCCGTGTCAATGCACTGCCCGCTGGGTTGCGCGCCGGCCAGTGACGGATCGTCGGGGGCAAATACCGCCAGCGCCACATCGCCGCCGGCCGCCGCACTGATGTCTCGCACGATACAGGCAAGTGCCGCCGCCTCGTCATCGAACACCGTGTTGTTCAGGGAGTTCAGGTACAGCTTGAAGGACTTGGACTCCACCAGGTGCGGCGTCGTCGCGGGAATGGTGAAGCGCCCTATTCTGGCTTGCGCCTTGTCGGAGCTATCCAGCCAGGACAGTTCGTAGGCGTGCCAGATATCCACACCCTCGAAGGGCACTTCGCCCCCGTAACCCAGCGCATCGCGCGCCTCGCGTCGAGGAATGGGAAACAGCAGCTCCGGAGCGTAACGGGTGGCTGCGGGCACCTGCTTGCCCAGCAGCAATGACTCAGAATCAATCGCCATGGCTTACTGGCGCAAGCGTTTGCCGGTGTTCAAGAGATGCATGCTGTAGCACCAGGCGGCAACCGTGAACACGGCAATCATGCCAAAGGCCACCGTCAGGCTGACATCGGAGACCCCGAGCACCCCATACCGGAACGCATTGACCACGTACACCAGCGGATTGAGCTTGGACACCGTGGCCCAGAAATCCGGCAGCAGGTCCATGGAGTAGAACACGCCGCCCAGGTAAATCAGCGGTGTGAGCACGAAGGTGGGGATGATTGAGATGTCGTCGAAGTTATTCGCATACACGGCATTTATGAAGCCGGCCAGGGCAAACAGGATGGACGTCATCAACACGATCACGACCACCACCGTAAAGCTGTGGATATGCAGATCCGTAAAGAACAGCGACACCAGGGTGACGATCACGGCGACCAACAGGCCGCGGCTTACGCCGCCAATGACATAACCGAGCAGGATGATGTAATTCGGTGTGGGCGATACCAGAAGTTCCTCGACGCTGTGGTTGAATTTGGAGCCGAAGAAAGAGGACACCACGTTGGAGTAGGAGTTGGTCACAATCGCCATCATGATCAGGCCCGGCACCACAAACTGCATGTAGGTGAACCCGCCCATATCGCCGATGCGCGAGCCGATCAGGGACCCGAAAATCACGAAATACAATGACATGGTGATCGCCGACGGCAGCAAGGTCTGGGTCCAGATGCGCAGATAGCGCTTGACCTCCTTGCGCAGAATGGTCACCAGAGCCACCCACTGTTCCTGCAAACTCATTTCGCGCCCTCCACCAGCCGCACAAACATCTCTTCAAGCCGGTTTGCACGATTCCGCATGCTGCTGATGCGAATCCCGGACTGGCTGAGGGCTGCGAAAACCTCGTTGATATGCTGGCCTTTCTCCACCTCGACCTCCAGCGTGCGCTCATCGATGCGACGCACCCCAAACTCCGGGATGGCCACCGCGTCAGGCAGATCGTCCACGGCATCGAAGATGAACACCTCCCGGTGCAGGCGGCGCAGTAAATCGCGCATGGAACTGTTCTCGACAATTTCACCGTGGTTGATGATGGCTATGTTGCGGCACAGGGCCTCGGCCTCTTCGAGATAGTGTGTTGTCAGGATAATCGTTGTGCCTTCGCGATTGAGTTTCTGCAGAAAATCCCACATGGAGCGGCGCATCTCGATATCGACCCCCGCGGTGGGCTCGTCGAGAATCAGCAGGCGCGGGTTGTGCACCAGGGCACGGGCAATCATCAGACGGCGCTTCATACCGCCGGAGAGCATGCGCGATGGCACGTGGCGCTTCTCCCACAGGCCGAGCTCACGCAGGTACTGCTCGGCCCGCTGGCTGGCCAGTGCCTTAGGCATACCGTAGTAACCGGCCTGGTTGACCACAATGTCGAAGGGCTGCTCGAACATGTTGAAGTTGAATTCCTGCGGCACGATGCCGATGTTTTTCTTGGCGCCAGCGAAATCCTCATCAATATCGGTGCCGTAGACAGCCACCTTGCCCGACGTTTTCGACACCAGTGAGCAGATAACCCCGATGGTGGTCGATTTGCCGGCGCCGTTGGGGCCCAGGAGTGCAAAAAAATCGCCGTGCTGCACCTCGAGACTGATGCCTTTCAGGGCCTGGAAGCCCCCGGCATATTGCTTGGTGAGATTTTCGATCGTCAGTGCTGGTATCATGCCGCCTCAGTAAAACCACCGGAGAATTCAAGCGCTGCATTGTACCCGCAATCGGCGCACCGAACGAGCCAATGGACGATACGCAATATTTACAGTACTGCCGCAGCCTCTGGCGCGAGTTCGCCAGTACGCTTGGCAAACGCACTGCCGGGCTGGACGAGGAAAACCCGCTGCGCGAACTGGCCGATGCCTGCAATCGCCTGCCCGATGACGATTTGTACGCCGTGGGCCCCGAGCTGGCCATGCGCCTGTTCAGCCACCAACCCGAATTTGCCCCCACATTTCCCCGCAGCCTGCTGTGGTTTCTCGGCGGCGACTGCCTGCACGTTCTGACCGACCAGGAGATCGCAACCTTCCAGGCGCTGGACGAGGAGCGCCTGGAAGCCGCCGAGCGTGGCGAGCTGTACGATTATCGGGCGCAGGCCACCGCGCGCCTGCAACTCACCTGATGGCGCCACCGGGGCTACAGGACGGCAAAAAGTGCCTACCGAGGTCTTGACGTCCTCCGGCTCTCTACCTACAATGCGCGCCTCTTGACCGAGAGGCTCTGCGTCCCCTTCGTCTAGTGGCCTAGGACACTGCCCTTTCACGGCGGTAACAGGGGTTCGAACCCCCTAGGGGACGCCACTCTCTCTTTTAAGTGCCGCGGGAATAGCTCAGTTGGTAGAGCGCAACCTTGCCAAGGTTGAGGTCGCCGGTTCGAACCCGGTTTCCCGCTCCATCCCCTGCCCGCTACTGCACGTCCCCACCCAACGCCGTTATCCACCTGCGCTGTTCTGCGTTGCCGGCCTGTACGCGGCTGCCCGCCAGTTCACGTCGCATGGGGTAGCCCCTGCGCAGCTCATCGAAGGCCCTGCGGGCTCGATCCGCATCGACCTCAAGGACCGCCTCGCGCAGGGCGCGGTCATCTGCCCGGATGTCGTAGCGCGCCCCACACAGCCAGCGCAGCACAGCAACGCCGCGCAACCCCGCAGGGAGCACCAGGGGATCGGCCACGGCCGCCGTAGCGATGGCATGTTGCACAAGGCCGAAAGCGCTCTGCACCGCCTGTGCCAGCTGCCGCGTGGCGGCCAGTTTGGCATCATGGCTATAGCCGGCGATGTGCGCCGTGCCAAGACTCACCCGCCGCAACAACGCGGCCGAGACCTCGGGCTCGAACTCCCAGACGTCCAGCACGCACTTTGGCGGGTCCGGCGCCTGCAGCCGCGCCAGCAATGCAGCCTGATCCACAACCGCTCCGCGACTCGCGTTTATCAGCAGGTTCTGCGGCCCCAGCCTGGCGAGCTGCGGAGCGCCCAGCAGGTGAAAACTGGGCCAGGGAGCGTCGTGAGTCAGCGACGTGTGCACCGACACCACCTCGCAGGCCAGCGCCGCGTCCAGGGAGGCGGGCTCCGGCACCCGGCCTGGCGCCAGCCACGGGTCATACTGCAGGCTGGCAATCCCCAGGGCCGTCAGGCGCTGCCGCAGCAAGCGTCCGACGTGACCGTAGCCAATAATGCCGACGCGTCCGCCATCAAGCAGCCGCTCCAGCATGTCCGGCTGTGCGGCGATAGCGGCCAGCACGTACTCGACCACCGCATTGGCATTGGCACCGGGCGCTGCGGCAAACCCGACACCCGCTGCTCCAAGCCCGTTGATGTCCACATGGTCCAGCCCTGCCGTCGCGCTCCCCACAAAACGCACCCGGCTGCCCTGAAGCAGGGCGGTATCCACGCGCGTCACCGAGCGCACCAGCAGCACATCGACATCCCGCAGGTCGCGAGCCGCAATGTCCCGTCCTTCCATCACACGCACCTCGCCGAGGTCGTGGAAGTATGCGTCCAGGCCGGGAATATTCTGGTCGGCGAGAATGCGCATCAATCGGGTTGGGCTGCCGTCGCCCTGATCAGGGCCGGCGTGAGTGGTCCACTTCTGCCGAACTCCAACTGCAGGGCCCGGTAAAACACCGCCGCGCGGCGCGGCAGGGGGGCACCAGACAGGCGCAGCGCTTCGCGACGTACAGCAGCACGGAACGCACTGTGGTCGGCGGCGACGCCGCCCTCCGCCGCAAGGTTGTCGGTGCTGACACGAAACGGGTAACCGCAGGCAACGGAAAAACACCACTCCAGAGCCTGCGGGCGAACCTCCACCGCCTCAAAGGCCGCCTGTGCCTCGGGATCGCGCCCTTCAGGCGCGTACCAATAGCCGAAATCTACCTGCTGCCGACGCGCGCTGCCGGCGATACACCAATGCGCGGTCTCGTGCAGCGCACTGGCGAAGAAGTCCTCGCGAAACCAGAGCCGATGCGGCTCACCTGGATGCACGGCAGGCGCGTACAGCGGTTCTTCCGCGCCGCCACAGAGCACGGTATTTTCGCTGTGAAGAAAGCACTCGGCAAAAACGCGCTCTACGCGGCGGGCACAGAACACCGACTCGTGAAATGGCATCGGCTCTCCGGCAGCGGGCATTCAGCTACCTTTACGCAACAGGAAGAGAAACTCTCCGCCCTCCTCCGTTTCGGTAAGCAGCTCGTGGCCAAGAAAGGCGCAGAATTTGGGGATATCGCGCTGCGTGGTCGGGTCCGTGGCCACTACGCACACGGTCTCTCCTACCTGCATATCGCGAATGCGATTGTGCAGCAGCATGACCGGTTCCGGGCAATACAAACCGGTCACATCCAGCGTGTGGTCACTGGCTGGCCGCGTCACGACAGGACGCCACCTGACAGCAACAGGCTCGCACTGTCGCGCGGCAGCAAATCCCAGGTTTCACTGTCACCGTCATACAGCAGCACCAGCGCGCCAGAGTCGAGCTGAGCCCGAAGCTGCTGCACCTTGGCGGCGAGACTGAGCTCCCGGTCACCGTAGTCGGTACCATCCCGGCTGGCAAACTCCTCCAGCAGGGCCGCCAGCACCTCAGCAGAGAGGCGGGCTGGCGGTATTTCCAGCAGGTCTGCCAAGGCTTACGCCGGCTTCACGAAACGCAGCGTCATGCGGTCGCTTTCGCCAATGGCCTCGAACCTGGCGCGGTCCTCATCACCGCCGCGCAGGGCAGGCGGCAACGACCAGACTCCGTTGGCGTGATCCGCGGTATCGCGGGGGTTGGCATTGATCTCGCTGCGCGCATCCAGCTTGAAGCCGGCTTTCTCCGCTGCAGCAATGACATAGGCTTCGGTCACGTAGCCGCTGCGCGCCATTTCGGCAGGATCATCGCCGGAGGGTGCGCGATGTTGCACGATGCCCAGCACGCCACCGGGCTTGAGCGCAGTAAACGCAGCCGCCAGCGTCGCATCGAGGCTGCCCATGCGCATCCAGCTATGGATATTGCGAAACGCCACGATGAGGTCGGCGGAGCCCGCCGGTGCAACCGTGACTTCGTCCGGCGGTGCCAGCTGGGTGACTTTCACCGGGCCGTACAGATCATTGTTGCTGGCAAGCTTCTGCAGGAACCCGCCGAGTGCATTGCGAAAGTAGGCGTTGGAGGACAGGTTCATGCCGAAGTGCGCCGCGTAGAGCTGCCCGTTCGGCGCCACCAGTGGGGCCAGCACCTCGGTATACCAGCCACCGCCGGGCGACAGCTCGACGACCGTCATGCCTTCTTCGATGCCGAAAAACTCCAGTGTCTGCCGAGGGTGGCGTGAGCTGTCACGCGCCTTGTTTTCGGCGCTGCGCTGATCGCCATTCAGTGCGGTCTCCCAGTCGAGGGCCGCCTGTGCCGGAGCCAGTGCCACGGCCAATAACAATGCCAGTACATATTTCATGGTTGCTTCCTTCTGCCACATGGGGTTGCGGGTTAATATACGGGCTGTCGCAGTGAATGTGGAGCCTGATCGTGCAATCTTCTTTTATCGTAACCTTCATTGGCGACGACCGTCCCGGCCTCGTCGAACAATTGTCCAGCGCGATCGAACGCTGTGGCGGCAACTGGCAGGAAAGCCGTCTCTCCCAACTGGGCGGCAAATTTGCCGGGCTGGTACTCGTCTCGCTGCCGGAAGACGCCGGTGACACCCTGGAGCACACACTGAAGGGTCTCGCCAGCAGCGGCATCAGTGTGCGTGTCACCCCGGCCACCACCGGTACCGTACCCGCCGCCGGGCAGCGCATTACACTCGCGGTACTCGGACCGGACCGGCCCGGCATCGTCCGCGAGATTTCCCGGGCACTCGCCGCGGAGCAGGTGAACGTCATCGATATGGAGAGTGAGGTCAGCAGCGCGCCGATGAGCGGTGAACTGCTGTTCCGTGCCGATATTCTTGCTGAAATCCCGCAGGGTG
The DNA here is from genome assembly GCF_963973825.1 of uncultured Haliea sp. Classification (NCBI taxonomy): domain Bacteria; kingdom Pseudomonadati; phylum Pseudomonadota; class Gammaproteobacteria; order Cellvibrionales; family Halieaceae; genus Haliea; species uncultured Haliea sp. The sequence continues at coordinate 8,235 of NZ_CAXBAE010000001.1, forward strand.
CGTCACGTGAAGCCCTGACCGATGCCCTCGACGGCATTGCGGAGCAGATGACGCTGGAGATCGACCTCGGTGACAGCTCAGTCGCGCGCTGAGAGGCGCCGAACACCTATCCACAGGGCGGCCGTCGCGGCCGCGGCAAGCACCAGTGCGACAACGACCACCAGGGTCATCAGGAACATGTCCCAGATACGCTCGAGCGGAATGTCAAAGCTGTCGACTGCGCCCCAGACCAGCGCCGCCATGGCCAGCAGCCCCAGAATGAGGGTGCGCAGGTAACGCCGCCGGGAGCGCGCCACGGGAAGCGCTAGCGCGCCGGCGCCGACGCCGGCAGTACCGGCGTCGCGCAGGTGACGTCCATGTTCTGCCCGCGGTGGCGCAGCACGTGGTCCATCAGCACGATCGCCAGCATGGCCTCGGCAATGGGGGTGGCCCGAATGCCGACACAGGGGTCGTGGCGGCCGTGGGTGGCCATTTCCATAGCCGCCCCCGAGGTATCGATCGTGGCACCCGGCTGGCGGATGCTGGAGGTCGGCTTCAACGCCAGGCTGACCGTGATGTCCTGCCCGCTGGAGATCCCCCCCAGAACGCCGCCGGCATTGTTGCCGACAAAACCCTCCGGCGTAAGCAGGTCGCGATGTTCACTGCCCTGCTGTTCGACGACCGCGAAGCCAGCACCGATTTCCACGCCCTTCACCGCGTTGATACCCATCATGGCGTGGGCAATATCCGCGTCCAGGCGATCAAACACTGGTTCGCCCAGGCCCGGCATGACACCGCTCGCAACGACGTTGATCCGCGCGCCAATGGAATCACCGCGTTTATTGAGCGCCGCCATATACGCTTCCATGTCAGCCACCTTCGACGGATCCGGGCAGAAAAACGGATTGCTGTCGATACTGTCCCACTGCACGGTGTCGGCGCGGATCGGACCCAGCTGTGCCAGATAGCCGCGAATGAGAATGCCGTAGCGCTCCTGCAGAAACTTGCGGGCAATCGCCCCCGCCGCCACGCGCATCGCGGTTTCCCGGGCTGACGAGCGGCCGCCGCCCCGATAGTCGCGAAACCCGTACTTCTGCTGATAGGTATAATCCGCGTGCGCCGGGCGGAAGGTGTTGGCAATATTCGAGTAGTCTTTCGAGCGCTGATCCGTGTTCGCAATCAACAGGCCGATTGAGGTACCGGTGGTGCGGCCTTCGAACACGCCGGACAGGATCTGTACTTCGTCCGCCTCGCGCCGCTGTGTGGTATATCGGGAGGTACCGGGCTTGCGTCGATCCAGGTCGCGCTGCAGGTCCGCCGTGCTCAGGCTGAGCCCGGGCGGGCAGCCGTCGACGATACAGCCCAGGGCAGGGCCGTGGCTTTCACCGAAGCTGGTCACCGTGAACAGCTTGCCGAGAGTATTGCCAGACATGGTTAAGGGGTCTCCGCCAGAAACGTGCAAGTATACGCTATAAGCCCGCAGCTGGCCGACTTTCACGCAGCTCCGCAGCGGTCAGGACACAGACACCGTGACCGCCGTGAGCAAACTCCACCCAGGTAAAAGGCAGCTGCGGAAACGCCTCCTCCAGCGCCTCCCAGCTGTTGCCCACTTCCAGCACCAGCAGTCCGTGGGGCTGCAGGTGCCCCGCCGCCTGCGCAAGGATCCGTCGCGTCAGATCCAAGCCATCCGCACCGGAGCCGAGTGCCAGTGCCGGCTCATGGGCGTACTCCGCCGGCATGGCTGCCAGGTCTGTCACATCGACATAGGGCGGATTGGTGACGATGATGTCGTAGCGCTCGCCCTGCACTGCCGTAAACAGATCGGACTGTAGAATACGCACGCGGCCCTCCACGCCCAGCTCCCGCGCATTTACTGCCGCCAGCGCAAGGGCATCCGCGTCCAGGTCAATCAGGTCAACCTCGGCATCCGGCAGATACCACGCCGTCGCGAGGCCGATACAACCACCGCCGCAGCAGAGGTCCAGCACCCGCGCAGGCCCGGGTCCCTGATACCAGGGCTGGTAGCCGGCACGCAGCAGCTCTGCAATTGGGGATCGCGGAATAATGGCGCGCGTATCACACCGCCAGCGAAGCCCGGCAAACCACGCCTCGCCGGTCAGGTATGGCAAGGGAACGCGGTCCTGAATCCGTCGCTGCAGCAGCTCGGCAGCCCTGGCCGACTGGGCTGCGGTCAGCGGCAAGCCCAGCACGCGGTCGTCACTGTCAGCGGGCAGCCCGGCACACCACAGCACCAGTTGCACCGCCTCGTCCCAGGGGTTATCCGTGCCGTGGCCAAAATACACGGGGGACGCCTCCAGCGCGGCATTGACCCGCTCCAGCGCTTCGCCGATGGTGGTCGCGGCGGCGACCGAGGTTATGTGTTTGCTTCGCATGCGGCGAGTGTAATGGATCCGCTGCGGCGGCAGTAGCCTCGATCTGCCGGTCGCGCGGAGCCCGGCCAGGTCGCTACAGGTTTGCCTTCATCCGGGGCGGTTGCTACTATCCTCGGCCCGCCACCGGGGTGGTCACCAGGGGAACAATTCATGGAACAAGAGTGGGCGAAAATCATTGCGGCGATCGGCGAGGACCTGTCCCGGCCGGGCCTCGCTGACACGCCGAAGCGCGCCGCGAAGGCTTTCGAATTCCTCACGCGTGGCTACCATCAGTCGGTGGAGGATGTAGTCAACAATGCGCTGTTCCCCTCCGACTCCAGTGAAATGGTGCTGGTGCAGAATGTTGAGCTGTATTCGCTGTGCGAGCATCACGTACTGCCCTTTATCGGCAAATGCCACGTGGCCTACATTCCCACCGGCAAGGTGCTGGGCCTGTCAAAGGTCGCCCGCATCGTCGATGTTTTCGCGCGGCGCCTGCAAATACAGGAATCCCTGACCACGCAGATCGCGCAAACCATTATGGACGTCACCGACGCTGAGGGCGTCGGCGTTATCATCGAGGCACAGCACATGTGCATGATGATGCGCGGCGTGGAGAAGCAGAACTCGGTGATGAAGACCTCGGCAATGCTTGGCTCGTTCCGCACCGAGCAGAAGACGCGCGACGAGTTCCTGTCGCTGCTGCAATTGGGCCGCTAAAGCCGGCCTTCATCGACCTCGGGGTTGACCTCGAGGATATCCAGATGCAGATACTGGCGGTCGGAGGAGCGGGCGCCGCTGTAGAGCAAAACGCGATATTCCGCCCCTGTAGTCTGCACGGCATAAACGCGGTAACTCTGGTCGTCGGCACGGCCGTACAGCAGTCGCTGTCCAAACACCCTGTTGGCCCATTGTGAGCCCGAACCACAGGCCCGGCCATCGCAGCCGAACAGGCGCGTTGCTGACTCCTGCCTCGAGAGGCTCTGCTCCAGTCGCCGCAGCACCTCGCGCGAGGTAAAACCGTCGACAATCTGCCAGGTCAGGCGCTGCAGTTCACCATCCATACGCACGCTATCGCGAAATACCCAGGCGCCCATGGATTTCTGAATGGGTCCAAGACCTATTTCGTGATCCCGCACCACCTCCTGCTTGCGCGCAATCGACAGCGCGTGGGGAAACGCCTCGAGTTCGTCCACCAGCACCTGCGGACTGTAGCCAGACGGGCTTGCGGCACCCGCGCCGGATACGACAGCCCAGGCCAGCAATAAAAACGCTGTCCGGCAATGTTGTACGGAAACCTTCAACCCTCTCTCCTTGCGCTGTGTGTCGGGTGAAAATCACCCACCGCAAACTCCACATCATGCGCCTGCTCGCGAGACATCATATCACTGAAGATCTCCGTGACCGGACGCTGCTCGTACAGAATTCCGTACAAACCATTGACTAGTGGCATGTGCACACCTCGCCGATCCGCCTCCGCTTTCAGCAGCGCCAGCGTGTTGATGCCTTCGGCGACCTGATCCATCGCGTCGAGCACCGCGTCCAGCGGCTCGCCCTTGCCCACTGCAAAACCGATGCGGTAGTTCCGCGACAGCGGCGACGAACAGGTCACAAAGAGATCTCCCACGCCCGCAAGGCCGAGAAAAGTGAGCGGGTTCGCCCCCAGGCGCACCGCAAAACGTGACATTTCCGCCAGGGCACGCGTCAGCAGCATGCCGACGGTATTTTCGCCGAAGGACAAGGCGGCACAGAGACCAGCGAGTATGGCGTAGACATTCTTCAACGCACCGCCCAGTTCCACGCCGAACAGATCCCGTGATGCGTAGACCAGGAAGCGTTCACTGTGCAGCAGGTCGTGCAGTGACCGGTTCAGTGCATCGCTGTCACTGGCGACCACCGAGCCGGTAACCTGCCCCGCCGCGATCTCACTCGCCAGATTGGGCCCACTGAGCACAGCACGCGGGTTGGCTGGCAGCTCTTCCCGCAGGATCTCGCTCATCAGGCGAAAGCCACCGGGCTCTATCCCCTTGGTCAGGCTCACCAGGCAGGTCTGCGGGGCCACCAGGGGGGCCACGTCGCGCACGATCTGGCGGAAGGATGCGCTGGGCACCGCGACAAAGACGATATCGGTGTCGCTGACAGCGTCGGCCAGTGACGTGGTGGCGCGCAAACCGTCGTCCAGCCGATAGCCGGGCAGATACTCCCTGTTTTCACGCAGGGTGTTGATGAGGTCGACACGCTCGGCATTGCGCCCCCAGAGGGCCACGCGATGGCCATTCACCGCGATCAGATTGGCGATAACGGTGCCGAAACTGCCCCCGCCGAGAACGGCGACCCGGTGCGAACGAGGCATGGCGTGCTCCCTGTTGCTGTGACCTGAGCCTGATGGCGCCGTAAAGCGTTCTGCCATCGCGGACGCGTTGCAGCTTGGCACCGTGCTGCGGGCGTGGCAAGCACCAGGCCCGCAGGGCAGAGCTCAGCGCTTGCTCATTTGCAGCAGCAGGCTGTTGAGACGGCTGACAAAAGTAGCCGGATCTTCCAACTGCCCTCCCTCAGCCAGCGTGGCCTGGTCAAGCACCACATGCGCAAGGTCACTGAAGCGCGCCTCATCCTGTTCCGCGTCCAGCATCTGCAGCAGCGGGTGCACGGGATTGATTTCAAGTATGGGTTTGCTGTCCGGCACCGGCTGACCCGCTGCTTCGAGAATACGCTTCATCTGCGCACCCATGTCGAATTCACCCACCACCAGACAGGCTGGTGATTCAGTGAGCCGGGATGAGGCGCGCACTTCGGCCACCGCATCACCCAGTGCGCCGCTGAGGCGTTCCACCAGTGCTTCGCTGTTCTGCTTGAGTTTCTCCTTTTCGGCTTTCGCTTCCTCGGAGTCCTCTTCGAGGTCCAGTGCACCGCGCGCCACGTCCTGGAATTTCTTGCCGTCGAACTCCTGCAGCTGGTTCATCAACCAGTCGTCGACACGGTCACTGAGCAGCAAGACCTCGATACCTTTCTTGCGGAACACTTCAAGGTGCGGGCTCTTGCGTGCCGTGTTGAAGTTCTCGGCCACCACGTAGTAGATCTTGTCCTGCCCGTCCTGCATGCGCCCAACATAGTCTGCCAGCGACTGGTCCTGAGCCGGCTGGTCAGTGTGGGTGGTACTGAAGCGCAGCAGGCCGGCAATTTTCTCCCGGTTGCCAAAGTCTTCGGCTGGCGCCTCTTTCAGCACCTGGCCAAATTCTTTCCAGAAAGTCGCATAGTCATCGCCTTCCTTTTTCGCCAGTTTGCCCAGCATGTCGAGGACACGCTTGGTCAGCGCGCTGCGCATGGCGTCAACAGCGCTGTCCTGCTGCAGAATTTCCCGCGACACGTTCAGGGGCAGATCATTGGAATCGACCACCCCTTTGACAAAGCGCAGGTACAGGGGCAGGAACTGTTCGGCGTCGTCCATGATAAACGTGCGCTGCACGTACAGCTTGAGACCGCGATTCATGTCCCTGTTCCACAGGTCGAAGGGAGCGCGGCGAGGGATGTAGAGCAGGCTGGTATATTCCTGCTTGCCCTCAACCTTGTTGTGACTCCAGCTGAGTGGCTCCTCAAAATCGTGCGACACATGGCGATAGAAGGCCGAGTACTCCTCGTCGCTGATGTCGGTACGCGCACGTGTCCACAGCGCCGTCGCCTCATTGACCGGCTTGTACTGTGGCGCCTCAGCTTCTTCCGCAGCGTCGTCGTCATCTCTGCTGGCAGTTGCCGCTTCCAGCATCATCACCGGTACGGAAATGTGGTCGGAGTACTTCTTGATCACGCTGCGCACCCGCCAGTCATCGGCGAATTCACTGCAGGCGGGCTTCAGGAAAAGCGTGATCGTGGTGCCACGGGTGTCTTTTTCGCGGGGCTCAATGGTGAATTCCGCCTCACCGTGGGACTCCCAGAGCACACCGCTTTGCGCATCGGCACCTGCCTTGCGCGTGTGCACCTCCACACGATCGGCCACGATAAACGCCGAGTAGAAGCCCACACCGAACTGGCCAATCAGTTGCGAATCCTTTTTCTGGTCGCCACTCAGGCTCTCCAGAAAGGCCGCCGTGCCCGATTTGGCGATGGTGCCGAGGTTCTCGACCACCTCATCCCGGTTCATGCCAATGCCGTTGTCGCTGATCGTGATGGTGTTGGCGTCCTTGTCGACGTCGACACGGATCGCGTAATCGCCCTGCCCTTCCAGCAGGCTGTCGTCGGCAAGCGCCGCAAACCGGAGCTTGTCGATTGCGTCCGAGGCATTGGAAATCAGCTCACGCAGGAAAATCTCCTTGTTGCTGTACAGAGAATGAATCATCAGGTGCAGCAGCTGGCGGGCCTCGGTTTGAAAACCAAGCGTTTCTTTTTTCACATCCGCAGTCATGGGTCCCTCGCGAGTAGTGACAGGTGAATAAGTGTATTGCCGTGGGCAACTGCAGAGGTGGGGGCTAACTGCTGGTATTTCAAGGCAGGCTAATGCATATTAGCCTCATAACACTCCGGAGACAGCGCATGAACATGATCACCCACCTTTGGCCGCTTGCACTCGGGCTTTCTATTGTCCTTCTCACCGGCTGCAGCGATGGCAGCGATGGTGTGCCCGCGCCGCCGGAGCCGCCGCCACCCGTAGAACCCGACTACCTGCCCATTGCACAGCCTGAAGTCGCCGACCCGCCGGACGAGGGGGATCTGTTCCTGCTCTCCACGACATTTGACCTCGCCGATGTCGGCTACCGCCAGCGTGAGTATTTCCTCTCTGGCGAGGCAAGCGCCTTCAGCAACCTGAACGAACTCGGCAGTGATGGCGCCTGGGAGGCGGAACCCGCGGGCACCGCCAATTACCGCACACGCGTTGTGGTCTACCGCCCTATCGACGACGGTGACTTCAGTGGGACGGTGCTCGTGGAGTGGCTGAACGTGACCGCCGGCTTCGACACCGGCCCATCCTATGGCTCAGGCCATGTGGAAATGCTGCGCCAGGGTCATGTGTGGGTGGGTGTCTCGGCACAGCGCGTGGGCATCGAAGGCTCCGGAACACCGGTGGCACCGTTGCACCTGAAAGCGGTGAACCCGGCCCGCTACGGCAGCCTGGAGCACCCGGGCGACAGCTACTCCTACGACATGTTCTCGCAGGCGGCACAGGCACTGCGTGAACCTGCAGACGTCGACCTGCTCGAGGGCCTGCAGGTGGAGCAGATGATTGCCCTCGGCGAGTCACAGTCGGCCGGGCGCCTGGCGACCTATATCAACGCCATTCATCCGCTGTACAACACCTTCGATGGTTATATGGTGCACAGCAGGGGCGATGGCAGCTCACCCCTGTCACAGGAGCCTGAAACCGAGATACCGACACCGGAAAGTGTCCTCTTTCGCGAGGATCTGAACGTGCCCGTGTTCAACTTCCAGACGGAAACCGATGTTCTGCTCCTGGGCTCCATCAACGACCGCCAGCCGGACAGCGACCGCTTCCGTCTCTGGGAGGTTGCGGGAACCGCGCACGGCGACTACTACTCCTTCATCATCGGCCGTCAGGACACCGGGGTCGACCCGCGCTTTCTGCTGGTAGAGGAAGCCAATGGCATACCCGGCTTTCTGAACTGCGCGCGGCCCGTGAACGCCGGACCCATGGCCTGGGTCTTCGGCGCAGCCCTGCGCGCGCTGGACACCTGGGTGCGCGACGGCACCGCACCCCCGACGGGAGAACTGCTGAGCGTGGACGATAGCGGCACCGCGTTCCTGAAGGACGCCCAGGGCAATGTGCTGGGTGGTGTGCGCACGCCCTGGGTGGATGCGCCCGTAGCCGTTCTCTCCGGAGAGGGCCAGGAAGGGGACCGTCTCTGCTTCCTGTTCGGCACCACGGTACTGTTCGACGCCGCGCAAATGGCGTCCCTGTACGTGGACCAGGCCGGTTACGAAGCCGCTGTCGCGGACGCATTGGACCGCGCGCTGGAGGGAGGCTTCCTGCTGCCAGAGGATGCGGAGCGCATCCGCGCCGTCGCTCCCCTGCAGTGGCAATCACAGGTGCCCGGCGAATAGGCCGGCAGGTATTCAGCCACAAAAAAAGCCCGCATCAAGCGGGCTTTTTTTGTGGCGGGAACAGGCAGCACGTGCACTGCCTGCCGCGACCCTGACTGCTTACTTCCAGCCAGTGACTTCCGCCAGCGCCTTGCCGATGTCAGCGAGGCTGCGCACGGTTTTCACACCGGCATCTTCCAGCGCAGCAAACTTCTCGTCCGCCGTGCCTTTACCGCCGGAGATGATGGCACCGGCGTGACCCATCCGCTTGCCCTTCGGCGCAGTCACACCGGCGATGTAGGAGACCACGGGCTTGGTGACGTTGGCCTTGATAAAGGCCGCAGCCTCTTCTTCGGCCGTGCCACCAATCTCACCGATCATGACAATGGCTTCGGTCGCCGGATCTTTTTCAAACATCGCCAGGATGTCGATAAAGTTGGACCCCGGAATCGGGTCGCCGCCGATGCCAACACAGGTAGACTGGCCAAAGCCGGCGTCTGTGGTCTGCTTGACCGCTTCGTAGGTCAGGGTACCGGAGCGCGAAACAATACCGACCTTGCCGGGCAGGTGAATATGGCCCGGCATAATGCCGATCTTGCACTCACCGGGCGTGATCACGCCAGGGCAGTTGGGGCCAATCAGACGCACACCGAGCTCATCACACTTGACCTTGCAGTCCAGCATGTCGAGGGTCGGAATACCCTCGGTGATGCAGACGATGAGCTTTACGCCACCGTTGGCCGCTTCGAGGATGGAGTCCTTGCAGAACGGCGCAGGCACGTAGATCACTGACGCATCCGCGCCGGTAGCCGCTACGGCTTCGGCCACAGTATTGAACACGGGCAGGCCAAGATGGGTCTGACCGCCCTTGCCGGGCGTTACGCCACCCACCATCTGGGTGCCATAGGCAATCGCCTGTTCGGAGTGGAAGGTGCCCTGGGAGCCGGTGAAGCCCTGGCAGATCACCTTGGTGTTCTTGTCAATCAAAATACTCATTTCAGGCGGCTCCTTCAGCTGCTTTGACTGCCTGCTGGGCAGCATCGGTGAGGCTGGTTGCGGCAATGATGTTCAGGCCACTGTCGGCCAGGACCTGACGGCCCAGCTCCGCGTTGTTGCCTTCGAGACGCACAACAACCGGCACCTGTACGCCGATTTCCTGCACAGCGCCGATCACGCCTTCTGCAATGAGGTCGCAGCGCACGATACCGCCGAAGATGTTGATCAGCACCGCCTTGACCTTATCGTCGGAGAGGATGATCTTGAACGCTTCGGATACACGCTCCTTGGTCGCGCCGCCGCCGACGTCGAGGAAGTTTGCCGGCGCACCGCCGTGCAGCTTGACGATATCCATGGTGCCCATGGCCAGACCAGCGCCATTGACCATGCAGCCGATATTGCCGTCCAGGGCCACGTAGTTCAGCTCCCACTTGGCGGCGTGCGCCTCACGGGCATCTTCCTGGGAGGGGTCGTGCATCTCACGCAGGGCCGGCTGGCGATACAGCGCGTTACCATCCACACCCAGCTTGGCATCCAGGCAGTGCAGGTTACCCTGGTCGGTAATCACCAGCGGGTTGACTTCAATCAGTGCCAGGTCCTTTTCCTTGAACAGCTGCGCCAGCCCCATGAAGATTTTCACGAACTGCTTGATCTGGTCGCCTTCCAGACCCAGCTGGAACGCCAGCTCACGGCCCTGGTAAGGCTGTGCACCGACCAGCGGGTCGATGACCGCGCGCAGGATTTTCTCCGGGGTTTCCTCGGCGACCTTCTCGATTTCCACACCGCCCTCGGTAGAGGCCATGAAAACAATGCGGCGGGTTGCGCGGTCAACCACGGCGCCGAGGTAAAGCTCCTCGGCGATATCGGTGCAGGTCTCGACCAGAATCTTGCTGACCGGCTGGCCATTTTCGTCGGTCTGGTAGGTCACCAGGTTCTGGCCCAGCCACTTGGCAGCGAAATCGCGTACTTCGTCGGTGGTTTTCACCAGCTTGACGCCACCCGCTTTACCGCGTCCGCCCGCGTGCACCTGAGCCTTGACGACCCACATGTCACCACCGATGGTCTCCGCTGCCTTGACCGCCTCTTCCGGCGAGTCGACAGCATAGCCCTTGGATACGGGCAAGCCGTACTCAGCAAACAGCTGTTTGCCCTGATACTCGTGAAGGTTCATGCTTTGTCCTGTGTGTTGCGTAGTGTCCTGGAATGCGCCCTAACGGCCCATACCCCCCAGTGCCTCGTCTGCGCCAGAATAGGTTTTATGCGCGCGCGACCGGGCAAAGTTCATTTCCGAGGCTTGCGATTGGCAATGTGAATGGCATGGCCATGCACCGCCAGAGCGGCCTCGTGTACTGCTTCCGACAGGGTCGGGTGTCCAAAAACGGTCAGTGCCAGATCTTCCGAGCTGGAACCGAACTCCATTGCGATCACCACCTGCTGCACAAGATCCGCAGCAGACGGGCCCACAATATGACAGCCGAGCACGCGATCGGTCTCCGCGTCGGCAATAATCTTGACCATGCCATCGGTATCGTTCGCCGCCAGAGCGCGGCCGCTGGCCGCGAACGGGAATACGCCCACCTTGTAGTCCACGCCGTCGGACTTCAACTCCTGCTCCGTGCGACCGACCGCAGCAACTTCGGGGTGGGTATAGATCACCGAGGGAATGCAGTCGTAATTCAGCTGCACCTTCTTGCCGGCAATGCGTTCGGCGACCATCACGCCCTCTTCCGAACCCTTGTGCGCGAGCATCGGGCCCCGCACCACGTCACCCACGGCAAAAACATGTGGCGCCTCGGTGGCACAGTGGTCGTTGACGTAGATGAAGCCGCGCTCGTCGAGGTTGACGCCGCAATCGGTGGCCAGCAGGTCCTCGGTGCGTGGGCGTCGCCCCACCGAAACAATCAGCTTGTCAAAGACTTCACGGTGTTCGCCGTCGGCATTGGTGAAGGTCACCTCCACTTTGCCATCCTTCACCACGGCGCCGGTCACCCGGGTACTGAGGCGGATATCCAGGCCCTGCTTGCGGAAAATCTTGCCGGCTTCCTTGGCGATCTGCGTATCCATCATCGGCAGCAGTTCATCCAGCGCCTCCAGCATCACCACCTCGGCGCCCAGACGCGCCCAGACACTGCCGAGTTCCAGGCCGATGACGCCTGCGCCGATGACGCCGAGTCGCTGCGGCACCTCACTGAACTCCAGGGCACCGGTGGAATCGACGATGTATTCGTTGTCTACCGGCGCGGGCGGGATGGCGATGGGGCTGGAGCCTGCGGCAATAATGATGTTGCCGGCTTCGATGACGCTGACCTTGCCATCTTTGTCAGTGACCTCGACCTTGCAGCCCGCCAACACCTTGCCCCGACCCTGGATGCTGGTCACGCCATTGTGCTTGAACAGCCCGGTGATGCCACCGGTCAGCTGGTCGACGATCTTGTTCTTGCGGGCCATCATCGCCGCAATATCCATGCGAGGCGTGTCGATGGCGATGCCGTGCAGGCTGAAGTGGTCTCTCGCCTCGACAAATTTCTGGCTGCTGTCGAGCAGCGCCTTGGACGGGATGCACCCCACGTTGAGGCAGGTACCCCCGAGGCGCGTTTTGCCCTCGGCATCCACCCATTGCTCCACACAGGCCGTGGACAACCCCAGCTGGGCCGCCTTGATCGCAGCCACGTAACCACCGGGGCCCGCGCCAATCACCACTACATCGTATTTGTCAGCCATTGTCTTCCCTATTCCCGTCGAGTGCTTACAACTGCAGCAAGATGCGCGCCGGATCTTCGATCAGGTCTTTTACTGCCACCAGGAACTGCACCGCGGTCTTGCCATCGATAAGGCGGTGATCATAGGACAGCGCAAGGTACATCATGGGCAGGATGACCACTTCGCCATCGACCGCCATGGGGCGTTCCTGGATCTTGTGCATACCGAGGATGCCGGTCTGTGGCGGGTTGAGGATCGGTGTGGACATCAGCGACCCGAAGACGCCGCCGTTAGTCACCGTGAAGGTGCCGCCGGTCATGTCGTCGATAGTCAGCTTGCTGTCGCGTGCGCGCAGGCTGAGATCGCGTATCGCTGCTTCCACATCCGCGAGGCTCATGAAATCGGCGTCGCGCAGCACCGGCACCACCAGGCCACCGGGGGCGGACACGGCAACGCCGATGTCCTGGTAACCGTGATAGACCACATCAGTGCCGTCGATGGAGGCGTTCACCTCGGGGAAGCGCTTCAGCGCCTCGCAGCAGGCTTTGACAAAAAAGCCCATGAAGCCGAGGCGGGTGCCGTTGTGCACCTTCTCGAACTGCTCCTTGTACTTCTCGCGCAGCGCCATCACCGGCGCCATATTGACCTCGTTGAAGGTCGTCAACATGGCCGTGCCATGGGTGGCCTCGAGCAGGCGCTCGGCGATCCGTGCGCGCATACGTGTCATCGGGACCCGTTTTTCAATGCGCTCGCCGGTGGGGCCGGCAGGCACCTGGGGCATCGTGTCTTCGCTGGCGCCGGGCTTGGCCGGGGCCGCCGGAGCGGCAGCAGGTGCTGCCGCGGGCTTGTTCTTGAGGTGTGCGAGCACATCTTCCTTGGTGATACGACCACCCTTGCCGGTCCCGCTGATGCTCGCGGCGTCCAGCTTGTGCTCCTCGACCAGCTGCCGCGCCGCAGGCCCCATGAGGCCTTCCGCATCGTCGGCGTCTTTCCCGCCTGCCGTATCAGCACCCTTGGCAGGTGCCGGCTCGGACGCCGGTTGCGCACTGGCGGCAGCACCGGGCTCGAGCAGCGCGAGCAGTTGCTCGCTCTGGATGGTTTCGCCCTCGGCAGCATGGATCTTGCTGATCACCCCATCCTCGGGCGCTACCACTTCCATTACCACCTTGTCGGTCTCGATTTCAACGATGAGCTCATCGCGAGAGACTGACTCCCCCTCCTGCTTGTGCCAGGTCGCGATTTCCCCGTCGGCAACGGACTCGGGAAAAGATGGGGCCTTGATTTCGATAGCCATTTCGGTTCCTTTGGAAAGTGCTAGTTCTGGCCGAGCCAAGTCGGTTCCAGGGCATCGTTGATAAACGCCTCCAGCTGCGCCAGATGCAGGGCCATGTAGCCCGCGGCAGGCGCGGCAGAAGGTTCCCGACCAGCGTATCGCAGATACACGTCAGGGTTGTGGGCATACATTACGCGCCGCATGTGATGCTGGCTGGAGTACCAGGCGCCCTGGTTCTGGGGCTCCTCCTGACACCAGGCGGCATCGGTGACGTTCGGGTAATTGCCCAGGACCTGCAACAGTTCCGCTTCGGGGAAGGGATACAGCTGTTCGAGGCGGATCAGGGCCACGTTGTTCAGACCGCGCTCACGACGCGCCGCCAGCAGGTCGTAGTATACCTTGCCGCTGCAGAGGATAAGGCGTGTCACCGCCGCTTTATCGAGGTCGTCAGAATCATCCAGCACATTGTGGAAATGCCCATTGGCGAGATCTTCCAGCGATGACACCGCTTCCTTGTGGCGCAGCAGGCTCTTCGGCGACATGACCACCAGCGGCTTGCGCAGGGGGCGGATTGCCTGACGTCGCAGCATGTGGAACACCTGGGCAGGCGTCGTCGGCACGCACACCTGGATGTTGTGCTCTGCACAGAGTTGCAGGAAGCGCTCAAGGCGTGCCGACGAGTGCTCGGGGCCCTGCCCCTCATACCCGTGGGGCAGCAGCATGGTCAGGCCACAGAGCCGCGACCATTTGTGTTCGCCGCTGGTGATGAACTGATCGATAACGACCTGGGCACCGTTGGCGAAATCGCCGAACTGCGCCTCCCAGATCACCAGGCCCGTGGGCGAGGTGGTGGCGTAGCCGTACTCAAAGGCCAGCACCGCCTCTTCCGAGAGCAGGGAATCGTAAATGGCGAAGGGAGCCTGCTCCTCATCGATGTGCTGCAGAGGTATGTAGCGGGAGCCGTCTTTCTGGTTGTGCAACACGGCGTGGCGGTGCGAGAACGTGCCGCGCCCCACATCCTGGCCAGTCAGACGCACCGGATAGCCGGCCTCCAGCAGACTCGCGTAGGCCAGTGTTTCCGCCGCCCCCCAGTTCAGCGGCATGGCCCCGGCTGCCATCTTGCGACGGTCCTCGAGAATCTTGCTGACCTGACGCTGCAGCGGGAAGCTCGGCGGCGGCGTGTTGGTCACCTGCGCGAGATGCTGCAGCGCCTGCATGTCGATACGGGTGTCGCAGTGCAGTGTCCACTCGTGCCCGAGGTAGGGCGTCCAGTCGACGAACAGGCTGGCGTTGGGCTCGGAGACCAGGCCGCTGACCAGTGGCTCGCCGCGGTCGAGGGACTCGCGATACTCATTGACCAGAAACTCGTCTTCCTCTGCGGTCAGAACACCCTGCTCCACCAGCTTTGCCGCGTACAGGTCGCGCGTTGTGGGCTGCTTGCGAATGCGCTCGTACATGCGGGGCTGGGTTACCGAAGGCTCATCGGCTTCGTTGTGGCCGCGACGCCGGTAGCAGACGAGGTCAACAACCACGTCACGCTTGAACGTGTTGCGGAAGTCTACCGCCAGCTGGGTGACAAAGTGCACCGCCTCGGGATCGTCCGCATTGACGTGGAAGATGGGCGCCTGCACCATTTTGGCCACATCGGTGCAGTATTCCGTCGAGCGCGCGTCTTCGCGGTCGCTGGTGGTGAAACCCACCTGGTTGTTCAGCACGATATGCAGCGTACCGCCCGTCTTGTAGGCCCGCGTCTGGGACATCTGGAATGTCTCCATCACAACGCCCTGCCCGGCGAAGGCGGCATCGCCATGAATGACCACCGGCACGACCGTATCCCCGGACGTGTCCTTGCGACGATCCTGCCGCGCGCGCACGGAGCCCTCGACCACCGGTGAAACAATTTCCAGGTGTGAGGGGTTGAACGCCAACGCCAGATGCACCTCGCCCCCTGAGGTCATCAGGTTGGAGGAAAAGCCCTGGTGATACTTCACGTCGCCGGATTTGTCATACACCACCCGGCCTTCGAACTCCGCAAACAGGTCCGAGGGTTTCTTGCCGAAAATGTTGATCAGCACGTTGAGCCGGCCGCGGTGCGCCATGCCGATGACAATTTCCTTGGCCCCGTAAGACCCGATGCGCTGCACCATCTCCGACAGCATGGGGATCAGCGACTCGCCACCTTCGAGGCCAAAGCGCTTGGTACCGGGATACTTGGAGCCCAGCGACTTCTCGAGGCCCTCGGCCTTGATCAGACGGCGCAGAATCTGCTTGCGTACATCATCGGAAAAGGCAGGCGCCGACCGCACCGACTCCATGCGTTTCATGATCCAGTGGCGCTGCTCGGTGTCCACGATGTGCATGAACTCGGCGCCAATGGTGTTGCAGTAGGTGGCCTCGAGGGAGTCGACAATCTCGCCCAGCGTCGCGTCCGCCTTGCCGATGTACATGCTCCCGGTCTGGAACACGGTATCGAGATCTGCCGCAGAGAGCTGGTGGAAGGCCAGGTCCAGGTCCGGCACCGGCTCCCGCACGTGCAGGGCCAGGGGGTCCAGGCTCGCCTTCTGGTGGCCGCGCTGCCGGTAGGCAGACACCAGCTGTACGACCTTGACCTGCTTGCGCTCGTATTCGGTCGCCTGGGAATCATGAGCGACCGTGGCCTCGGTGCGCACCCGCATCTTGCTGATCTGCGCGAACCGGTCGCGAATGGTCGAATGCGGAATGTCGTTCATCTGCACCGCAGACGAGGACACGCGGGGCAGCTTGTCGAAATAATCCCGCCACTGTTCCGGCACCCCGTTGGGATCCCGGAGGTAGGATTCGTACAAATCCTCGACATAGGTGGCGTTGCCGCCGGCAATATGTGAGCTCCTTCTCAGGAGCTCCATCGGACTCTCTTGCATTATGCCCTTCCGGGATTGGATGATGCCGGTGGTGTTCCGGCGGGTAACACCGTTTTCGTAATCAGGTTGCCCGAGTCAACAGCATAGTACGAATGTGGCCAATTGCCCGCGTCGGGTTCAACCCCTTGGGGCACACATTGACACAGTTCTGGATGCCATGACAACGGAAAACGCTGAACGGATCGTCGAGACGGGACAGTCGCTCATCGGTTGCCGTATCCCGGCTGTCAGCCAGGAAACGGTAGGCCTGCAACAGTCCGGCCGGGCCGATAAAGCGATCCGGGTTCCACCAGAAAGAGGGGCAGCTGGTTGAGCAGCACGCGCAGAGAATGCACTCGTAGAGGCCATCCAGCTTGGCGCGGTCCTCGGGTGACTGCAGGCGCTCGATGGCCGGGGCCGGCGTGTTGTTCTGCAGGTAGGGCTGAATCTTCTCGTACTGGGCGTAGAACATGCTCATATCCACCACCAGGTCGCGGATCACCGGCAGACCCGGCAGCGGGCGCACGACCAGCTTGTTGTTCTTCACCGTGGAAGACAGCGGTGTGATGCAGGCGAGTCCATTCTTGCCGTTGATATTGAGGCCATCGGAGCCACAGACGCCCTCGCGGCAGGAGCGCCGATAGGTGACCGAGCTGTCCTGCGCCTTGATCTGCTCCAACACGTCCAGCACCATCAGGTCCTTGCCCTCGGTGTCGAACTGGAACTCCTGCATGTAGGGCTGCTGGTCGGTTTCCGGGTTGTAACGATAAATGCTTACTTGCAGCATGTTTGGTGACCTCTGGGTAGCTACACAGTCTTAATACGTACGGGCTTTCGGCTCGAAGGTGGGCACCGTGCGCGGTTTGAAATTCACCGCACGCTTGCCGACCCGCTTGCCTTCCGGGTAGTACATGGAATGGCACAGCCAGTTCTCGTCGTCGCGCTCCTGGAAATCATCACGGGCATGGGCACCGCGACTCTCCTTGCGCTCCTCGGCAGTGATGGCCGTGGCTTCCGCGACTTCCAGCAGGTTCTGCAATTCCAGCGCCTCAATGCGCGCCGTGTTGAAGGTGTTACTGCGATCCGTCAGCGCCGCGCCCTCGATGCGACCGCGCAGATCCGCCAGCTTGCGGATACCTTCCTGCATAAATTCGCCCTTGCGGAATACGCCGAAGTGGTTCTGCATGACGTTTTGCAGCTCCTTGCGCAGGTCGGGAAATTTCTCCGTGCCCTTGGCCTCATCCAGCCGGCGCAGACGGGACATGCCCTGCTCGATATCGGTCTGTGAGGCATCGCGCATGTCGATGCCCTCGCGCAGCGCGTTCTCGATGAACAGGCCGGAAGCGCGTCCGAACACAACGAGGTCGAGCAGCGAGTTGCCGCCGAGCCGGTTGGCACCGTGCACCGAAACACAGGCAACCTCACCGCAGGCGTAGAGACCGGGGATGATCTGGTCGTTGCCCTGGGCGTCTACGGTCAGCGCCTGGCCATGCACGTTGGTCGGGATTCCGCCCATCATGTAGTGGCAGGTCGGTACAACGGGAATCGGGGCCTTGACCGGATCCACATGGGCGAAGGTCCGCGACAGCTCGCAGATACCCGGCAGGCGTGACTCCAGCACTTCCTCGCCAAGGTGATCCAGCTTCAGGAACACGTGGTCGCCCTCGGGACCGCAGCCGCGGCCTTCAATGATTTCCAGGATCATCGAGCGCGCGACCACGTCGCGGCCAGCGAGGTCCTTGGCGTTGGGCGCGTAGCGCTCCATGAAACGCTCGCCGTCCTTGTTGATGAGGTAGCCACCCTCGCCGCGGCAACCCTCGGTGACCAGCGTACCGGCGCCGTAGATGCCGGTCGGGTGGAACTGCCACATTTCGATGTCCTGCACCGGAAAGCCCGCGCGCAGCGCCATGCCGATACCATCACCGGTGTTGATGTGGGCATTGGTGGTCGAGGCATAGATCCGCCCCGCTCCGCCTGTGGCGAAAACCGTGGCCTTGGACTTCACATAGACGGTTTCACCGGTTTCCATGCAGATCGCGATCACGCCCACCACGGCGCCGTCCTGATTCTTGACCAGATCGGTGGCGTACCACTCGTTGAAGAACACCGTGTTGTTCTTGATGTTGCCCTGGTAAAGCGTGTGCAGCAGGGCGTGCCCCGTGCGGTCCGCCGCCGCACAGGTCCGTGCAGCCTGGGTCGGGTCGTCGGGACCCTTGGACTGGCCGCCGAAGGGACGCTGGTAGATGCGCCCCTCCTCGGTGCGGGAAAACGGCAGGCCCATATGCTCCAGCTCGAACACCGCTTCCGGGCCAACGCTGCACATGTACTCGATGGCGTCCTGGTCACCGATATAATCGGAGCCCTTGACCGTGTCATACATGTGCCAGCGCCAATCGTCATTGGGATCGGCGCTGGCAATGGCGCAGGTGATGCCGCCCTGGGCAGACACCGTGTGTGAACGCGTGGGAAAGACTTTGGAAATTACCGCGGTCTTGTAACCGGACTGCGCCAGCTGCAGCGCTGCGCGCATGCCCGCACCGCCACCGCCGACAATCACGCCATCAAATGAAATCGTTCGCAATGCTGTCATATCTCAATATCCCCAGAGGATCTGCACGCCCCAGACCACATACACAAAAAGCACCAGCGCGATCGCCAGCTGTGACGATATACGCAAGACATTGCCTGTTGTCCCCATCATGCGTTCGGTGAGGTAGTCGGTCACCACCGCCCACAGGCCGATCCAGGCGTGTGCTGCCAGCGACAGCAGCGCCATCAGGCTGAACACGCGTACCCAGGTCTGGGTGAACAGGGCCTTCCAGCTGGCATAGTCGACACCGCTGAGTACGACCCAGCCGATGAACAGGAAGTACGCCAGCAGAATCACACCACTGACGCGCTGGACCAGCCAGTCGGACGTACCTGAGCGACCAAAACTTGTGACTGCAGTTACCATATCAGAACCCCCGCCAGCAGAATCAGGACAACGGACAGGCCAATCACCAGGCGCGCGCCCAGGGTGCCGCCCTCCAGACTTTCACCAATGCCGAAATCCATAATGATGTGTTTGATGCCCGCCAGGGCGTGGTAGATCAGCCCTGCGGCTATCGCCCAGAGGATCAGCTTGGCCAGCGGACCGCTGAGGGCCTCCTGCAGCATGGCGAAGTCCTCGGGGCTGCGCAGGCTCATGTCGAGCGCCCATACCAGGAAGACCATGGCGAAAAAGAGAAAAACACCGGAGGCGCGATGGGTGATCGATGCCCATGCGGTTATGGGGAGCCGCATGCTGCCGATGTCCAGGTTCACGGGACGTTTGTCTTTCACAGTTCAGTTTCCACCGTTAAGGACGCCACAAGGGCGATTAAAGGGGGCCGGCCACACGGCCTGGCACAGTCGCTTTGCGCAAAAATCCTGCGGAGAAAGCGCGCAGAATTATAGGGGGATGCGCCTCTAATTACAAACCTCCACCTACACGGGGGGCGGACGCTCCCGATGTCGCGAACGTCGCCGAACGTCGGCGTTCGCGATGCGGGAGTTTCGCCGCCAAAAGGCTCAGGATGCTGGCAAATAGAGCCAGATCAATTGACAAAAGCTGCCGAGACTTTATAGTTGGGCACCCCACAGAACCACATCGCAGGACCTTTCATGAGCGACAAAAAAGCAACCCTGAAAGTAGACGGGCTGGACGAAACCATCGAACTCCCCGTGTACTCCGGCACACTCGGTCCGGACGTGATCGACGTGGGTGCCCTCACCTCCAGGGACATGTTCACCTACGATCCGGGGTTCGTCTCCACCGCCGCCTGCGAGTCGAAAATCACCTATATCGACGGCGGCAAGGGCATTTTGCTGCACCGCGGCTACCCCATCGACCAGCTGGCCGAGCACAGCGATTACCTGGAAACCTGTTACCTGCTGCTGTACGGCGAGCTGCCCACCGCGGAGCAGAAAGAAACCTTCGTCAGTACGGTCAAGCGCCACACCATGGTCCACGAGCAGATCCGTACGTTCTTCAACGGCTTCCGTCGCGACGCGCATCCAATGGCAGTCATGTGCGGTGTTGTCGGCGCTTTGTCCGCGTTTTATCACGACTCGCTGGACATCTCCGATGAGCACCACCGCCAGGTTGCCGCGTTCCGGCTGATCGCCAAAATGCCTACGCTGGCGGCAATGAGCTACAAATTCTCCATCGGCCAACCCTTCATGTATCCGGACAACAACATGGGTTACGCCGAAAACTTTCTGCACATGATGTTTGGCAACCCCTGCGAACCCAGCAATGTGAGCCCGGTACTGGCCCGCGCCATGGACCGCATATTCCTGCTCCACGCGGACCACGAGCAGAACGCCTCCACCTCGACGGTGCGCCTGGCGGGCTCATCCGGGGCCAACCCGTTTGCCTGCATCGCGGCAGGCATTGCGGCACTCTGGGGGCCGTCACACGGCGGCGCCAATGAAGCCGTGCTGGAAATGCTCGAGGAAATCGGCGATGTATCGCGTATTGACGAGTTCGTGTCCCGCGCCAAGGACAAGGACGACCCCTTCCGCCTGATGGGCTTCGGGCACCGTGTCTACAAGAACTTCGACCCGCGGGCGAAGGTCATGAAAGAGGCCGCCGATGACGTGCTGGCAGAGCTGGGCATCGAAAACGATCCTTTGCTCGCCATTGCCAAGCGTCTGGAGCAGATCGCCCTGGAGGACCCCTACTTTATCGAGCGCAAGCTGTACCCCAACGTAGACTTCTATTCAGGCATCATCCTCAAGGCCATCGGTATCCCCACGAGCATGTTCACGGTGATCTTTGCGGTAGGCCGCACGGTCGGCTGGATTGCCCACTGGCACGAGATGATCAGCGGCAGTTACCGCATCGGACGGCCGCGCCAGCTCTACACCGGCCACACCCAGCGGGACTTTGTCGCACTGGAAAAACGCGGCTAGCCCGACCCGCCGCCCGAAAAAGGCCGCCCTACCGCGGCCTTTTTTGGTTAAACTCCTCTATTCACTCTACGCCATAGGAAATCCGTACGTCATGAGCGAGGTTGTCATCAGCGGCACCGGGTTGTTCACACCCGCACAGTCCATCAGCAACGCAGAACTGGTCGAGTCATTCAACACCTGGGTGGAGCAGTTCAACGCGGAAAATGCCGCCGCGATTGCCGCCGGCGATATCGCCGCCATGCAGCCGTCATCCGCCGAGTTTGTCGAGAAGGCGTCAGGCATCAAGTCTCGCTATGTTATCGACAAGACCGGCATCCTCGACCCACAGCGCATGGTGCCACGGATTCCCGAACGCCCCGACAGCAGCCCCTCCATACAGTGTGAAATTGCCGTCGCGGCGGCCCGTGAAGCCATGGCGCAGGCCGGCAAGCAGGCATCCGACATCGACGCCGTGATCGTCGCCTGCTCCAACCTGCAGCGCGCCTACCCGGCCATTGCGGTGGAAGTACAGGATGCATTGGGGATCGAGGGTTTTGGTTTTGACATGAACGTTGCCTGCTCGTCAGCCACCTTCGGCATACAGCAGGCGCGGGACAGCATTCGCTCGGGCAGCGCGCGCTGCGTGCTGATACTCAATCCGGAAATCTGCAGTGGGCACCTGAACTTTCGCGACCGCGACTCACACTTCATTTTCGGCGATGTCTGTACCGCAATCATCGTCGAGCGGGCCGAGGACGCCACTGCCAGCGAAACCTACAGGATCGTGGACAGCAGGCTGCAAACCCTGTTTTCCAACAACATCCGCAATAACTTCGGTTTCCTCAACAGGGCCGCCGAGGAAGGTATCGGCAAGCCCGACAAACTGTTTGTGCAGGAGGGTCGCAAGGTCTTCAAGGAAGTCTGTCCCGCTGTTGCCAAGCAGATCAGCGATCAGTTGCAGGGACTGGACATTGCATCCGGGCAGCTCAAACGCCTGTGGCTGCACCAGGCAAACCTGAGCATGAACCAGCTGATCTCACGCAAGGTCCTGGGCCGCGATGCCACCGCCGATGAGGCACCGACCATTCTGGACGAGTACGCCAACACGAGCTCCGCCGGTTCCATCATCGCCTTTCACAAGCACCGCGCCGATTTTGCCAGCGGCGACCTCGGCGTGCTCTGCTCCTTCGGTGCCGGCTACAGTATCGGCAGCGTCATTCTGCAGCGGCGCTGACACCGCAGCACGCGCCGCCGGACCGCCCGGCGCCGCACCCGCCTCAGCCCGCGCCGGCCGCCATCAGGTCCGACAGCGCGGCCAGCAATGCCTCGCACTGCTCATCGGTACCCACGCTGATTCGCAGGAAATCGGCGATACGCGGTTTGTTGAAGTGCCGCACGATGATGCCACGCTCGCGCAGGGCCAGAAACAACGCCCGGGCGTCGTGTTCCGCCCCGGGTGAGGCAAACACAAAATTCGCGCTGGACGGCAATACGGTGAAACCGAGCGTCTGCAAGCCCTGTGTGAGCCGCGACCGGCTGGCAATCACCTTGGTGCAGGATGCCTCAAACCAGGCCTCATCCTCCAGTGACGCAAGCACCGCGTGCTGGGCCACGGCATCCAGCGGATAGGAGTTAAAGGAGTTTTTCACGCGCTGCAGGCCGTCAATCAGATCGACGTGGCCGTAGGCCACGCCCACGCGAAGCCCCGCCAGGGCACGGGATTTTGACAGGGTTTGCACCACCAGCAGGTTGTCATAGGTGTTCACCAGGGTAACCGCGGATGCTCCACCGAAATCGATATAGGCCTCATCAATCACCACCACGCTATCCCGATTCGCCTCGAGCAGACGGCGAATATCCTCAAGGGCCAGCAGCATCCCCGTAGGCGCGTTGGGATTGGGCAGGATAATGCCGCCATTGGGGCGCGCATAGTCGGCCACCTCAATGCTGAAGTTCTCGCGCAGCGCCACCGGCTCGCCAACAATGCCGTAAAGATCACACCAGACCGGATAAAAACTGTAACTGATGTCCGGGAAAAGTAGCGGTGCGGCCTGCCGCAGCAGCCCCATGAACACGTGCGCCAGCACCTCATCAGAGCCGTTGCCGAGGAAAACCTGTTCGGGCAGCAGCCCCGCCCTTTCCGCAAATGCCGCGCGCAGCGCAGTGGACTCGGGATCCGGATAGCGCCGCAGGTCGTCGCCGTCGATACGGTGAATAGCGTCCAGCACGCGCGGTGACGGCGGATAGGGGCTTTCGTTGGTGTTGAGCTTGACCAGACGGGGGTGCCGCGGTTGTTCACCGGGCACATAGGGCGTGAGACGCCGCACCACGTCACTCCAGTAACGACTCATGAGCAGTTCCGATAAATGGCGTCCCCTAGGGGGTTCGAACCCCTGTTCCCGCCGTGAAAGGGCGGTGTCCTGGACCACTAGACGAAGGGGACACAGACGCATCGGCCGAGTTGCCGAGGCGCATATTGTACTCAAGCCGAGCCGCACAACGCAACGCGGTGGGGTACAGATGGCGGGCTACAGGCGGAAAGCGACTCGCGTGGCGTTACGCGCGACAGGCATCCGGGCAGGACCCGCCGGGAAGCGGGCTACCCCACCCTCGCAGTCAGCCTCAGTACTTGAAGGAGGTATCGAAGATCACCCGGTCATAATCAATCGGGTCGTCGAATCGGCTGCCCAGCGTCTCGTTGTCGATAAACAGCGTCAAACCAACCTGCCACTGCTTGTCGACAGCAAACACGGCGCCCAGTTTGTGGCCACGCACGTCTGTGCCGCCACCACCGATGTTGGAATCGCTGAGCAGGGCCAGCAGCGAGTCGGCCTCGATAGAGGCAAATTCATAGCTGACCTGCCAGCTTCCCGCACCGCTGGCCTTGCCGAGCCGGGCACCGGCCGACCAGGCAGTGTCCTCGTCATCGGCATCCAGGTTTTGTGCGTAGTGGCCGTATACCGCCGCCGGCAGCCCCAGACCGTCAATATCCAGCGTGGCGAAGAGCTCGAGCTCCTCGTAGTTGTTGTCGTAGGTGCAGAACGTCAACAGGATGGTGTCACAGCTGAAGCTGTTCCCGAAGAAGACGTCGAAGGCGCCGAAATAAGTATTCTTGCCCTTCACCGGCATATCGATATAGCCGCCGCCGGCGGTCAGCCCCAGGTTGTCATTAAGAGCCAGCGTGAAGCCCGACTGTACACCGTAGTAAAAGGCGCTGTTGGCACGGGCGCTGTCGCTCTCCAATGCGTGCGCCACCGCGTTCACGAACAGGTGCTCGTTGGCCCAGCCGAGGGCGATACCCTCAGGGGTGTAATCCGAGTCCCAGAGCAGACCGGAACCCTCGGGGCGGTACATCGGGTTCTTCATCTTGCCGATGGTGGCGTAGGCGCCATCGAAGGGCTGCCAGGTAGCCCAGGCCTGGTCGAGATACAGTTCCTTGCTGGTGCCGCCGCCGCCCAGCGTGGCATTGCCGGAGACCGGTGAATCGTTACCGGCCGCCACTTTCAACCCCACCTGCACGTCCCGGGGCAGTTGGGCAACAAAACCGGCACGAGCACGCACGCGATGCCGCGTTCGCACTACGCGCTGGCCGATGTCAATTTCTTCGTACCGGTAGCGGAAATCTCCGGAGAATTTAAAGGTGTCCGAGTTCAACCCTGCTGCTGCGTGCGACGGCGCAGCGGCGACTGCCTCACGGGTGAGGCGTATTTCCGACACGGCGTTGGCGGTGTTCTCGCGCAGTGTGGCATTCTCTTCTTCCAGCGCCGCAACGCGCGCCATCAGGCCGGCCATCTGCGCCTGCAGCTGCGCAAACTCGGCTTCGCTGACGGCCGCCAGCGCAGCGACGGGTGAATATAGGGTGAGAGATGCGGCGGCGACCGCCACCCCCAGGGAGAGTCTGTTCATGGATTTTCCTCGTCTGCCTGTGCACACGCCGCCGCGCATGACACTAAAATGTCAATTTTATGCTAATTTCATGACACTTTCATGACAGAGGGAACGTGAAGCGCCGGCTAAGGATGCTCCTCCACCTGGGCGACCAGGTCATCCGGCTCTACGTGACGCACATCCAGCCCCCGTACGAGGTATATGACGTGCTCCGCGATGTTACTCGCGTGATCGCCCACCCGCTCCAGACTGCGCAATGACCACATCTGGCCCAGCACCGGCCCGATGGTCCGGGGGTCTTCCATCATGAAGGTGACCAGGCTGCGCATGGCACTCGCGTACTCGGAGTCGACTTCCCGGTCGGCGATGACAGTCTGTACCGCCATATCCACATCCAGGCGCGCAAACGCATCCAGTGAGCGGCGCAGCATATCGCTCACGTGATTGCCGATATGGCGTATTTCAACAAAGCTACTACCCGCAGAACTGCCCTCTTCCACCGCCTTCACGGCCTGACGGGCAATCTTGCTGGCCTCGTCACCGATACGCTCGAGATCGGTGGTGACCTTGGATATTGCCAACACCAGCCGCAGATCGCTGGCCGCGGGCTGCCGCCGCGCGAGAATGCGAGAACACTCCTCATCGATGTTGATCTCCAGCTCGTTGACCTGCTCATCGCCCGCGATCACTTCCTCCGCGAGCCCGCTATCGCGGCTGAGCAGCGATTCAACGGCCTTGCCGATCTGCTGCTCGACCAGACCACCCATTTCCAGCAGGTGATTCTTGACCGATTCCAACTCGGCGTTGAACTGGGCAGAAATATGTTGTTTGTAGCTGTCCTTGTGGAGCATGGCGTTGTCCTCAGCCGTAGCGGCCGGTGATGTAATCCTCGGTCTGCTTCTGTTCCGGATTGGTAAACAGAGTATCCGTATCGTCGTACTCAATCAATTTGCCCATGTACATAAAGGCAGTCATGTCCGACACGCGGGCGGCCTGCTGCATGTTGTGCGTGACGATGACGATGGTGTAGCGCGACTTGAGCTCGTAGATCAGCTCCTCGATTTTCAGAGTCGAGATGGGGTCGAGCGCCGACGCGGGTTCGTCCAGCAGCAGAACCTCAGGCTCAACGGCAATGGTGCGCGCAATGACCAGACGCTGCTGCTGCCCGCCGGACATACCGAGGGCGCTCTCGTGGAGACGGTCCTTCACTTCGTCCCAGAGCGCCGCGGCGCGCAGGGATTTCTCCACCACCTCGTCCAGCACGCGCTTCTTGTTGATACCCTGAATACGCAGACCGTAGGCGACATTCTCATAGATGCTTTTCGGAAACGGGTTGGGCTTCTGGAACACCATGCCCACCCGGCGCCTGAGGGCCGCGACATCCACCCGTCGGTCGTAGACATCCTCGTTGTCCAGCAACAGACGTCCCTGCACCCGACAGCCGTCTACAAGGTCATTCATGCGATTGATACAGCGCAGCAGACTGGACTTGCCACAGCCGCTCGGGCCGATGAATGCCGTGACCCGCTGCTTAGGAATCTCGAGATTGATATCAAACAGCGCCTGCGCATTCTGGTTATAGAACAGGTTCAGGTTTTCCATGCGCAGGCTGGTTTCTACAGGTCCTGCCGGGCTGACGGCGGGTACCTTGTCGCGTTTCAGTGCCTGGATATCCAATGCGTGGCTTTGCATGACAGGGTCCTGTTTAGTGTTCGAGTGACTTATAACGTTCGCGCAGCCGGTTACGCAGGCTGACGGCAGCGAGGTTGAGCAGCGCGATAATCAGTACCAGCAACAGCGCGGTGGCGTAGACCAGCGGCCGCGCTGCCTCGACGTTCGGGCTCTGGAAGCCGACGTCATAGATATGGAATCCGAGGTGCATGAACTTCTGGTCCAGGTGCAGGTAGGGATAGTTGCCATCCAGCGGCAGCGTGGGCGCGAGCTTCACCACCCCGACCAGCATCAACGGGGCCACTTCCCCTGCCGCCCTGGCCACGGCAAGGATCAGGCCGGTCATCATCGCCGGGCTGGCCATGGGCAGAACCACCCGCCAGAGTGTTTCCGCTCGCGTGGCGCCCAGCGCGAGCGAACCTTCGCGCACAGCCGATGGTATACGCGCCAGGCCTTCCTCGGTCGCAACAATCACCACCGGCAGGGTCAGCAGCGCCAGCGTGAGCGATGCCCA
The DNA here is from genome assembly GCF_963973825.1 of uncultured Haliea sp. Lineage (NCBI taxonomy): Bacteria > Pseudomonadati > Pseudomonadota > Gammaproteobacteria > Cellvibrionales > Halieaceae > Haliea > uncultured Haliea sp. Next base: position 35,451 of record NZ_CAXBAE010000001.1, read on the forward strand.
CATCAGCCCCGGCGTGCCAAAGGTGGGCCGCGGTAGCGAAGCGGGGAAGAACAGCTGATCCAGCTCCCCTCCCACGAAATAGACAAAAAACCCGAGGCCAAAGACACCGTAGACGATAGAGGGCACGCCGGCGAGGTTGTTCACTGCGACGCGTATGGTGCGCGTGACAAAGCCCTGGCTGGCGTACTCCCGCAGGTAGACCGCAGCAACCACGCCAAAGGGCGTGACGATGATCGACATGAGGATCACCATCAGTACCGTGCCGAACATGGCCGGGAATACGCCGCCTTCCGTGTTCGCCTCGCGTGGCGGCTCCGAGAGGAACTCCCACAGGCGCTCGACGTACATCTGCATCTTCGCGAACACACCCATGGCATTGGGCTGGTACGCCCGCACCACCTTGGCGATGGGCAGGGTAACCACACGCCCGTCGGCGAGCTCCGCGCTGTAGCTGTGATCCTTTATGCTGTCGTACAGCACATACAGCTGCTCCTGCAGGGCGCGGAACAGCGCTTCCTGCTCGGCACGCTGACTGGCCAGGTCGGCCTGCGCTGACGCGTCCAGGCGACCTTCCAGCTCCAGTTCCCGCTCGCGCAGCCGCAGACGCTCCAGCTCGTAGTTGATGGCACCGATGTCCCCCTGCTCGATGCGGTGGATCTCCCTGCGTACAGCGACAGTATCGACTATCAGCGCCTGCAGGGCCTCCAGCGCCGCTGCCTCTCCGTGGTCGGCAACCGTTACCGGGTCGGCACCAAAGCGGTTCACCGCACGCAGGTAGCCGTAGAAGTTGCCCCATTCAAGGCGCTCCACCACCAACAGGTCCAGCGGATAGCGCCGCTCTCCGAACTGCTCATCGATCAGCCAGGTAAAGTCTGTACCCAGAAAATCGCGGTTGCCCTGCTTCAGCAGCGTCCGCTGGTAAAACGGGCCAGGACCCTGCAGCTCGAACCCCGCCTCACGTAACTGGGCACCGGGCACCTCAACCTGCTCCACCACTTCGCCCAGCAGCTCACGCGTCTGCCCCTGGTAGGTTACCGAGACCGACAGCACATCCGAGGGCCAGAAATGGCTCAGGCCACGCACCGCGAGCAGCAGCAGCAAACCGACCACGGCAATCACGCTCACGCTCACGGCAGCGCCGTTGAGCCAGATCAGCGGGTCGCCACTGCGTATCCAGGCACCCACCGCAGGTGCCCGTTCGTTGTGCAGATCCTGTTCGTTGATCATCTTGTTCATCACAGTGACCCGTACTTGATGCGCAACCGCTGCCGCACCAGTTCGGCGACGGTGTTGACCATGAAGGTAAACATGAAGAGCACAAAGGCAGCGAGGAAAAGCACACGATAATGTGTACTGTCGACTTCCGCTTCGGGCACTTCAACCGCGATATTGGCCGACAGCGTACGCATGCCCTCAAAGATATTGACGTCCATGATCGGTGTATTGCCCGTTGCCATCAGCACGATCATGGTCTCGCCCACCGCCCGGCCCAGCCCGATCATCAATCCGGAGAAGATGCCCGGACTTGCCGTGGGAATCACCACACCCACCAGCGTCTGCCACGGGGTTGCACCCAGCGCCAGACTGCCGTAGCTCAAGTGTTTGGGCACAGAGAAAATGGCGTCCTCGGCTATGGAGAAAATGGTGGGGATGACCGCCATGCCCATGGCGATGCCCACCACCAGCGCATTGCGCTGATCAAAGGAGATGCCCAGTTCAGTGGTGATCCAGCCGCGCATATCGCCCGAGAAGAACAGCAGCTCCAGCGTGTCGCTGCTGGCAAAGCTGGCGTAGCCGATGAACAACACCACCGGAATCAGCACGGCCGCGTGCCAGCCCTCGGGCAGGCGGGCGCGAATGGCGAGTGGCAGGCGCGACCAGAGAAAGGCAAACAGGATGACGCCGATGGGCAGCGTCAGCATCAAGGTGACGACCGCGGTCAACTTGTCCTCGATCAGCGGCGCCAGCCAGAGTCCCGCAAGAAAACCGAGAATCACCGTGGGCAGGGCCTCCATCAGCTCGATCATCGGCTTGACCTTGCGTCGCAGCGCTGGCGCCATGAAATAGGCGGTGTAGATGGCACCGCAGATCGCCAGCGGCGCGGCGATCATCATGGTGTAGAACGCGGCCTTCAAGGTGCCGAAAGCGAGCGGCGCAAAACTGTATTTGGGCTCGAAATCGTTGTCGGATGCGGACGATTGCCAGACGTGCTCGGGTTCATCGTAGCTTTCGTACCAGACTTCACTCCACAGCGCCGACCAGGATACATCCGGGTGTTCGTTATCGATGTGCCAACTGCGCAGACCGCCGTCCGCGTCCACCAGCAACAAGGCATCGGCGCGCGGCGATATGGCGGCCGCTCCGGCTCCCAGGGGCAAGGCGGCCTCGCTCAACAGCCGCCGGTGCGAGGTTGTGTGGTAGATCTGCACCTCACCCTGGCGGCCCAGGGCGACAAACCCCTTGCGACGATGCTCCGGCAACAGCGTGGTGACGTTGATACCATCGGTGTCAAATTCGCGGATCCGCTGCAGGCGATGACCACCTTCGCCGTCGCGCACCATGAAATACTGCACCAGCTCGCCGCGATCGGACGCCGCCAGCAGCGAGATGCCACCCAGCAGCATCGCGCTTTCAGTCAACTGGCCGCCCCGGGTAAACAGTTCACCCCGGCTCGCCACCTGCAATTTGCCCGCCGCATCGCGCTGCCGCAGATTGATCACCGCGTAACCGCCTTTGCTGTCGATGTGGTACAGCCACTGCAGATTTTCATCGATGTGGAAATCCGCGGTCTCCCCCGCCAGCGCCGGCAGTGACAGCGATTCCCGGTCAAAAATGACCTCGCCGGTGAGGAAGTTTTCTGACCGGTTGTAGCGCTGGGCACGCAGCGTGCCCCCGGCATCCAGGGCAACAATCACCGTGCCATCGTCGTTATCGCCCAGTGCCAGCTTCTGCACGGGACCGTCAGCAACGCGAATGTCGAGTTCCGGGTGGCGTCGCTCAACGCGCGGTGTTATCACGCGGTTACCGTCGGGATAGCTCAGACGATATTCGTGGCTGTGCAGGGACACGGCACCGGACTCATGAGCCAGCGCCAGCAGGCGCTTGCCCGCGCTCTCCTCGGCGACCGCGGAGACCGGGCCCAGATCGGCGGCAAGCTCGGACTCGAGCACGATGGCACCGCTGTCCAGCTGAAAAAAGCTGCCCCGGGCATCGGCAAAGACCGCGAAGCCAATTTCCGTCTGTTCCTCCACCGCCAGATAGAGCGGAGCCGCTGCAAAGGGCGAAGCGACCTCGGCGCGGGTCTCGATTGAAGCATTGCCAAACAGCGGCAGGACCTCATAGAGCAGGTAGAAAAAAATCAGCAGGATGGCGACCAGTACGCCGGCGCCGCCGGCGGTGACGGACACCGTGGCAGCGCGGTCCTTGAAGTGCCTCCACCTGGGTGTAAAGGGAGACACGTGTTCACTCATTTTCGTCAAGACAGGATCACTCGGTCAGCGATTGCCGGCACCGGGCAGGCCGCAAGGGACCGGCCCGGCGGTTCTCATCAGACCCTACAGGCCGAGTTGGCGACTGTAGCGCTCCACCACCGCGGCGGGAAGGGGAATGTAGCCATCCTTGAGCACAACATCCTGGCCCTGGCGGGAAAATACCAGCTTGAAGAATTCCCGCTCCAGCGGCGACAACGGCTTGTTCGGGTCCTTGTTCACGTAGACGTAGAGGAAGCGAGCCAGCGGGTAGCGCCCGTTGATGGAGTTTTCAGCGTCCGCTTCCACGTAGGGAAGGCCTTCACCCTTGCTGATCGGCACGGTGCGCACGCTGGAGGTGCGATAGCCAATCCCCGAGTAGCCAATGCCATTGATGGACGTGGAGACCGACTGCACTACCGAGGCGGACCCGGGTTGCTCATTGACGCTGTTCTTGAAGTCTCCCTTGCACAGGCCAACGGTCTTGAAGAAGCCGTAGGTACCGGACACCGAGTTGCGCCCGAACAGCTGCATGTCGCGGCCCTCCCAGGCGCCGGTGAGGCCAAGCTGTCCCCACTGGCTGATGTCCTGCGGTGCGCCACACTTGCGCGTTGAGGAGAAAATGGCATCCAGCTCGGCAATGGACATGCCCTCGATGGGGTTGTCCTTGTGCACATACACCGCTAGGGCGTCGATCGCCACCGGCACAGCGGTGGGCTTGTAGCCGTAGCGTGTTTCGAAGGCCTCGATCTCCTTGTCCCGCATATCCCGGCTCATCGGGCCGATATTGGCGGTGCCTTCAGTCAGTGCAGGTGGCGCCGTGGAGGAACCCGCCGCCTGGATCTGGATGTTGACATTGGGGTAGGCACGCTTGAAATCCTCAGCCCACAGGGTCATCAGGTTGGCCAGCGTATCGGAGCCGATGCTGGAGAGGTTCCCCGAGACGCCGCTGGCGACTTCGTAATCCTTGAGCCCGGGGTCCAACTCCGCCCAGGACATCGGCGCCATGCCCACCGCAACCGCGCCTGCACCCGCAACCGCTACCGTTTTTCTCAACCATTGCTTGATCGACATAAAGCACTCCTGTTTCCAGCGGATATCACAAACGCGCCTACACTAACGCCATTATGTGACAGTATTATGACAAGCCTGTGTCGCCTCCGGATCTCAGCCCCTGAACGCCAGGGTAAACGTACTGCCTTTACCCGGCAGGCTCGCTATCCGCAGCTCTGCGCGGTGGCCCGCCGCCACATGCTTGACGATGGCGAGGCCCAGGCCGGTCCCCCCCGTGGCCGAGGAGCGGCTGTCGTCCACGCGGTAAAACCGCTCCGTCAGGCGGGGTATATGCACCGCATCGATACCGATGCCCTGGTCCTGTACCGACAGCAACAGCTCGCCCCCCTGCTGCCGCCACGAAACTGTCACCAAACTGTCATCTTTACTGTATTTGAATGCATTCAGGATCAGGTTGGACACCGCGCTGTGCAACTCACGGTAGTCGCCGGGTATCTTTACCCGGGTGTCTGACTGCAGGGTCAGCGCGCGCTCGGGGTACAGCGTGCGCAGTTCGTCGACAAGTTCCTCGAGCAATGCCGCGATATCGACCTGCTCGCGTCGGGTCTGGGTGCGAACACTTTCCAGGCGCGAGAGCCAGAGCAGGTCCTTCAGCAGATTCTCCATGCGGTCGGTCTGCTGGGACATCTGCTCCAGCGGCCGTTGAAAGCGCGGCTCCAACTGCTGCGCATTGGCCAGAATCATCTCCAGGTAGCCCTTGATCACCGTCAGCGGTGTGCGCAATTCATGGGACACGTTGCCCACAAAGTCACGTCGCATCTGCTCGAGGTGGGCCTCCTTGGTAATATCACGCACAAACACCAGACGATCACCGTTGCCAAACAGGGTGATGGCAAACTGCAGCGTCTGCTCGCGATCGCCCTGCATGCGCAGCTGCAGGGGGTCTTCAAAGGCGCCTGCGATGTAGTAGCGATGGAAGGCGGGCAGGCGCACCAGATTGAGCAACGCCTGGCCACGGTCGGCAGGATAGCGCAGTCCCAGCAGCCGCTGTGCCGCCTCATTGCTCCATTCGATGGCGCCCCCGGCGCTGACCATGACGGCGCCGTCGTGCATGGAGGAAAGGGAGTCCTGCAGGTAGTCCAGTCGCGAGCGCAGCTCCGTCTCGCGCGCACTGGCCTTGCGCTGTAGCTGGTACAGGCGGTCATACAATGCGCCCCAGAAGCCAAGGGCTTCCGGTGGCTCCTGGGAGGGGTCCTGAAGCCAGCGCAGAAGGCGGCGCATCTGCCACGCCCAGCGCACCGTCAGCGCCAGCAGCGCCGCCGACAGCAACAGCCAGGGCCAGCCGATGAGCCAACCCACGGTGAGCGCTACCGCAACCAGTGCCAGCAGCCGGCGCAGTTCCGCCAGCCAAGCGGCCTGTGGACTCACCGCGCGGGAACTCCGCGGGCGGAGAAGCGGTATCCGGTACCGCGCACCGTCTGTACAAGGTCGCTGTAGTCGGCCTGCGGGGTCTGCAGTGCTTTACGCAAGCGCCGGATATGTACGTCCACCGTGCGCTCTTCCACGTACACGTTGGCCCCCCAGACCTGGTCCAGTAGCTGGCTGCGTGTGTAGGCGCGCTCGGGGTGGGACATGAAAAAATGCAGCAGGTTGAATTCGGTAGGCCCCATTTCAACCGGCTCGTCGCAGAGGAAGATGCGCCGGCTCTCGCCATCCAGGACCAGCTGGGCAACCTGTATACGGTCCTGTTCATCCCCGCCAGCGGAGCGTCGCAGCAGCGCCTTGATGCGGGCGATCAGCTCGCGCGGTGCAAACGGTTTGGTGATGTAGTCGTCAGCACCCACATCCAGCCCCTGGATCACATTGTCCTCCGCGGTCTTCGCTGTGAGCATGATGACGGGCACGTCACGGGTGGTGTCAGTGCGCTTGAGCCGGCGCAGCAGCTCCAGGCCACTGCCCCCGGGCAGCATCCAGTCCAACAGAACCATGTCCGGACGCTCGTCAACGATCAGAGTAAAGGCATCCTGGATGTTCTCCGCCTCAAGGCAACGGAAGCCCGCAATCTCCAGCGCCATGCGCAACATATCGCGGATGGCAAACTCATCATCAACAATCAATACCTGACGTTCATTCATTGGTCACATTGTCCTCTTTTTCGCGCTGTATCCGCGTATTAGATGAGGAAATTGTGACAATTAAATGACAGCTCACCCTGCGCTGCCGCATTTCTGCCGCGGCGGCGGGGTGTGACCGCATGAAACAGGCGCTCCGGACCTAACGCAGACTGGCGTTGATGTTGGCCAACACCTTGTCGCCGGGACACAGATCTTCCTCGACCAGGCTGTTCAGCGGGCGACGCGACGTCTCCATGATGTCATGCAGATCCCGGGAGTCCTTGTCCATGTAGATGAGTCCGGTCAGGATCTGACCCTCCGCGCTGTGCCTCTGCAGTGCCACCATGGCAGAAACCCTGTCGAAGGGGTCCAGGTCGGGCGCCAGTTTTTCAAGGTGCAACACGGAGCCGTCGTGCAGGGTCACTTCCTGGCTGCGGCCCGCCGGGTAGCTGGCGGTGATCTCCTCACGCATGGGCACGAAGTCCACGGTCCCGGTGGCCTCTGCATGTTCGCGCACGAAATCATAGCTCTTGGTGGACCCCGGGTTGTTGTTGAAGGTGACGCAGGGCGAGATAACGTCAATCAGCGCAAATCCACGATGGGAAATGGCCGCCTTGATCAAAGGCACCAGTTGGCCCTTGTCACCGGAAAAGCTGCGTGCCACAAAGGTTGCACCGAGCTGCAGGGCCAGGCCGGGAAGATCAATCGCCGAGAAGGGATTGGGATCGCCCTTCTTGCTCGCCGAACCGGCATCCGCCGTCGCCGAGTCCTGCCCTTTGGTGAGACCATAGCAGCCATTGTTCATGACGATATAGACCATATTGAGGTTGCGCCGCACCGCGTGGGCAAACTGCCCCATGCCGATGGACGCCGTATCACCATCACCGGAGACGCCGAGGTATAACAGGTCTCGGTTGGCCATATTGGCGCCGCTGACGACCGAGGGCATGCGCCCGTGCACCGAGTTGAAACCGTGCGATTTGCCCAGGAAATAGGTCGGCGACTTCGAGGAACAGCCGATCCCTGACAGCTTGGCGATCTTGTGTGGCTCCAGGGCCAACTCATGGCAGGCGCGAACAATGGCACCGGAAATGGAGTCGTGACCGCAACCCGCACACAGCGTGGAGATCGAACCTTCGTAGTCGGCACGGGTGTAGCCCAGCGCGTTGACCGGGAGGTCGGGGTGGCGGAATTTGGGAAGCTGATAACTCATGACCTGTTCTCCGCGCCGGCGACCATACGTTCGCGACGCAAGGGGGTGACGTTGTAGCCCGGCATCTGCTGCAGAATCTGTTTGCGGATGTTTCGGGCACTGATCGGGGTACCATCAAAACAGAGTACCGACTTCAGTTTATCGGGGCCCAGTTCGAATTCAGCCATGAGCAGCGTGCGCAACTGGGCATCGCGGTTCTGCTCGATCACAAACACCCGCTCGTGCCGGGCGATAAAATCCGCCACCTCCTGATTGAACGGAAAGGCGCGAACGCGCATGGCATTCAGCGGTACACCGTCCTCCGCGAGGTAGTCGCGGGCCTCCATGGAGGACTCTTCGCTGGTGCCATAAAAGAGGATTGCCGTATCTGTTTCCTGCTCGCTCTGCGTTTCCAGCGGCCGCGGCACCCACTCCTTGATGGTTTCCCATTTGGCCATCAGGCGGTGCATGTTCTTTTCGTACTCCTCGCCCTTTTCCGTGTATACAGCGTACTCGTCACGCGAGGTCCCACGTGTGAAGAACGCCCCTTTTTCCGGGTGCGTGCCGGGTATGGTGCGGTAGCAGATGCCGTCCCCATCGACGTCGAGGTAACGCCCGTAGCGCTCCATCTGTTCCAGCTGCTCAGCGCTGAGAACCTTGCCGCGGTCGTAGCGGCGCGCGTCATCCCAGGTCAATGGCGGCGACATGTTGTCGTTCATCCCCAGGTCGAGGTCGGTCATCAGGATAATGGGGGTCTGCAGGCGTTCCGCCAGATCAAAGGACAGTGCGCCGAAGTCAAAGCACTCCTTCGGCGTGGACGGGAACAGCAGCACCTGCTTGGTGTCTCCGTGGGAGGCGTAGGCCGCCGACAGCACATCGGACTGCTGGGTGCGGGTGGGCATGCCCGTGGACGGGCCAGCACGCTGCACATCGAACAGCACCGTGGGTATTTCAGCGAAGTAGGCCAGGCCGAGAAACTCACTCATCAACGACAGGCCCGGACCGCTGGTCGCGGTGAATGCCCGGGCGCCGTTCCAGCTCGCGCCGACCACCATGCCGATGGCCGCAAGCTCGTCTTCCGCCTGCAGGATCGCGTAGTTCTTGCGCCCCGTACCCGGGTCAATACGCAGCCGCTTGGCATAACGCTCGAAGGCATCGACGACAGAAGTAGACGGGGTGATGGGGTACCAGGCCGCCACCGTGGCGCCGCCGTAAATCGCGCCAAGCCCCAGCGCCGTGTTGCCATCCAGCAGGATATTGTCACCGACCTTGTCGGAAGCGCGAACGCGAATGCCAATGGGGCACTCGAAGTGTTCCTGGGCGTACTGGTAGCCGAGTTCCAGCGCATGAATATTGGGCAGGATGAGCTTGTCCTTGCCCTTGAACTGGTCTTCGACCAGCCCGGTGAGCACGGCGAAATCGATGTCCAGCAGCGCCGCCAGCGCGCCCACATAAATCACATTGCGGAATAGCTGGCGCTGCCTCGGGTCCTCGTATTCCTCGTTGCAAATGCGCGTCAGTGGAATACCAAAGATATTGACGTCGTTGCGCATCAGGCGCAGGTCCAGCGGCTTGGTATTGTCATAAATGAAGTAGCCGCCCGGCTCCACTTCCTTGATGTCCTGCGGCATGCTCTGTGGATTGACCGAGAGCATGATATCCACGCCGCCGCGACGGCCCAGGTAACCGCGCTCGCTGACGCGCACCTCGTACCAGGTGGGCAGCCCCTGGATATTGGACGGGAATATGTTTTTCGGGCACACGGGCAGTCCCATGCGGAAGATTGCCTTGGCGAACAGGTTGTTGGCACTGGCGCTGCCGGTGCCGTTCACGTTGGCGAACTTGATAACGAACTCATTGACGGATTGCAGCGCTTGCATGGTTTATTGCCCCGCTTTGGTAACGCTGTAGAGAAATTTCTGCATGTCCCAGGCTGATGTGGGGCAGCGCTCGGCACAGAGCCCGCAGTGCAGGCAGACGTTCTCGTCCTTGACCATCACGCGCTGCGTGGGCAGCTCCGTAGAGACGTAGAGGTCCTGTGCCAGATTGCCCGCCGCTGCGCTGAGGCGCGTGCGCAGTTCCGATTCCTCCGCGTTCTCGACAAAGGAAATACAGTCCGTCGGACAGATATCGACGCAGGCATCACATTCGATGCAGCGCGGGGTGTCGAACACGGTTTGCACGTCGCAATTGAGACAGCGCTCGGCCTCCTTGAACCCCGTGCTCAGGTCGAAGCCGAGTTCCACCTCGAGCTTGCGGTTGCGCAGCGTTTCCTCAAGCGGTGCCATGGGCACCACGAACCGCTTGTCGTTCTCCACCTGGTTGTCGTAGCTCCACTCGTGGATGCCCATTTTCTGGCTGACCAGGTTGGTCATCGGCGCCGGGCGGTTGGTGACCGGCTCGGCACGGCAGAACAGATCGATACTGATAGCGGCCTGGTGGCCGTGGGCCACCGCGGTGATGACGTTCTCTGGCCCGAATGCGGCGTCACCGCCAAAGAACACCCGCGGGTTGGTCGACTGGAAAGTGGCCTTGTCGACGACCGGCATGTCCCAGTTGTCAAACTCAATGCCGAGATCGCGCTCCACCCAGGGGAAGGCATTGTCCTGGCCGATGGCCATCAGCACATCGTCGGCTTCCATGAACACGAGGTCCTCACCCGTGGGCACGAGGCTGCGCTTGCCATTCTCGTCGTACTGCGCCTCGACTTTCTCGAAGAGCATTCCTTTCAGCTCGCCATTCTCGACCACGAATTCCTTGGGCACATGGTTGTCGTGGATTGGAATGCCCTCGTGCATGGCATCCTCTTTTTCCCAGGGCGACGCCTTCATGTCGGCAAACGGGCTGCGCACCACAACCCGCACATCTTCACCGCCGAGACGGCGCGAGGTGCGGCAGCAGTCCATTGCGGTATTGCCGCCACCCAGCACCAGTACGCGCTTGCCGATACTGCTGGTGTGCTCGAACGCAACACTGGCCAGCCAGTCGATGCCGATGTGCACGTGCTTTCCGGCGTCCTCGAGACCGGGCAGGTTCAGGCCGCGTCCGCGGGGCGCACCGGTGCCCACAAACACGGCATCGTAGTCCTTCTCGAGTACGCTCTTCAGGCTGGTGACTTCGGTATTGAAGTGCGTCACCACACCCATGTCGAGGATGTACCCGACCTCCTCATCCAGCACCGAAGCCGGCAGCCGGAAGGAGGGAATCTGGCTGCGCATCATGCCACCACCGGCAAACTGGTTGTCGTAGATGTCGATGTCGTACCCCAGTGGCATGAGGTCACGCGCTACCGTCAGCGATGCCGGCCCCGCGCCAATGAGTGCGATGCGCTTGCCGTTCTTCTGCTCCGGAATGCGCGGCAGCCGCGCGCTGATATCGGTCTTGTTGTCGGCCGCAACACGCTTCAGGCGACAGATGGCCACCGGCTCCTCGCCCTTGGCGATGCGGCCGCGCCGGCAGGCGGGTTCGCAGGGCCGGTCGCAGGTGCGACCGAGAATGCCGGGGAACACGTTGGATTCCCAGTTCACCATGTAGGCATCGTCATAGCGGCCTGCGGCAATCAGCCGAATGTATTCCGGGACCGGTGTATGCGCCGGACAGGCATACTGGCAATCCACGACTTTGTGGAAGTATTCGGGGTTCTTGATATCAGTTGGGTTCACAGCGAAGACCTGTTTTGAACGTTATGTAGCGGGCTCGCGACCATGACGGCACACCCGGAAAGTGTGTCACAAAGCGCAATGGTTTGCATCTACACGCCCTGCCAATTCGCACTCCCCGCGCGCACCGGGCGCAGTTTACTGCGGTGCTGGCAGGATTATTGAACCACCCTAGAACCAGCCGAACAGTCCGCCGCCACGCGGCAGGGAGTCCGCGCAGCCGCCAAGTTGCACCGTGTAAAGCGCAGCGCGATCGCGCACTTTGGCGGCAACGTTGAGCAGCCACGCCTTGTTGCGATAGCTGCCACGGTTATAGCCGCCATGTCCCTCGTGATAGGCGAGGTAAAGGCGGTAGGCGTCGTTCTTTGCAATGCCGCTGCGGTGCAGTGACTCGTTGTTGTACCAGCCGATAAAATCCATCGAGTCGCCAAAGTCATCGCGATCCGCCCCGTAGTTCCCTGTGCTGCGCTGATAGGCTTTCCAGGTGGATTTGATTGCCTGGCTGTAGCCGTAGGAGTTTGAGGGTCGCATGCCGGGTATGATGCCAAAGATACGTGTACGCGGCGGTTTCGCCTGCGCCACAAAGCGCGACTCCTGGTGCATGATCGCCAGCATGACCGGCACCGGGCTACCCCAGGCTTTCTCTGCATCCAGCGCATCATCGTACCAGCCGTCTTTCTCGCGGAAGATATTGCAGGCGTTGTCCACATTACTCGGTGGCGTCGTCGCACAGGCAGACAGCAAGAGGACCAGCAACGCCGGCAACAAGCCCCTCACGGCATTGCACCGTGCCTGCGCAGCAGGGTCAGCAGTGCCGCCTCATCGATAACGGGGATATTCAGTTCCGTTGCCTTGCCCAGTTTGGAGCCGGCACCCGGCCCCGCGACCACCATCGCGGTTTTTGCCGAGACGCTGCCCGCCACACGTGCACCGAGAGACTCCAGCAGGGTTTTGGCCTCGCTGCGCCCGAGGGACTCCAGCTTGCCTGTAACCACCCAGGTTTCGCCCGCCAGCGGCAACGCCTCTGCCGGACGCACTTCCAGGTCCGGCCAATGCACGCCGGCGTTGCGCAGCGCCTGCACCACCGACAGGCTGTCGGCAGAATCCAGGAACTGCCGCAGGTGGTCGGCTACGACGGGGCCCACATCGGGGACCGCCAGCAGGGCCTCTTCACTGGCTGCGGCAAGCGCCTCCCAGGAGCCGAAATGGCGCGCGAGATTGCCCGCCGTGGATTCGCCCACTTCGCGAATACCCAGCGCGTAGATGAACCGCTGCAGCGTCGTCGCCTTGCTTTGCTCCAGCGCTGCGAGCACATTGTCGACCGACTTCGCCCCCATGCGCTCCAGCCCCAACCAGGCCTCGCGCGGCAGGGTGTAGAGGTCGGCGACGGTACGCACCAGCCCCTGGTCGACCAGCTGGTCGACCAGCTTGTCACCCAGACCGTCCACGTCCATTGCCCGGCGCGAGACAAAATGGCGAATCGCCGCTTTCTGCTGTGCCTGACACACCAGTCCTCCCATGCAGCGCAACACCGCCTCGTCCGCGGCACGCTCCACAACGGAACCGCAGACCGGGCAGCTGTCGGGAAAACGCACCGGCTGCGCGTTGTCCGGACGCTGTTCCGGCACAACAGCCACCACCTGCGGAATCACATCGCCTGCGCGACGCACGATCACCGTGTCCCCGATGCGCACATCCAGTCGCTCCACCTCATCGGCGTTGTGCAGTGTCGCATTGCTGACCGTCACCCCGCCGACAAACACGGGCTCCAGACGCGCCACCGGGGTAATGGCTCCGGTGCGCCCCACCTGGAATTCCACCGCCAACAGTCGCGTCATCTCCTCCTGCGCCGGAAACTTGCGCGCGATGGCCCAGCGCGGTGCGCGGGAGACAAACCCGAGGCGCTGCTGCAGCTGCAAATCGTTGACCTTGTACACAATGCCATCGATATCATAGGGAAGCGTTGCCCGGCGCTGTGCCAGCGCCTCGTAGTAATCCTCACAGGCAGCAATACCTTTGACCACCCGGGATTCGGCATTGATCCTCAAACCCCAGGTATGCAAACGCTGCAGGATGTCCGAGTGGCGGGCGGGCATCTCTCCGCCCTGGTACAGACCAACGCTATAGCAGCACATCTGCAGCGGACGCCGTGCAGTGATGCGCGCATCCAGCTGACGCAGGCTGCCGGCCGCGGCATTGCGCGGGTTGACAAAGGTTTTCTCGCCGCGCTCCCGCGCCTCCTCATTCAACTGCTCAAAGCCCGCCCGCGGCAGGTAGATTTCGCCGCGCACTTCCAGCAGGGCGGGAAAGCCACTGCCTCGCAGTCGCAGCGGCACGGAAGCCACAGTGCGCACATTGTGCGTGATGTCTTCACCGGTTGTGCCGTCACCGCGGGTCGCACCCCGCTGCAGCTGCCCATCGCGATACAACAGGCTGACCGCTATACCGTCGAGTTTCGGCTCACAGGCGTATTCCAGCGCCTCATCGGGTGCCCAGCCCAGCCGGTCCAGCAGGCGCCGGTTGAAGTCGCGCAAATCCTCGGCACTGAAGGCATTGTCCAGCGACAGCATGGGCATTTCATGCTGCACCTGGGCAAACTGGGACAGGGGCGTTGCGCCCACGCGCTGGGTGGGTGAATCCGGCGTACACAAGGCGGGGTACTGCGCCTCGAGCGCACGCAGCTGCTGCATGCAGCGGTCGTATTCAGCGTCCGGCACGCTGGGCTGGTCCAGCACGTGGTACTGATAATTCCAGCTGTCGAGTTGCTCGCGCAAGCGAGCCGCCTCATCCGCCGCTGCCTGGGCGTTCGCCATGTGTCTACGCCCTAATGCGACCGGGCGAGCATGCGCCGCTCGAGATCACGGATCTGCTGCCGCGAGTGCTCCAGGGTCTGGCGGGTCAGCGCGCTGCGGGTCTCGTCAAGGACGTCGCCCTTCAGATTGCGCGCCACGGTCTGCGCTGTTTCCAGCATGTAGTCGAAAGCCTGCATCATGTCGGCGGGCCCCGGCAGCGTGACAAAAAAGACCAGCCCCGGCGTACTGAAATCGGACATGTTGTCGATGTCGAACACACCGGGCTGCATCATGTTGGCTACGCTGAACTGTATCGGGCCGCGCCCGGCTTCCTGCTCGTGACGGTGAAAGAAACTCATGTCGCCAAAGCGGAGATCGCAGGCGAGCAGGATGTGCAGGATGTCGTCCCCGCGGAAGCCCTCGGGGTCGCGCGCTACCACGTTCAGCATGAAGACCTCCGGCTCTACATCGCGAGGCAGGAGGCCGGGCTCATCCGCATCCGGCAGCTGCCGTTCTTCGGCTTCCAGCGCGTCCAGCCAGTCGAGGTTCTCGGGTTCGTCACGGGTGCTCAAGCCACTCATGAGATCATCATCTGCGGCGCCGGTTCTCGCGGCGCGTTTGCGGGAAACGCGGCTTTTGCCGGCAGGCGCAACATCGCTGTCGTCGTGTTGCGCCGCGGTCGCCGCGGGGCGTCCCGGTGCCTTGCCCTCGCGCTCTTCCGCCGCAGCAGCCTCGGCGCCCTCGGCCCGGTGCTGGGCACGGGCGTCAAGCAGGTCGCCGCGATGCACCACGCGAGCACCCCCATTGGGCAGCTCCCGGTACACGGCGATGTCGAGGTCGCCGCCGTCACTGCCCTCCTCGCCCACCAGTTTGATGCGCACGGCAGCGCGCCGATCGTTACGTACCCGGCGCCAGGCATCCAGCAAGACCGCCAGGATCAGCAGTACACCGGCAATTACCATCCAATCGCGTATCGTCAAGTCCATCACAGCTGCGCCCGCTTCCTCCGCTTGTCCTAACTCGCCGCCAGTTCCGCTGCCTCTTCGACATCCACCGTCACCAGACGGGATACACCGGGTTCGTGCATGGTGACACCCATCAACTGATCCGCCAACTCCATGGAGATCTTGTTGTGGGTAATGTAGATGAACTGCACTTTTTCGGACATTTCCTTGACCATGCGTGCGTACCTGCCCACGTTGGCATCGTCCAGCGGCGCGTCCACTTCGTCAAGCATACAGAACGGCGCGGGATTAAGCTGGAAAATCGAAAACACCAGGGCAATCGCGGTCAGTGCCTTCTCGCCACCCGACAGCAGGTGGATGGTGCTGTTCTTCTTGCCAGGGGGGCGGGCCATGATAGTGATACCCGTATCCAGGAGGTCGTCGCCGGTCATCTCCAGGTACGCGTTGCCGCCGCCGAACACCCGCGGAAACAGATCCTGCAGCCCTGCGTTCACCTTGTCGAAAGTGTCGCGGAACCGGCTGCGCGTCTCCTTGTCGATCTTGCGGATCGCCGAGGCGAGGGTCTCCAGCGCTGTTTCCAGATCCTCGTTCTGGGCGTCCAGGTACTGCTTGCGCTCGGACTGCAGGGCATATTCGTCTATCGCCGCGAGGTTGATGGGCCCGAGCCTGGCCACACGGGCCGCCACCCGCTCGAGAGCACTCTGCCACTCCGCCTCGTTGGCGCCCTCGGGCATCCCGGCCAGCACGCTGTCGACCTCCTGGTCCAGCTCCCGCAGCTGGCGCAGCACGTTCTCCCGCTGCACCTGCAGGCCCTGCTGTTGCAAACGCTGTTGCTCCAGGTCGGCGCGCACGGACTGGGCGCGCTGCTCAATCGCCGCGCGCTGCTGTTCTGCCTGGCGCAGCGCGTGTTCCACTTCGGCCACCGCCTGCCGCGCCTGGGTCAGTTCGGCTTCGGAGGCGAGCCGCAGCGCCAGCTGCTCCTCGAGTTCCTGCTGCAAAGCGACCACCGGATCATCGCTCTCCATCAGGCTGCCCTGCAGGGACTCACGCCGCTCTTCCAGCTGGGCCACCTGGGAGCGCGCACGCTCCATGGTTTCCGTGACGCCGCGCAGCTGCGTTTGCAGCGACTGGTGACGCATGGCGGACTGGTGCGCCGCATCCTTGTCGTGACGCGCCTTCTGCCGCACGCTGTCGAGCTGATTGCGCGCGGCGTCCCGACGTGCCAGCAGCTCCTCGCGCTGGCGCGAGTCTGTTTCCATGCGTTCGATGGCTTCTGCAAGCAGCAGCCGGGCTTCCGCAACCGACTCCTGCTCCTGCGTGAACTGACCGCGGGTGTCGGCGATATCCGAGGCCAGCCGCTCGCGGCGAGCACTTATCTGCTCCATACGCGCCTGCTGGGCCGACAGGGCAGCGCGCAGCTCTGCATGCTGCCGCGCCAGCTGTTGCTGTTCACGCTGGCTGTCCTGGCGCTGACTCTCCAGGCCCTGTTGCCGTTCGCGAAGCTCGGCCAGGGATTCCTCGAGCCCGGAAACCTGCTGCGCAGTGACATCGACTTCCTGCACCAGCCGTTCCAGTTCCTGCTGGCGCTGGATGACACCGCCCCCCTGCTGGCCGGGGCGGGCAACCCGCAGC
The DNA here is from genome assembly GCF_963973825.1 of uncultured Haliea sp. Taxonomy (NCBI): domain Bacteria; kingdom Pseudomonadati; phylum Pseudomonadota; class Gammaproteobacteria; order Cellvibrionales; family Halieaceae; genus Haliea; species uncultured Haliea sp. The sequence goes on from NZ_CAXBAE010000001.1 coordinate 52,286, forward strand.
CAGTCGCGACCCAGCCAGATACCGTCCGCGGTGATCACCGATTCACCGGCCGCCAGCTGGTTGCGCAGCTGCAGCGCGGCGGGCAGGTCGGGGGCCACACGGACACCCGCCAGCAGGCTTGCCACCGCCGCAGGCCCCTTGACGCGGGAGGCGAGATAGTCGGGACTCGACGGCGCCTCTGCCGCGCCGCGCTGGACCAGGCTGACCTGCCCCTGCTCCAGCGCCTGCAGGGAATCTGCCAGGTCTCCCAGTTGCTCTACGCACACCGCCTGCAGATAATCACCCAGCGCCGTTTCAACCGCCTGTTGCCAGCCATCATCAACCTGCAGCTGCTCCAGCAGGCGCGGCTGCGCTTGCAGGCCCTGCGCCGCCAGCCACTGGCTGACACCCTGGTCACGATCTTCCGTGGCCGCCTGCTGCAATGCCTCTAGCGAGGCCTGTCGGCCGCGCAGCTGCTGCAGGCGTGAGCGACTCTCGTTCAGCTGTGCTGACAGGTGGGTCTCTTCCTCGCGCGCTGCCGACAGCGCCTCGACCCGCTCATCGCTGCGCAGCTCGGCGGCAGCCATCTGCTCCTCGAGCAGGGCGATGTCTTCGGCAACCGCCTCCAGATCGGCGTCATCGTCACCGACCACCAGGCCAGAGCGTTCCTCCTCCAGCTGCTGGATCCGTCGCTGTAAACGCTGCTGGGCCTGCTCCAAGTGCTGGATGCGCGATTGCTGCACCTCCGCCTGCTGTCGCGGCGCCGCTGCCTGGTGATTGAATTCATCCCACTGCTGCTGCCAGTGCAGCATGGCCTCTTCCGCCTCCTGCAGCGCGTTGGCGGACTCTTCTTCCGCCGCCTGCAGCAGTTCCAACTCGGGCGCCAGCGTCTCCAGCTCCTGCTCCCAGGCAGTCAGCTTGTCCTGATCCTGCTGCAAATGCGCCTGCGCCTCGTCGAGACTGCTCAGCGCCTGGCGGAGATCGGCGTGCAGTTGCTGCGCGCGCTCCTTCTGGAACTTGATCGCCTGCTCCAGCCGCGCCACCTCGGCACCCAGCGAGTAGTAGGTCGCCTGCACCGCATTGAAGCTGTCCGTACGCTCGGTGTAATCCTGACGATGCTGCTCTATGCCGGTGTCCACCTGCTGGTGCTCGGCGTTCACCGCCTCCAGCCGCACCTCCAGTTCACCGATCGCCTGGCCGCAGTGGCGCGCCTGACCGTCCAGCTGCTGCCACTGCAGCGCGTAAAGCTGGGCTTTCAGGGTGCGCTCTTCGGCCTTGAGTTCGCTGTATTTTTCGGCCGCCTGGGCCTGCCGCTGCAGGTGCTGCAACTGGCGCTGCAACTCGTCGCGCAGGTCGGTAAGACGCTCCAGGTTTTCCATGGTGCGACGCATGCGGTTCTCGGTTTCCTTGCGCCGCTCCTTGTATTTGGAGATACCCGCCGCCTCCTCGATGAACACGCGCAGGTCTTCGGGACGCGATTCGATGAGTCGCGAGATCATGCCCTGCTCGATGATCGCGTAGCTGCGCGGGCCGAGCCCGGTACCCAGAAAGATGTCGGTAATGTCGCGACGTCGACAACGCGCGCCATTCAGGAAGTATTCGGACTGCGCCTCCCGAGTGACCAGGCGCTTGATGGAGATTTCCGCGTAACTGGCGTACTCACCGCCGACACCGCCGTCGCTGTTGTCGAATACAAGCTCGATAGAGGCCTGTCCCACCGGCTGGCGATTGATCGAGCCATTGAAAATGACATCGGTCATCGATTCCCCGCGCAGGTTCTTGGCGGAGCTCTCACCCATCACCCAGCGCACGGCATCGATAACGTTGGATTTGCCGCAGCCATTGGGGCCTACCACGGCACACATGTTACTGGGGAAGTTGACAGTGGTGGGATCGACAAACGACTTGAAGCCGGCCAGCTTGATGGATTTTAGTCGCATATCACTTTAAGTTTGTTTTGTAACTTTCTGTTTTATATAGCATTTAAACCCAAAAAGCCGGCTTCTCTGCCACCCCGCGAATACTAGATGTAGTGTACCCAACTTCCTCCGGCAACACTATGCCTGAGGGGGGCGAATGTGACATCACCCCTGCCGGGGTGCGAGCGTGATCAGACGGGGCTCATCTGACAATGAAGGCTGCAAGGGGCCGATGCGCCCCAGCCAAGTGGCGTTTTCCTCGCCGGGGGTGCCCGCGGGCGACACCTGCACCAGCACCAGAATCTCGCCCGCCTCCGACAGCTTCTGGCCGGCCATGGAGCTGCTGTCGTCCAGACGCAGGGTCGCCGGGAGCTGGCTGGCCGCCAGCCGCTGCACCGCGATCGGCATCCGGCTTTCGCTGGCGGCGGCGCGGGCCAGCACGAATACCGTGTCGGACTCGGCCAGCTCAGCGCCTTCAGGCAAGGCGACCCGCACCGTGACGCCGGGACTGATGTCCGTGGGCGACTCGACCGGTTCCTCGCCCAGACGCTGGCGTGCCTCGGCGATTACGCCGGCGATCAGCTGCTGCCCCTCACTACCGGGGGCTTCCATCACGATCAGGCGCTCCCAGTACTGAATGGCGGCGCGGAACTGCCCTCGCTCGAACGCTGCCATACCCAGCAAACCCAATGCTGTGCGCTGCTGCGGGTCGATAGCCAGGGCCTGCTCGGCACGCGCCTGTGCGGTGGCGTTCAGGGTGCGACCGTCTGCCAGATAGCGCGCCTGTGCGGCGTAGGCCAGCCCCTGGGGGTCTTCCGGTGCCGCCTGTACCAGCCTGTCGTAGGTTTCCGCGGCGAGCGCAAATTCCCCCTGCCCCATCTGGTAACGCCCCAGCAGCGCAAGGTAATGCAGATTGTCCGGACGCTGCACGGCGCGCTCCTCGATCGCGTCCATCAGCTCCAGCAGCTGCGCCTCACTGGGCGCCTCACCCAGGGCGCCGAGCTGGCGGGCGATCTGGACATCGGTGACGGCGCCCAGTTCATGGTAGAGCCACGCTGACATCAACCCGACAAGCGGCAGCAGCGCCCACAGTGGAAAGGCATGGCGCGCAGACTGCGCTGGCGACGCTACCGCCTGACCCTGCTGGTCTTCCAGCAGGCGCAATTGCGTGTCGGTTTCCAGGTCGGTCTCGCCCGCCTCGGCCAGTTCGGCACGGCGCAGGCGGTACCAGTCGAGATTGGCCTGTGCGCCATCATCGATCGGTCGCTTCGCCGCCCAACCGGGGAACAGCAGAAACAAGCCACTGAGAACAACCAGGCCCGCGCAGGCGAACAGAAATGTGGTCAAGCGTCTTTCTCCGGTGTCTGCAGCAGGGTTGCCAGCTGTGCCTGGTCATCCTCGGTCAGCGCGGCCGCGCCGTCGCGGCGACCGCGCAGAATCAACAGTAGGCCAGCCACCCCCGCGAGCAGCAGAATCAGCGGTGCCAGCCACAGCACCGCGGTCGCGGCATTGAAGGCGGGCCGGTAACGCACGAATTCACCGTAGCGCGCGACCATGAACTCAAGGATTTCCTCATCGCTGGCGCCGGCCTCCAGTTGCTGGTGCAGCAGACGCCGCAAGTCCTGGGAAATTGGCGCATTGGAGTCGGCAATATTCTGGTTCTGGCATTTGGGACAACGCAGTTCTTCACTGAGCAGCTGGTAGCGCGCTTCCAGCGCCGGCGTGCTGAACTCGTAAGTCTCGATGACCGCGCCCGCGTGAATGCTCAGCAGCATCAGGGCGCCCAGTGCGAGCAGCCTCGCCTTCACGGCTGTTCTCCCATGGCCTGTACCTCGCGCCAGATCGGTTCGAGGGTGTCACGCCAGACCCGATCATCCACTACGCCCACATGGCGGTAGCGAATCACGCCCGCGGCATCGACCAGGTAGGTCTCCGGCGCGCCGTAGACGCCAAGATCCACGCCCAGCGTGCCCTCGCGATCGACGATATTCGCCCGGTAGGGGTCGCCCAGCTCACGCAGCCAGCGGCGAGCGGCCTCGTCCTCGTCCTTGTAGTTGATACCGTATATCGGCACGCCACGGTCCGCCAGCTGCTGCAAATAAGGGTGCTCGGCGCGGCAGGAAATACACCAGGTCGCCCAGACGTTGAACAGTGCTGGCTCGCCAATCACGTCCTCACGCGAGAGCTCGCGACCGTCGGCCAGGGCGGTCAGGGTGAACGCGGGCAGAGGCTTGTCGATGAGCGCTGAGGGCAGCGCCATCGGATCCAGCGACAGCCCGCGGTACAGGAAGCCTGCGAGTACGACAAAAATGAACAGGGGCAGGAACAGCTTAAGCCTGGGCGCCACGCACACCCCCTTGCCGCAGAATGTCACGCGCCGCACTGCGCTGGCGACGATAGCGCTTGTCGGCAACCGTCAGGAACCCGCCCACCGCCATCAGCAGGGCCCCGGCCCACATCCAGCGCACAAAGGGCTTGTAGTGCAGGCGGATCGCCCACGCTCCCGCCGTGCCCACCGGTTCACCCATGGCGACAAACAGGTCGCGGAATATGCCGGCGTCAATGGAGGCCTCGGTCATGACGCTGCCACTGGCCAGGTAGCGACGTTTCTGCGGGGCCAGGCGAACCACCTCGCGGCCGTCCCGATACACCACAAAGCGCGCCTCATCAGCGACGAAGTTTGGCCCCTGCACCGTGCGCACATCGATAAAGCGGAATTCGTAACCCGCCAGTGTATCGCTGTCGCCCGGGCTCATCTTGAGGTCGTGTTCGATGTTGTACTGGCTGGTGAGTACGACACCGATAATCGTGGCGGCGAAGCCAACGTGCGCCACCACCATGCCCCAGTAACTGGGCGTAAGACGGGCCAGACCTGCCCCGATGGAGGCACTGTGGCGCACCCGGTTGGCGATATCGCGGAGCAGCCCCACCACCAGCCAGCCGGCAAACAGCACCGCCAGCGCCACCCAGAGGTTGTAGTCACCTTCGTGGAACAGCGGGAGTGTGAGCGCACACCCGAGAGTCACCAGCGCGGGCACCAGCAGCTCAGCCTTCCAGCGACGGGTGCTGTCACGCTTCCAGCGCGACAACGGTCCAACCGTCATGAAGGGTACCAGCAGGGCCATCAGTGGGATGAACACGGCATTGAAATAGGGCGGCCCGACGGAGTACTTGCCCTGGCCCAGGGCGTCCATGAGTAGCGGAAACAGCGTGCCGAAGAGCACGGTCAGCGTGGCCACCAGAAACACCACATTGTTAACCAGCAGCAGGGATTCACGGGAAATCCAGGCGAAACTCACCCGGCTCGCCACTGCCGGAGCACGCAGGGCGTAGAGCACCAGCGAACCGCCAGTGACGATGCCCAGGAAGACCAGAATGAACATGCCACGTGCCGGATCCGTGGCGAAGGCGTGCACCGAGGTCAACACGCCGGAACGCACCAGGAAGGTGCCCAGCAGGCTCAGTGAGAAGGCAAAAATGGCGAGCAGCACTGTCCAGCTCTTGAACAGGCCGCGTTTCTCGGTGGCCGCCAGCGAATGCACGAGCGCCGTACCGGCCAGCCAGGGCATGAACGAGGCATTCTCAACCGGATCCCAGAACCACCAGCCCCCCCAGCCCAGTTCGTAATAGGCCCACCAGCTGCCCAGCATGATGCCCAGCGTCAGAAAAGCCCAGGCGACATTGGTCCACGGCCGCGACCAGCGCGCCCATGCGGCGTCCAGTCGACCGCCGAGCAGCGCGGCAATGGCAAAGGCGAACGCAACCGAGAAGCCCACGTAACCCATGTAGAGCAGCGGTGGGTGAATAATCAGCCCGAAGTCCTGCAGCAGCGGATTCAGGTCCTGGCCGTCGGCGGGCGTGCCGGGTAGGAGGCGCGCAAAGGGGTTGGACGTCAACAGTGAGAACGCCAGAAAACCGACGCCGACAAAGCCCATGACCGCGAGCACCCGGGACAGCATCACCAGCGGCAGCTGGGGGCTGAACACCGCCACGGCGAAGGTCCAGAGGGCGAGGATCCAGACCCACAGCAGGAGGGAACCTTCATGATTGCCCCACACGGCGGAAAACTTGTAGTACCAGGGCAGCAGGCTGTTGCTGTTGTTGGCAACGACCTCTACCGAGAAGTCATCCTGCAGGAATGCCCAGGTCAGGCAGGCAAAACTCAGCGACGTAAACACCAGTACGCCAATCGCCAGGTTCGGCGCCAGTGCCATGGCCGTCACGTTGCGACGCCAGCTGCCCCAGAGGGGAACGGTGCATAGCAACACCGACAGGCAAAGGGCCAGAATCAGCGCAAAGTGACCCAGCTCGGGGATCATTGTCCGTACCCCTGCCCGGCAGCCTGTTCGGCCATGCGGGACTTTGACGCCTCCAGCGCCTCGGCCACCTCTGGCGGCATGTAGTTCTCGTCGTGCTTGGCCAGCACTTCCGATGCCTGCAGCACGCCGTTCTCATCCAGCTTGCCGGCGGCAACCGCTCCCTGCCCCTCATCGAACAGGTCCGGCAGGATACCCGTGTAGACCACAGGTACCACAGCCTCGTAATCGGTGACCGCGAAACGCACTTCCAGGCTGTTATCGCTGCGCTGTACGCTGCCGTCAACCACCATGCCACCCACCCGGATATTCTGACCCACCGGCGCCAGGCCGGCTGCCACGTCAACCGGCGGATAAAACAGGTTGATATTGCCACGCAGGGCGTAGGCCATCAGGCCTATCGCGGAGCTGGAGAAGACAACGAGAAACAACACCAACCACAAACGTTGCTTGCGAACCGGGTGCATCACACCTCCTTGCTGGCGCCGGGCGGACTGCCGCCCTCCGAGCGCCGGATTTGCCCCTCAAGCTGCCGCAGGAAACGCTTTTCCCGCCGCCGGGGCGCGTAGACCATGAACACGATCACCCCAATTGTAATGAAGTAGGCGGACCAGACAAACGCACCGTGGCCCTCCATCTGCACGACCGCCGCCAGCGACTCGAAATACATCAGTTGCCCCCCCGCTCGCCAGCCAGCGCCCGGACCCAGGCGGTCCGCTGTTCGCGCTGCAGTATCTCCGCACGCATGTTCAGCAGCAGCGCGCAGGTAAACAGCGCGTAGAATGCGAGAATCATGAACAGCAGCGGATACAGCATGCTGGGGTCGATGGTGCTGCCGCCGGTGAACTTGATCGACGCAGGCTGGTGCAGGCTGTACCACCAGTCCACCGATTTGTAGATGATCGGGATATTCACCGTGCCCACCAGACTCAGTACCGCGCAGGCCTTGGCAGCCAGTGCCTTGTTCTCGTAGGCCTCGTACAGGGCCACTACGCCGAGATACAGGAACAGCAGGATGAGCATGGACGTGATGCGGGCATCCCACACCCACCAGGTACCCCAAGTCGGCTTGCCCCATATGCTGCCGGTGACCAGGGCGATGAAGGTCAGCGCTGCGCCAATCGGGGCACAGGCGCGCATCGCGATATCGGCCATTTTCATGCGCCAGATCAGGCTCACCGCGCCGGCAATGGCCATCACGTAGTAACCGGCCAGTGCCACCACGGCAGCGGGCACATGAATGTAGATGATCCGGTAGCTGTTGCCCTGCCGGAAGTCCGGTGCCGTGAACAGCAGCCCCCAAACGGACCCGGCTACCAGGGCCACCACAGTGATCGGCAGCAACCAGCGAAGAATGGACCCGGAGAGGCGATACAGCCACGGCGGGGACCCGAATTTATGGAAGAGCGTCCACATGGCGCGGGATTATACAGTGACCACAGCGGCGAACAATCCAAATCAGAGGAAATTACTCAGGTATCGACACTGATGCGTAAACCTGCGGCGATGGCCAGCGGAGCCAGCGCGATGGATATGCACAATAACGCACCCAGAATCGCCAGATAGGGCCCCGCCGGGTTACCGTTCAGGGCGGCCTGCACCGCGCTGCTGCCAAAGATCAGCACCGGCATATAGAACGGCAGGATCAGCAGGGAAATCAGCATGCCGCCTCGCTTCAGGCCCACGGTGAGCGCACCGCCAATGCCGCCAATCAGGCTGAGCACCGCAGTGCCGAGCAGCAGGCTGAGGGCCAGCGCGGGAATGGCTGTCGGCGCCAGGCCGAGCATCAGCGCAAACACCGGCGACGCCAGCCCGAGCAGCAGCCCGGTCAGCAGCCAGTGCGCCAGCACATAGGCCAGTGCGGAAAAATACAGCGGCTGGGGCGCCAACAGCAGCTGCTCCAGACTGCCGTCCTCGAGGTCACTGCGGAATACCGCATCAGAGGTCAGCAGATTCGAGAGCAGCGCCACAATCCACAGGATGCCGGGGGCGAAATCCGCCAGCGTGTCAGGTGCGGGACCCAAGCCGAGTGGGAACAGGGCCACCACCATGGCAAAAAAGAGCAGCGGATTGCCAAGCTCTACCGGACGCCGCAACCCGAGCACCAGTTGCCGGCGCACCAGACGAAAACAGAACCCGGCGGCAGAGGCAGGCATCACTGCAGGGCTCCCGTCGCAAGGTCGAGGCGCAGCAGCGGGTACGCCACGGCAATCGGCTGGTGTGAGGTCAGCAACACGCCGCCCCCCTGCTGCAGATGCGCCAGCAGCCGCGCTTCAAGTACGGCGACACCTGCGCGATCTATGGCAGTAAAAGGCTCGTCCAGCAGCCACAGCGGTGCACGGGTCAGGAACAGACGCGCCAGATTGACGCGCCGGTGCTGGCCCGCGGACAGCGCATGGCTCGGCACATCCTCGTAACCGTACAGACTCACCGCTGCCAGCGCCGCATCGATGGCCTCTGGGCTGAAGCCCGCCTCCCCCGCCACATGCCACGCCAGGTTTTCACGCGGCGTCAGCAAGCCCTTGACCGCACTCTGGTGGCCGAGGAACAGCTGTGGTGCGAAACGCTCCACGCTGCCGCTGAAACCGTAGCGCGAGAGCCCGGCAAGAATGCGCAGCAGGCTGGTCTTGCCGGCGCCATTGGCACCCTCGACCTGCACCAACTGGCCGCGCTGCAGTGCCAGCTCAATACCACTGAACAGCTGTCGCCCGCCCCGCTCCAGACCCAGTTCCCGGGCCCTGAGCAACACGTCCCCTGTCGCGCTCTCGCTCGCCACCTAGAGGTTGACGACGCGGATCGCGGGCAGGTGCAGGTCGCGATCAACCTCCGCGCGCAGGCTGGTGAAATCGAACAGCGCCGTATCCGCCAGCTGTGAGGGTGCCACATTACAGATGCCCCGGAAGATGGTTTCGGTGCGTCCGGGATACTGTCGCTCCCAGTCCGCCAGCATCTGCTTGATCTGCACCCGCTGCAGGTTTTCCTGCGAGCCACAGAGATTGCAGGGAATGATGGGGAAGGCCTTGTAATCCGCGTAGGCCGCGAGATCTTTTTCCTTGCAGTAGGCCAGGGGGCGTATCACCACATTGCGGCGGTCGTCGCTGAGCAGTTTCGGCGGCATGGCCTTCAGACTGCCGCCGAAGAACAGGTTCAGGAACAGGGTTTCGACGATATCATCGCGGTGATGTCCCAGCGCAATTTTGGTGGCACCGATATCGGCGGCGAAACCGTAGAGGCTGCCGCGACGTAAACGCGAACACAGGCCACAGGTGGTCTTGCCCTCAGGTATCACCGAGCGCACGATGCTGTAAGTGTCCTTTTCGAGAATGTAGTACGGTACGTCCAGCTGCTCGAGGTACGCTGGCAATACGTGCCCGGGAAAGCCGGGCTGCTTCTGGTCAAGGTTTACGGCTATCAGCTCGAAGTCCACCGGCGCGCTGCTGCGCAAGGCCAGCAGCACATCGAGCATGGCATAGGAATCCTTGCCGCCAGACAGGCACACCATCACGCGGTCGCCCGCTTCAATCATGCCGTAGTCGGCGATTGCATTGCCGACATTGCGCCGCAAACGCTTCTGCAACTTGTTGAATTCTGTTCGTTCTTTTCTGCTGAGCTCGCGCACAACCGCCTGCCGCCAATGCCTGAGAGGGGCGCCATTTTACAGGCAGCGGCTTGTTTTTTCACCCGTTTCACTCGACAATGACGCCCCCTTGTTTGCCAACCACCCGACCCTTGAGGACTCTCTTCCCATGAAAGCACCCGTTCGAGTGACCGTTACCGGCGCCGCTGGCCAGATTGGCTACGCGCTGCTGTTCCGTATCGCCTCCGGCGCCATGCTGGGCGACGATCAGCCCGTGATTCTGCAACTCCTGGACATCACGCCGGCCATGGAAGCCCTCAACGGCGTGCGCATGGAACTGGATGATTGCGCGTTTCCGCTGCTGACCAATATCATTTGCACCGACGACCCTGCCGTGGCCTTCAAGGATACCGACTACGCCCTGCTGGTCGGCGCCCGTCCGCGCGGCCCCGGCATGGAGCGCAAGGACCTGCTGGAAGCCAATGCGGCCATCTTCTCCGTGCAGGGCAAAGCGATTGATGCCCACGCCAGCCGCAACATCAAGGTACTGGTCGTCGGCAACCCGGCGAACACCAACGCACTGATCACCCAGCGCAACGCGCCGGACATCAACCCGCGCAACTTTACCGCGATGACCCGCCTGGACCACAACCGTGCGATGACCCAGATCGCCCAGAAAACCGGCAAGACGGTCAATGATGTGAAGAAAATGACCATCTGGGGCAATCACTCGGCCACCCAGTATCCCGACCTGTTCAATGCCGAAGTGGCGGGCGAAAAAGCCATTTCCCTGGTCGACCAGGCCTGGTACGAGAACGACTTCATCCCCACCGTGCAGCAGCGCGGTGCCGCCATCATCAAGGCGCGCGGTGCGTCCTCCGCTGCCTCCGCAGCGAATGCCGCCATCGACCACATGCGCAGCTGGGCACTGGGCACTGACGGTGACGACTGGGTTTCCATGGGCGTGTATTCCGATGGCTCCTACGGCATCGCCGAGGGTCTGATCTACTCGTTCCCCTGCCGCTGCAGCAACGGTGACTGGGAGATCGTGCAGGGCGTTGACGTCGGCGAGTTCAGCCGCGGCAAGATGCAGGCCACGGAGCAAGAACTGGCCGAAGAGCGAGACGCCGTCCAGCACCTGCTGCCCTGAATGGCAGCGACAGGAACACCCTCTGCCCGCCAGCGGAGCTATCACCATGGCAACCTGCGGGCAGAGCTGCTGGATTCAGCGCTGGAGCAGCTTGAGGCTGCAGGCGCTGATGCCCTGAGCCTGCGGGCCCTGGCCCGCGGCGTTGGCGTCTCGCAAACCGCGCCCTACCGGCACTTCAACGACAAGGGCGATCTACTGGCGGCGCTTGCAGCCGTCGGCTATCGGCGCCTGCTGAACGATCTGCGCAAAGCGGCGGATGACACCGGCGACTGCCCCGAAGAGCAATTGCACGCCCTGGCGCGCAGTTACATCGCCTACGCCGAGCGCTACCCCCAGATGTTCAAGCTCATGTTCGGCCCCGCTGTGCAACCGGCGGAGGCCTATCCCGAACTGCGTGAAGCGAGCCGCGACACCTTCCAGCAGGTGCGCTCCATTCTCCATCACGGTATTGCCCGCGGCAGCTTTCGCGAGCTCGACATCGCCTACCTCACCAACGCCGCCTGGGCGGGCATTCACGGCCTTGCCACGCTGCTGGTTGACGCACCGCAGCTGTTCAAGCGGCACATTGACCTGCCGCGCCAGATCCAGCTCAGCGTGCAGACGTTTATCGACGGTATCAGTACGCACTGACCCGTCGCTCCGGTCAGAGCTCCCGCAGCACCGCCAGCGGCGGACTGGACACCACCCGCCGACAACTGAACACGCCCAGCCCTGCAATCAGCACGGCGCCACCCCCCACGCCCAGGGGCCACATCCAGGGCGAGGGCGCATAGGCCATGCCCATGACCTGTGCCTGCAGTATGTACACTGAGAGCTCCGCGCCGACCGTGGCAAGCAGGCCGGCGAACACCCCCAGCGCAGCAAACTCGATCCACAGCCCACCCAGCACCAGTCGCCGACGGGCCCCCAGCGCACGCAGGATGGAGCTTTCGTGCATGCGCGCGTCCACGCTGGCCTGAACCCCGGCGACCAGTACCAGGGCACCGGCGGCCATAATAACTGCCAACACCAGCTCCACCGCCGCGGACACCTGGCTGACGATCCCGCGCACCTGCTCCACCACCACGTCCATTTCCACCACGGTGACCGTGGGGAACTGGCGTATGAAGCCGTTGAGAAAGGGCTTCTGCTCCGGCTGCAGGTAGAAACTGGTCATGAAGGTGGCTGGGTACGGCGCCAGCAGGCGCGGCGGAAACACCAGCCAGAAGTTGGGATTGAAGGATTGCCAGTCCAGCTCGCGGATACTGGTGACGGTGGCCTCAAAGGCCTCGGAGCCCACCTGGAAGCCGATCCGGTCGCCCAGCCCCACAGCAAAACGCTCGGCAAATTCCACTTCCAGCGACACCTCGGCAGCGTCGCTGTGGGGCGCCCACCAGCGCCCCTCGAGCAGGCTGTTGTCGGCGGGCAGCGTATCTGCCCAGGTAAAGTTTGCTTCGCGCTGCCGGCGCCCTTCCTCTTGGTCGTCTGTCTGCGGCAGGTCTTCGCCGTTGACGCTGAGGATACGGCCGCGAATCATCGGGTACAGCGGCGCGCCGGGTATCTCGCGGCTGCGCAGCATTTGCTCCACACCCTGCACATCCTCCGGCGCGATGTTCAACGCAAAGTGGTTGGGGGTATTCTCGGGGAGTTGGGTCTGCCAGGCGTCGATCAGGGAGGTACGCACCAGCAGGAGCACCAGCAGCAACATGATCGCCATGGCGAAGATTACCACCTGCAGCGCATTGGCGGTGCCGCGCCGCTGCAGACCCGCCAGCGCCAGGCGCCAGATGCTGCCAGCGCTCATGCCAACCAGCCGTCCGCCCCGCAGCAGGGTCAGCGCCAGACCGAGGCCGAGCAGCACAGTGACCGCCAGCCCGCTCAGGACCGCCAGGGTGATTTTCCAGTCGCCGCTGTACCACCACATGAGGCCCGACACGGCGCTGAGCCCCACGGCGTAATCCAGGAGCGTGCGGCGCTGTTCCTGGGGCATGTCACGCCGCAGCACGCGCAGGGGACTCGCCTGACTCAACCGGCGCAAGGGCGGCCAGGCAAAGCACAGCAGGCAGACCAGCGCGGTCGCTGCGCCGATGGCGTAGGGACGCACGCCCGCGGGGCCCGGAGTCACCGGCAACTGCTCCCCGAACAGGGTGAAAAAAGCGGACTGCAGGGCCCAACCCAGGCCACACCCCAGTGCAGTGGCACCCACGCCCAACAGCAACAGGCTGCGCCCGTAGAGACGCGTGATGTTTGCAGATGTCGCCCCGAGGCTTTTCATGATTGCCACATAGTCATTGTGACGCTCGCTGAAACGCCGCGCGGCAAGCGCTATTGCCACCCCCGCGAGCACGACACCCAGACTGCCGGCCAGCAGCAGAAAACTTTCGGCACGTTGCAGGGCCTGACCCAGCCCGGGCTGACCCTCGTTGACGTCCAGCAGCCGCTGCCCCTCTTCCAACTGCGGGGCCAGCCAGCGTTCGAAGCGCTCCACGGCCGGCGGCTCGCCGGCGAACAGCTGCCGATACTCCACCCGGCTACCGGGCTGCACCACGGCGGTCGCCGCAATGTCGTCGTAGTGCATCAACACCCGCGGCCCCAGGCCGAGAAAGGAGCCACCCTGATCGGGTTCCGTGCGCGCCGCCGCCGCAATCCGGAACGACGCTTCACCGACGCTCACGGTATCGCCGATGGCGACACCGAGTAGCGGGAACAGTCGCGAGTCCAGCCACACTGTACCTGCGGCCGGGCCACCGGTGGCAACCTGTACCTGACCGAAGGGCTGCTCGCTGTAGCGCAGCTCTCCCCGCAACGGATAGCGGCTACTCACCGCCTTCACCGAAGCCAGTACCATGCCCTCCTCCCCGGCGTACACCATGGAGGGAAATGTCAGCACCTGCGCCGTATCCAGACCACGACGCCCGGCCTCTTCCAGCCAGGCCAATGGCGCCTCGCTGCCGCTGCGTACCACCCGGTCAGCAGCGAGGAAACGGTGACTCTCCTGCGCCAGCGCGCTCTGCAGGCGGGTGGTGAAGGCGCTGATCCCGGAGACCACCGCCACCGCCAGCACCAGCGCCGCCACCAGCACGCCCAGTTCGCCACCGCGCCAGTCCCGTGCCAGCATACGGGTTGCTGTCATGGACACGGCCCTAGCCTCCGTCAACAAGTGCGCCGGCCGCCAGGCGGAACCGGTGCTGACAGCGCTCAGCGAGGCTCAGGTCGTGTGTCACCAGCACCAGCGTGGTGTTCTGCTCCCGGTTGAGTTCAAACAGCAGATCAACGACGTGGCCACCTGTTGCAGTGTCCAGATTGCCCGTCGGCTCATCGGCAAACAGAATCGAGGGATTGTTGGCAAAGGCGCGGGCGATGGCCACCCGCTGCTGCTCTCCGCCCGACATCTGCCGCGGGTAGTGCTGGATGCGGCCCGCCAGGCCGACGCGTTCCAGAAACGCCTGCGCCTGGGCCAGCGCGTCGCCCTGCCCCTGCAGCTCCAGCGGCAGCATCACATTTTCCAGCGCCGTCAGTGCCGGCAGCAGCTGGAATGACTGGAACACAAAGCCCACATGCTGGCCACGAAACACCGCACGCTGGTCCTCGTCGAGTGCGGTGATGTCCGTGCCGTTAATAACCACGCGTCCGGCACTCGCTTCATCCAGCCCTGCAAGCAGGCCAAGCAGGGTGGATTTGCCAGATCCGGAGGCGCCGATGATAGCCACCGACTCCCCCGACTTGATTTCCAGAGTGATCCCTTTCAGTATCTCCAGCTCGCTGCCGCCCATCGGCACCCGCTTCTGGAGATTTTCAGCCTTGATCATGTCGCGATTCCTTTTCGCACTGATACGCACCACACGCGCCGCCGGATTGTGCCTGCTGCTGGCATGGCCGGGCATGGCGCAGGCAGACAGAACCCTTCTGGTGCTGGGGGATAGTATCAGCGCTGCCTACGGTATGTCTCTCGAACAGGGCTGGGTGAGCCTGCTGGCAGAACGTCTGCGCAGCAGTCACCCCGAGTATACTGTGGTCAACGCCAGTATCAGCGGCGAGACCACCGGGGGCGGGCTGCGCCGGCTGCCGGGCCTGCTCGAGCAGTACAACCCAGAGGTGTTGCTGCTGGAGTTGGGCGGCAATGATGGCCTGCGCGGCCACCCGCCCATGAAGATACGCAGCAACCTGCAGCGCATGACAGAGCTGGCCCAGGAGGCCGGTGCCCGCGTGCTGCTGTTGCCCATGGAGATTCCGCCGAATTACGGCGCGCGCTACACCGAAGCCTTCCGCGACAGTTTCCGCATCGTGGCCAGCCGCACCGGCGCGCAGCTGGGCCCGTTCATCCTCGACGGCGTGGCCACGGATGGAACGCTGATGCAGGACGACGGCATTCACCCCACGGCAGCTGCGCAGCAGCGCCTGCTGGACAACATCATCGACAGCCTGCTGGAGATTCTGTGACAGCAACGGTACACGACTGGACACAGCTGCAGAGCGCAGACGCCGCGCATATCTGGCATCCCTACGCCTCGGCTACCAACCCGCCGGAAGTGTATCCCGTGCGCAGTGCGCGCGGTGTAAGGCTGACATTGAGCGATGGTCGCGAACTCATTGACGGCATGGCCTCCTGGTGGTGCGCCATACACGGCTACAACCACCCGGTGCTCAACCGCGCTGTGCAGGCGCAGCTGGAGTCAATGTCACACGTGATGTTCGGCGGCCTGACACATGCACCGGCAGTGCGCCTGGCGCAGTTGCTCTCCGACATCACGCCGCCGGCACTGGAACGGGTCTTTTTCAGCGATTCCGGCTCGGTGGCCGTGGAAGTTGCTCTGAAAATGGCCATTCAGTACTGGTACTCGGTCGGCCAACCCGGCAAGCAGAAATTCCTCGCCCTGCGCAACGGTTATCACGGTGACACCTTCGGCGCGATGTCGGTCTGCGACCCGGTCACCGGCATGCATCACCTGTTCGGTGACGTACTGCCGAAACACCATTTTGCGCCCGCCCCGGAAACCCCTTTTGGTGAGGCCTGCGACGACAGTGCCATGGCGGCCATGGAAGAACTGCTGGCCAGCCATCACCGGGAACTTGCCGCCGTGATCGTGGAGCCGATTGTCCAGGGTGCCGGTGGCATGCGCTTCTATTCGGCCGACTATCTGGTGCGACTGCGCGCGCTCTGCGATGCCTTCGACGTGCTGCTGGTATATGACGAAATCGCCACCGGATTTGGCCGCACGGGCAAACTGTTTGCACTGGAGCACGCCGGCGTCGAACCCGACATACTGTGCCTGGGCAAGGCCCTGACCGGAGGTTACATGACGCTGGCGGCGACCCTCTGCACCCGGCGCATCAGCGATGGCATCAGCAACGGCGAGGCCGGTGCGTTCATGCACGGGCCAACGTTCATGGGCAACCCACTTGCCTGCGCGACCGCGGTAGCCAGTGTGGAGCTGCTGCTCTCACAGCCCTGGCAGCGCTGTGTTCAGCGTGTGCAGAGCGGACTCGAGGCAGGGCTGGCGCCGGCGCGGGAGATCCGCGGCGTCAGCGATGTGCGTACCCTGGGCGCGATCGGCGTTATCGAGCTTGCCGAGCCGGTGGATATGCGCCAGATACAGCCGCTGTTCGTACAGCGGGGTGTTTGGATACGCCCCTTCGGTCGTCTGGTGTACTGCATGCCGCCCTACATCATGAACGAGACGGACCTGGCCACACTCACCGCCGCCATGGTGGATACTGTCGCTGAAGTCTGCGCGGCCGGCTGAACCTCAGGCCATGAATTCCCCGGCCTGATCCAGCCGGGCGGCGACCCCGACACTGGCCTCCCGTACCGCAGCCCAGTGGTCCAGCGCATCGGCAAAGCCGCAGGCGTATTGACGAAACGTTTCCAGCAACTGGTCTTCACGGCTGCCCTCGGGGACACCGTGCAGCATGGCCGGAGACTGCGGCTGTGCAATCAGCGCCTGGGTTTCGTCCAGCGCGCGCTGCAGGTAGGCCAACCAGGCTTCGGAGCCAATTTTTGCGGCCTTCTGGCGCTGATCGATCACCATGCCCAACTGGTTGGCGTGGCCCCGGGCCACCTCTGTGCGAAAATCCAGCAGCAGGTCGCGATCCGAGCGCGCGGCGAGGCGCCGCGCATCCTCGGCGACGTGACGCAGGCGCAGCAGTGGACCCGAGGCATCCTTGTAATCGATATGGTCTGTGAGAAAACGGGCGAACAGGGACACGCCGCCAGTAGCAGCGATGGGCTCGCGGATGCTGAAATGCCGCCCCTCTACGGGCAGGTGGGGCACGCACCAGGGGTATTCCAGGGCCGTAGCGCGGGGATGAATGGCTTCGACCATGGCACCGAACAGGCGATCCTCACCCCGGAACGCGGGAAAGTACGGCGGCAGCAAGGCGCTGTTGTCCAGCCCCGTCACCTGGGACATGGAGGCCATCTTGATCAGTGACAGGCGCGGGCTTCCCAACCAGTTGCAGCGGTTCTCGATGATATCAACCAGCGATGCCTCCTGGCCCAGGAGGCGCGTCAGGGAAGCGTCCTGCAGGGACAATACCCAGTGCACAGAGGACGTGCCCGGATCGCCCCAGGAACCGGACTGGGTGACCAGAATCGGCGCCGACGCCTCCAGTACGCTGACCAGGGAAGCATTCACACCGTGCAACTGCTGCTCGGAGAGCCCATCGGGACAGGCCGCCGCCACTGTGGCGCCGACTGTGCGCCCCAGCAGGCTGGCGTGACCGCTCAGCGGGTCGAAGTCTGCCGGCACTGCTGCCTGCATCAGGGCATCGCGGTCGGCGAAAAAAGCGGCCTGGCGCGAAGCCGAGCCGGCGATAGCAAGCCCCGGCTCGCTCACGGGCGGCAGCAGCGCCTGACACAGCACATCGTCGTCCATCACGATGGCACGGTAACCGACCGACAGCAGCAGGCTCAGTGTGCGGGCGCGCCCGTAGGTTTTCTGGCCGGACCACTGGGCAGGGTCGAGCAGAAAGCGCAGACCTGCCTCGGCACCGGGCGTGCTGGCGATCAGCCCCTCAAGCAATACCTGCTGTGCGGCCTCGCCGACGTAACGCATGTCAACGGGACTGCGGGTATTGAAGCCCGCCACCAGCTCGCGATTGGCGGCCCGCGATTCTGCCTCGCGCGAATCGTCAATAAGGTAAAGCGCTTCGTGCCGCGTCAGCTTGCCGTTGCGCAGCAGGGACTCCAGCAGGCGCTCCACGGCCGCAGGGCGATCACAGGTGATGAGGAACACACGGGTGGCTGCCGGCTCCGGACCCGCGTCGCCGGAAAGCCGCTCCGCCGCGTCGCTGGCGCGCAACAACATGCCGTTGGCCAGCAGCCCCTCAAGTGCCTGCACCGCCAGCTCGGGACGCCCCTGCAGCTCGGGCCGGCTTGCGGCAAGCAGCGCGGCATGTTCGGCGATCGTGCGAAACGTGGTGCAGCCGGTAAGCCCCTGCACCACCTGGGGCGCCATCATCTGCTGGCGATTGTTGTCGCGGTTGATCACCAGCACCGCCGTGTCACTCATGCGAACAAGCTCGCAGTTGGCGAAGGCCACCAGGGGCTGGTGGCTGGCGGCGAGCGGCGGGGCAAGATCACTGGACATGGCGGCAACATCTGGCTGGGAAAACACGCGCGAAATTCTACCAGAGACGACCGCGCCATGGCGGGGATGCGGAATAATACCGCCGGTCGGCTGTCGCTGCGCGGCAGAACCCGGCCCAATCACGTATAATGGCAGGTCACACTGCCACCGATATCCTCCTCACACCCATGTCGAACAACGCTGACGTCAAGCACCTGTTTTCCTACCGCAAGTACTGGGCGGAATGTTTCGGACCCGCGCCGGAACTGCCCATGTCCCGTGCGGAGATGGATGCCCTGGGCTGGGACAGCTGCGACATCATTATCGTCACCGGCGATGCCTACGTGGATCACCCGAGCTTTGGCATGGCTGTGGTCGGTCGCACGCTGGAGGCCCAGGGGTTCCGGGTGGGCATCATCGCCCAGCCCGACTGGACCAGCGCCGACGCGTTCATGGCCCTGGGGCGCCCCAACCTGTTCTTTGGCGTTTCTGCGGGCAACATGGACTCCATGATCAACCGCTACACGGCGGATCGCAAGCGGCGCAATGACGATGCCTACACGCCGGGCAATGTGGGAGGCAAACGCCCGGATAGAGCGGTGATTGTCTACAGCCAGCGTGTACGTGAAGCCTACAGGGATGTGCCACTGATCATTGGCAGTATTGAAGCGAGCCTGCGGCGCATCGCCCACTACGACTACTGGAGCGACAAGGTGCGCCGCTCCATACTGCTCGACGCCCAGGCCGACCTGCTGCTCTACGGCAATGCCGAGCGGGCACTGGTCGATGTGGCGCACCGGATAGCCGCCGGGGAACCGGTTCAGCAGATCCGCGATGTGCGCGGTACGGCCTTCGTCTGCAAGCGGCTGCCGGCAGAATACCGCGTGATCGACTCTACCCATATCGACGTTGTGGGCCCTGTCGACCCGCCGATAAATCCCTACATCGACACCAGCAGCCCCGCTTGTGCCGAAACCTCCGAGGCTGCCGCCGGCGCTGTCCAGGAGGTGGCTGCCGTGCGTCTCCTCGACCGACCGGAAAGCGACCAGCCAAGCGTGATTCGCCTGCCCGCCTACGAGCAAGTGCGCGACGACCCCGCCCTGTATGCCCACGCCTCGCGCATCCTGCACAAGGAGACCAACCCCTACAATGCGCGCCCGCTGGTGCAGGCACACGGCGATCGGGATGTATGGCTGAATCCTCCGCCCATTCCGCTGGAAACCGACGAACTGGACCTGGTGTTCGAACAGCCCTACACACGCCTGCCCCACTCCAGCTACGGCGACGCGCGTATTCCGGCTTACGAGATGATTCGTCACTCGGTCAACATCATGCGCGGCTGTTTCGGTGGCTGTACCTTCTGCTCCATCACCGAGCACGAGGGGCGCATCATCCAGAACCGTTCGGAGGACTCGATCATCCGCGAAGTGGAGCGCATCCGGGATACCTCCAAGGCCTTCACCGGTGTGATCTCGGATCTTGGTGGCCCGACCGCCAACATGTGGCGCGTCGCCTGCAAAAGCAAGACGATCGAGGCCGCCTGCCGCAAGCCCAGCTGCGTATACCCGGGCATCTGCAAAAACCTGGATACCGACCAGACACCTTTGATCAGCCTCTACCGCCGGGCCCGCGCGGTCAGTGGCGTGAAGAAAGTGCTGATTGCATCGGGATTGCGCTACGACCTGGCCGTGGAAACACCCGCCTACGTCGAGGAACTGGTGAAGCACCATGTGGGCGGCTATTTGAAAATCGCCCCGGAGCACACGGAAGACGGCCCCCTGTCGAAAATGATGAAGCCCGGCATGGGCACCTATGACCGGTTCAAGGTCATGTTCGACAAGTATTCAAAGGAGGCCGGCAAGCAGCAGTACCTCATTCCCTACTTCATCGCCGCCCACCCCGGCACCCGCGATGAGGACATGATGAATCTGGCACTGTGGCTGAAACGCAACAAGTTTCGCGCCGACCAGGTACAAACCTTTTATCCGTCGCCCATGGCGACGGCCACGGCCATGTACCACAGCGGCAAAAACCCGCTGAAGCGCGTCACCCGCCACAGCGACACCATGCCGACCGTGCGCAAGCTGTCACAGCGGCGCCTGCACAAGGCATTCCTGCGCTACCACGACCCGGAAAACTGGCCGGAACTGCGCACGGCACTGAAAAAAATGGGACGCGCCGACCTGATCGGGAACGGCAAGCTTCACCTGGTTCCCCCGCGGCAGCCCGCCAAGCGCCACGCCAAAGTACCGGCCGACACACAGACATTCGCCACCCAGCACAATGGGCTGCCCCGCAACCCAGCACGCAAGCGTCAGCGCTAGCCGCACACGCTGCAACCGACGGCGCCAGACGCCACAGAAGGACACACCTTGACCATTGAATCCTTTGCATCGCTGGCTCTGCGCCCGGCCCTGCTCGACAATCTGGCCTCACTGAATTACCTGTCGATGACAGCGATCCAGGCAGGCAGCCTGCCACCGATACTGGCGGGACGCGATGTCATCGGCCAGGGCAAGACGGGGTCGGGAAAAACCGCCGCCTTTGGCTTGGGCCTGCTGCAGTCGCTGGCAGAAAAGCACTTCGCGGTGCAGGCGCTGGTGCTTTGTCCGACCCGGGAACTGGCAGACCAGGTGGCCGGGGAACTGCGCCGGCTGGCGCGCGCCATCGACAACGTCAAGGTGCTCACTCTCTGCGGCGGCACGCCAATCGGCCCGCAGATCGGCTCATTGGCCCACGGCGCGCATATCGTCGTGGGCACCCCCGGCCGCGTGGAGGAGCACCTGCGCAAAGGGACGCTGAAGCTGGAACAGCTCCGCACCCTGGTGCTGGACGAGGCCGACCGTATGCTCGATATGGGGTTTCAACCCGCGCTGGACGCCATCCTGGAACACGTGCCCGAAGAACGGCAGACCCTGCTGTTCAGCGCGACATTTCCACCCGGTATTGCGGCGATGGCTCAACGCATCATGCGCGAACCGCAGCAGGTGCAGGTGGCCGCCACCCACGGCAGCGACACCATTACCCAGCTGTTCTACCCCGTGGACGATGCCGAGCGTCTGACCGCTCTGCGCCTGCTGCTGCTGGAACAGCGCCCCGAGTCAGCCGTGGTTTTCTGCAATACGCGTGAGGACTGTGCGCGGGTCGCCAGCGCATTGGCACGCGAAGGCTTCAGTGTCGCGGCCCTGCACGGCGATCTGGAGCAGCGGGAGCGCGAACACACGCTGATCCAGTTTGCCAACAAGAGTCTCTCCGTGCTGGTCGCCACCGATGTCGCCGCACGGGGTCTGGATATCGATGCGCTGGACGCCGTGATCAACCTTCAGATTCCCCGGGACCTCGATGTGTACATCCATCGCATCGGCCGCACCGGACGTGCAGGCGGCAGTGGACTGGCCTGCACCCTGTTCAGCGAGCAGGAACGGCACAAGCTGGCGCGCCTCGAAACCCTGCTCGAGGACCGGATAGAAACCTCAGACCTGCCCCCGGCGAAGCTGCTGCAGACCCCGGGCTACAAGCCACCGATGGTCACGCTGCAAATCGACGGCGGCAAAAAACAGAAACTGCGTCCCGGGGACATTCTCGGCGCGCTCACCGGCGATGGCGGTATTGAAGGTTCCGCGGTGGGCAAGATCACCGTACAGGACCGCTGCGCGTTCGTGGCTGTGCGCCGGGGCTTGGCTGGCGACGCACTGCACATCCTCCAGCAGGGCCGGATGAAGGGCCGCAACTTTCGCGCGCGAATCCTGCGCGGGCAGGCCTAGCAGCCTGTCGGACCCAGGCTCATCTGCTGCGGCTGATGGGAATCGGTCCAGAATCCCGCTCGTTTTCGTTAAATAGTCACCACTATTCGCCTCAAACGATCGACGTTCTGCCCTCGATTCCCACACGCCTCGCGACGATGCCCTGAGTCCGACAGGCTGCTAGAGCCCGGAGCGCCCCGACACCCAGATCGGCGAGGACCAGGCCCGCTCCTGAATGACCGGCGAATAGAACGGCTCCTCTGCCGCCGCCAGGCAACAGCGACCGTAGACATCACCCGACGCGCCCTGCGCCTGCGCCCGCGCTGTCGCGGCCTCGGCCTGTGCCGCACACGCCGTTGACAGCGGGTTCACCCCCGCCGCCTGGCACTGTAGCGTGCTCCAGCGGCACGTGGGGTTTTCCAGCACACGGACATAGTAGAAGGCGTCCTCCGTGGCGTTGAAGTCCGGATCCTGCCACACCACACAACTCTGTTTCAGACCCTCGCCGACAGGCGCGCAGCTGTGTGGATCCACCGTGGCGCCGTTGTCGGCGTCGCCCGCAATGTCGAACACGCGCTCGCGCGCCGCGCCATCGCGGTCAACCCAGCCCTTCACCACCTGCACCCGCTGCAGGTCGGTTCCGGGGTAGCGCTCCGTGCCAGTGTCCTTGCCGGCGACCACCAGAAAGCGCAGTTCTTCGGTGGGCGTCTGCACGTGGCCGCCCATGGGGACACCCTGCGCGTAGGCGTTGCTCAGCATGTCCGGGTCTTCGCACATATCGGACGGGTAGCTGCCGGCAAAGAAGCGCACCAGCGGGCGCGTACCACTGGTGGCGTAGGTTTCCCTGCGCCGTATGGCCTCGAACACGCTGTCCCGGGAGTTTTCCTCAGCCCACACCACAGCCAGACCACCGGGGTTGGAGTAGAAGTGATCCTGCACGTTGGCGTATTCCGCGTCGCGACGCCCCAGGTGGCCGGGGTAGTTGTTCTCCTCCGCGCCACCGGGCGCGGCACTGTGCGTGTCCGTACTGCCAATGAACCCCAGCCTGAACGGGTTGCTTCCCAGGGTATCTTCCAGTTGCAGGCCGGCCTTTAACGCATTGCGCACCATATTGCGGGGCGCAAACAGCTCCAGCGGTACCTCCCGCGCGCGCTCGGTCAGGACCTCGCCCTGAATTGTGCCCATCATGTTCAGGTTGTCCGCGGGAATCTGCTCGAAATCGCAGGCTTCATCCACCGTATCCAGGCCCAGCCCCCTGAGCCTGTCGAAGCGACATTCGGACGCCCCCTTGTGCTGTATCAACTCAACAACCGGCTCAAAGAACAGCCTGTCTTCCAACTCCTGGACCGTGCGCGGATCACGGAACATCAACCCGCCGGAGAGGTTCGGATTGTGCGGGATGGACAACACATCACAGCCTGTGCCCGCGTTGATGCAGCGCTCGCGCAATTTCTGCCAGAGGTCGGGAAAACCTTTTTCGTAGGTGTCGTAGACCGAGACCGGTCGCTCGGGCACGTTTGCATTGCGAAAAATCACATTGCGATGCATGTTCTTCTGGTCAAAGGCCTCCGTGTACTCGTAGCCGACAAAGGTGGTGAATGTACACGCCGCGCTGCGATCGTAGTGCGCCTCCGCCGCCTGCTGAATACTGCCCCAGGCATTGAGCTCTGCGGCGTCGCAGTCAGACAGCTTGCAGGCAAAAGACTTTTGCGGCGGTACCTCCAGCTGGCCGCCAAGCCGGGTCCACCAGTGCGCGGCCAGCAACTGGGGCCAGAGTCCCTGCGCGCGAGTCATCGCGCAATGCGGCCACCAGTAGCCGAGTTTTCTCGCGTCCATGGTGCACACATCGATCTGCCCGAGAAACTCGGCGTGATCCGTGACGGCCGCAAAATCCAGCGGCCGTCCAATACGCGCAACAATCGACTGTTCGCCGTTTGCATCAGGCAGCGTGATCGGCTCACCCCTGGCGTAACCGTAGGCGTCCCAGGGATCACGGCGCTGGCTGGACAGATAGGAATCGAAAGAGTAGCTGGTATGCACATGCAGGTCTCCGAACAGTGCCTGCCGTTCGGGCACGACGTGCCGGCAGGGTTCACGGATCTCCGTGGGTTGCCGCATCCCCGCATCCGCCACAGACAGGGTGCTCCACAGAGACAGGCAGGCCAGTGCGCACGGCATGAATGCGCGCTGACGTTGCTTTTGCGTTGGGATCATTTTCCACTCCGGATTCGGTTGACAATGCTTCGGCAGCCCCCTGCCGGGGGATACACCAGGCGGCCGCGACGCGCGACTGCGCGTGCCGAGCACGGGAGGACGCCGCGGGGCCACCTGCTAGACCGCATGGCAACTCTGCACGAAATCACCCAGCATCCTGAACTCCGCCCGTCGCGGCGTCTTGCGCCGCCACATGAGGCCGATGCTGCGCGCCACATTGCGCTCGCTGAATTCGCTGATGCACACATTGGTCCCCGAGAGGATGTGCGCATCCAGGGCCATGCGCGGCAGCAGCGTAATGCCGATACCGTTGGCGACCATTTGCACAATCGTGTTGAGGCTGGTGGCCTGGTACGGCACAGACACATCGGAATCGCGCAGCTTGCAGGCTTCGAGCGCGTGCTCGCGCAGGCAGTGGCCATCTTCCAGAAGCAACAGGCCCTCCCCCTTCAATTGCGCCGTGCGCACGACAGGCTGACTGGCGAGTTCGTGACCCGGTGGGCTGGCCAGCAGAAACTCGTCGCTGAACAGCGTCATGGTTTCCACCCCCTCCGCGGGAAAGGGCAGCGCCAACAGCAGTACGTCAAGCTCACCGTGATGCAGCGCTGTCAGCAGGTGCTGACTGAGGTCCTCGCGAATGAACAGTTGAAAGGCCGGGTGCTGCTCGCGCAACCGGTTGAGCAGGCGTGGCAGGATAAAGGGCGCCACCGTGGGAATAACCCCGAGGCGCATTTTGCCGGAGAAAGGTTCCGCCGCGGCGTCACACAAGGTCACGAGATCTTCAACGTCACGCAGCAGATCCTGGCTGCGGCGCACCACATCCTCACCCAGCGTCGTCAGCAACACCTGCCTGTTGTTGCGCTCCACCAGAGAAACACCCAGCGTATCCTCCAGCTCAAGAATGCCGGCGCTGAGGGTCGACTGACTGACATGGCAGGCCTTGGCGGCCTGACCAAAATGGGCGTGTTCTGCGACTGCGCACAAGTAGCGCAGTTGCTTCAATGTGGGTTGTCTGCTCATACATTCTCAATCGTTTTTATCGATCAGATTTAACCATTTTTTCAACTAGACGAATAGCTGCCAATGGCATAGCTTAAGGCTACCGCACCTCTGTGCCGGCACGTAATCGTCAACAGGAGAAACGCCATGTCCTTGAAAGGCAGTCAAACAGAACAAAACCTTAAAGATGCGTTTGCAGGTGAGTCCCAGGCCAACCGCCGCTACCTGTACTTTGCGGCCAAAGCGGACGTTGAAGGCTACAACGATGTGGCTGCAGTATTCCGCTCCACTGCAGAAGGTGAAACCGGTCACGCCCACGGTCACCTCGAGTACCTCGAGGAAACCGGCGACCCGGCGACCGGCCTGCCGATCGGCGCCACCGCCGACAACCTGAAGGCGGCCATCGCCGGCGAGACGCATGAGTACACCGACATGTATCCCGGTATGGCCAAGACAGCGCGCGACGAAGGCTTCGATGAGATCGCCGACTGGATGGAAACACTGGCCAAGGCCGAACGCAGTCATGCCAACCGCTTCCAGAAAGCGCTGGATTCGCTGGACGCCTGAACCGGTCGCCGGCTCCCGCCGGCACCACCGTCGCTGTACCTGAAAACGGGTTCGTGGCTCCCCTGCGAACCCGTTTTTTTTGACACCCCGCACACGAGGAACTCGCCGTGAGAGAAGGAAGCCTGGAAGCCCCGACACGACACCCGGTTGAATGGCGCTCAGAGGATTTCTGGGACCAGGAGAAACTCGACGCCGAACTGGAGCGTGTCTACGACATCTGCCACGGCTGCCGGCGCTGCGTCAGCCTCTGCGACAGCTTCCCTACCCTGTTCGACCTAGTCGACGAATCCGAGACGATGGAAGTGGACGGCGTTGCGAAGTCCGACTACCACAAGGTGGTCGAGCAGTGTTACCTCTGTGACCTCTGCTACATGACCAAGTGCCCTTACGTTCCGCCGCACGAGTGGGCTGTCGACTTCCCGCACCTCATGCTGCGTGCGAAGGCGGTGCATTTCCGCAAAGAGGGCGCACGCCTGCGCGACCGGGTCCTGACCAGCACCGACCGCACCTTTGGCCTGGCGACAATTCCTCTGGTCGACATCACAGTCAATGCGCTGAACAGGAACGGCACCTTTCGCAAGGCGCTTGAGTCAGGCTTCGGCATTCACCACGAGGCACCGGTACCGACCTTCAACAGCAATACGCTGCGCAAGCGGGTCAAGCCGCTGGTGCGCAACCTGGAGCCCAAGGCGGTGGGAGAAACCACCGGCAAGGTGGCGCTCTACGCCACCTGCTACGGTAATTACAACAGTCCGGAAATTGGCGAGGATTTTGTCAAGGTCTTCCAGCACAACGGTATTCACATCGATATCGTGCCCAAGGAGAAGTGCTGCGGCATGCCCAAGCTGGAGCTCGGCGACCTGGACGCGGTGGAGACGCTGAAGAAGGCCAATATTCCGGTGTTGGCAAAACTGGTTGATGAGGGTTACGACCTCATCGCACCGATCCCCTCCTGCGTACTGATGTACAAGCAGGAGCTGCCGCTGCTGTTCCCCGAGGACCCCGATGTCCAGAAGGTCAAGGAGGCGTTCTACGACCCCTTCGAGTATCTCTGGCTGCGCCACAAGGGCGGCGCGCTGCACACTGAATTCCCCAACGCGATGGGGGATATCGCCTACCAGGTGGCCTGCCACCAGCGAGTGCAAAACATCGGCCTGAAAACCCGCGATGTGCTGCAACTGGTCCCGGGCACCGCCGTCACCGCCCAGGAGCGCTGCTCCGGTCATGACGGCACCTATGCCATCAAACAGGAAACACGCGACAAGTCGATTAAAATTGCACGGCCCGTGGTACGCAAGGTGGACCAGCAGGAGCCCGACCACTTCATGAGCGATTGTCCAATGGCGGCCACGCACATTGCCAACCTGTCGGACAAGGTCGACAGGGCGGAACATCCCATGACGCTGTTGCGCATGGCCTACGGCCTGTAATCACAAGGAGCCCCCCATGAGTCATTTAACCCGCGCCGACCTCTGGTCGCTGGAGCAGTACGCAGAGGAGCGCCCCCGTTTTCGCAGCCAGGTGCTGGAGCACAAGAAAAAACGTCAGCTGGCTCTCGGAGAGCATGCCCGCCTCTATTTCGAAGATGCGCTGACCATCAAATACCAGATACAGGAAATGCTGCGCATCGAGAAGGTGTTCGAGGCCGCGGGCATCAACGAGGAACTGGACGCCTACAATCCGTTGATCCCCGACGGACACAACTGGAAAGCGACCTTCATGATCGAATACAGCGATCCCGCGGAGCGGGCCCGGCGCCTCGCCGAAATGATCGGGATTGAGGACAAGGTATGGCTGCAGGTTGGCAATGGGGAGCGTGTTTATGCGATAGCCGATGAGGATCTCGATCGCAGCAATGAGGTGAAGACCTCCTCGGTGCATTTCATGCGCTTTGAGTTGACCCCGGACATGATCACCGCCGCCAAGCAGGGTGAACCGATCCAGGCCGGCATTGATCACCCCGCCTATCCCGTGGCGGCTTTTGAGATAGACAGCGTGATACGCGATTCCCTCACCGCCGACCTGGAGAGCAGCGCGGTTCACTGAAGCCGCGCCGGCGCTCACCCCCCCGGCATGCGGTTGCGGGTCAGGCGGGTGGCCACCGCGCTCAGTGGGTCATCCGGCCAGGGGTGCTTGGGATAGCGCCCCTTCATCTCCTTCTTTACGTCCGGATAGACATTGCGCCAGAAGGTGGCGAGGTCCTGGGTCACCTGCAGCGGGCGCCGGGCCGGCGACAACAGGTGCAGCTGCAGTGGCTGCAACCCGTTGGCAATCCGGGGCGTTTCCTCACAGCCAAACATTTCCTGCAATTTTACGGCCAGCACCGGCGTATCACCGCTGTAATCAATGCGCAGGCGGCTGCCGGAGGGGACTTCGATCTGCTCGGGGGCCAGACGCTCCAGTTCCCGCGGCAGAGGCCAGGGCAGCAGGACAGACAGGATGCTGTGCAGGTCGAGCCGGGCGAAATCCGAGGCCCGCGCGATACTTCCCAGGTGCGGCAACAGCCATTCCTCCAGCGTCGCGAGCAGTGCGACGTCATCCAGCGCTGGCCACGACGCATCGGGGCCATGGGGCTGCAAACGTCGCAACAGCTTGATCCGGGCCCGCCATTGCTGCAACCAGGGTGTCCAGGGCAACATGCCCAGCCCGCGCCGGCGCAGCAGCGTGAGCAGCGCCTGGTTGCGAGCACCCGGCGGCACGCTGGAGAGCGGCTGTCGCGACAGCAGCAATCGACCCACCTGCCGCCTGCGTTCGGCGACAAACCGATCGCGACCTTCATCCCATTCAGCGCGATCCAGCTCACCTGCCAACGGCGCGAGCACGTCGTCAAAACGCGCGACATTGAGCGCCGCCGCCGCGTAAATGCGGTCCTCGGACTGGCCTTTGACACCCCCGAGGTCCGCCACGGCCAGCCACCGCGAAGCTGCCAGTGGATCGTCATCTGCCAGACTGGCGCTGCGACCATTGGCCAGTTGGAAGCGCCCCGGGGCAGCGCCCTCCCGGGCACAGGCCACACGCTCCGGCCAGGCCAGCGCAATGAGAACCGCCAACTGCTCTTCTGCGGGCAGCGGCCCCTCGCCCAGCGCTGACGAGGCCACGGACGGCGCCTCCGGCAGCGCGTCAGCCAGTTCACGGTAACGCCGGGCCTGCTGCCGGGTGCGCCGATGCCACTCGCGCAGTGGGCCCCGCCGCGGGGTCTCGCCCTGAAGGCTGGCGAGCGCCGGACCCAGGTCCACCCCGGCGCTGGAGAAAGGGTTGCGTTCGGCAAGCAGCGCCGCGAGCAAGGCCGCGGTCTCACCCGCACCCATCGTCAGCCCACGCAGTAACATATGGCCCAGCCGCGGGTGCAGGGGCAGGCTCGCGAGTTGCACACCGTGTTGGGTCAGCTGCCACGGACCCGATGTACGGGGAAATGCCGCCTCGCAGCGCTGCAACACATCCAGCGCCTGTTGCCAGTGTGCCGCGGGGGGCACCTCCAGCCAGGCCAGTTCCTCCGGAGAGGTAACGCCCCAGGCCAGCAGCTGCAGCGCGAGCGGTGCCAGATCCGACTGCCGCAACTCCGGCACACGCTGCTCCTGCAGGGCAGCGTGCTGCGCCGGACTGTAGAGCCGATAGCAGTAGCCCGGGGCCAGGCGCCCGGCCCGTCCGGCGCGCTGCGCAGCGGAGGCCTGTGAAATACGCCGCGTGGTCAGGCGCGTGGTGCCACTCCCCGCATCGAACAGCGCCTGGCGTTCCAGCCCAGTGTCGATCACGGTCGTGACACCCTCTATCGTCAGGCTGGTTTCTGCGATATTGGTTGCCAGCACCACCTTGCGCTGCCCCCGCTCACACGGGGCAATCGCGGCCTGTTGCTGCGCCAGCGAAAGGCTGCCGTAGAGCGGCAGAACGCGCGCATCCAGCGCAGTGTCCGCAAGCCGGCGGTGCACCCGCTGGATTTCCGCCTGCCCGGGGAGAAACACCAGCACGCTGCCATCCCGCTTCGCCAGCGCGTGCCGTACGGCACTTGCCACGGCGGCGTCGATCGGCTCGGCGAGGGAAAGACCGGGGCCGTGTTCGATCTCGACCGGGTACTGTCGACCGCGCGATTGCAACACGCAGGGATCGCGCAGCAAGTCTGCCACCGGCACGCCTTGCAGGGTGGCAGACATCACCGCGATGGACAGCGGATCGTCCTCGCGAAACAGTTCACGACTCTGCAACGCAAGCGCCAGGCCCAGTTCCGCGTCGAGATTGCGCTCATGAAACTCGTCGAAGATCAGCAGACCCACACCGCTCAGCCCGGGGTCGCCCTGCAACCTTCGGGCGAGCACACCCTCGGTAACCACTTCGACGCGGGTGTGGGCGCTGACCCGACTCTCGAGGCGCATGCGATACCCCACCTGTTCACCCACTGCCTCGCCCAGCAGGTCTGCCATGCGCGCCGCTGCCGCACGAGTGGCCACCCGGCGTGGCTGCACCAACAGAATGGATCGCCCCGCCAGCCATGTGTCTGCGAGGAGGGCCAGGGGTACCAGCGTGGTCTTGCCCGCACCCGGGGGAGCCTCCAACACCACATCACGACCCGCAGCCAGCGCCTCACGCAGCGCTGGCAGTACGTCGGTAACGGGCAGTGAAGGCAAGTCTGGCGGCATGCTGCCATGGTAGCCGAGGGCACGCTGCGAACCAATGCTGGTGCATCGTCAGGGGGGTACGCACTGTGCTGGTGCAAGCAGGGGCCTGCGGGAGACCGGAACCCGCCGCCCGGAGCGGCGAGCGCGCCCGCTGTGGGCCGCTGTCACGCGGCTGTCACGCCGCAAGCGCAGGATTACACGCAGGTGGCAGGGTTATTGCTGGAAAAAACCCGGGCACCCGACGGGCTCTGCCCGCCGCAATGATCGGTTCACCATGGGAGATGCTGGATGATGCAGACACAGGTCCTGGAAAAACAGCAGCGGAGCCTCGCAGACCATCCCGCCCTGCCGGATCTTGAATCGGTGTTGCGCACGGTGCTCACCGGTCAGGCCGTCGCCGCCACGTCGTTACTGGGCATGCTCGGTGGCCGACTGGGAACGTCACCACGAAACAACGCCAACCGCATCACTCAGCTACTGGGGGATCTCGGCTGCGGTTTCGCGGGGCTGGAACTCGACATCGACGGTCCTGAACACCTGCGTCAGTCTGGGCCGGTGATCTATGTCTTCAACCACCAGAGTCTGCTGGACGCCATGATTCTGGCGCGTCTCCTGCGGCGTGACGTGGTCCCCTTCTGCAAGCAGGAGATGGCCGGTAAGCCGCTACTGGGTGCCCTGCTGGCGAGGGCCGGGACGATCTTTGTTGACCGCACAGCGCAGGACCAGTCGGCGGTGCTGCAGGCGGGATTGGCGGTGCTGGCTGACGGACGATCACTGGTCATCGCGCCCGAAGGCACCCGCAGCGCCTCGGGAACGTTGCAACCGTTCCGCCACGGCGCGTTTTTCCTGGCGAAAAAGGCCCGCGTGCCCATCGTCCTGCACAATGTGCATGATGCCCTGCCCAAGGGCGGCCTGCTGTTGCGACCGGCAACTGTGCGGGTGTCGGTACTGCCACCGGTTGCACACGATGCCGAGCGCAATGTGCGAGGGTTGTGCGAACAGGTGGAAAATCGCTATCGCAGGCGCCTAGGCCAGCCACCCGGGGCGCGGCTCTGCAGCGCGGGCTGAATCATCAGGGCTGAATAATCAGCCACGCTGCTCCAGCAGCCAGTCATCCATGCGTCGCTCCAGCGCGTCGAGTGGGATCGCCCCTGCGCCGAGCAGGTGGTCATGGAAGGCGCGAATATCAAAATCCTCACCCAACGCCTGCTCTGCGCGCTGGCGAATTTCCAGAATCTTGAGCTGACCGATCTTGTAGGCCAGCGCCTGCCCCGGCCAACCAATGTAGCGATCGATTTCATTGACAATGTCGGCCTCACTCTTGCCGGCATTGGCCTTGAAATAATCGATGGCCCGTTCCCGGCTCCAACCAAAGTAGTGAATGCCCGTATCGACGACCAGCCGCACGGCACGCCACATATCGTAGGTGAGCTGGCCGTAGCGCGAGTAGGGATCTGTATACAGCCCCATCTGGTAGCCCAGGCGTTCGGCGTACAGGCCCCAGCCCTCGACGAATGCCGTCTCGCCGCCGGTGGTGCGGAACATGGGCAGCCCTTCCAGCTCCTGCGCCAGTGCAATCTGCAGGTGGTGCCCGGGTACGGCCTCGTGCACTGACAAGACTTCCATTTCGTATTTGGGGCGCACTTCCGGGCGGTAGAGATTTACGTAGTAATAGCCGGCCTGGGTGCCATTCGCCGCGGGTCGGCTGTAGTACGCCGTAGTGGTGTCGGGTGCGATGGTGTCCGGAATCGGACGCACGCCATAGGGCATGCGCGGCAGCTTGCCAAACAGCTTCACCAGTTCCGGGTCAAGGCGCTTGGAAATGGCCAGGTAGCCTTCAAAGAGCGCCTCCGGTGTCTCGTAATAGAAGCGGGGATCAGAGCGCAGGAAGGTGTTGAAGGCCTGCAGGTCACCCTCGAAACCCACGCTCGCCTTCACCTCCTCCATTTCGGCCAGCAAGCGTGCCACCTCTGCCTTGCCCACCGCGTGAATGGCTTCAGGGGTCATATCCGTCGTGGTGAAATAGCCCGCGAGAAAACGGTACAGCGCCTTGCCATCGGGAAGACTGCCAATGCCCGGCTGTTCGCGACAGGCGGGCAGATAGGTCCCGGTCAGGAAGGCCCGGAATTCGGCGAGCGCCGGGTTCAGCTCGCGATCAATCACCTCGGCAGCACGGCCCTGCAACTCGACCCACTGTGATTCCGGGACACCCTCGGGCGCTGCGCGAAACGGCTTGTAAAACGGGCTGTCAGCCGGTTCACCCGCAAGCAGGCGGTCAATCTGGGCGGGGACCCGCTCCATCACCACCCGCGCCTGGGTGCGCTGCTGTGCAATCCCCTCCTCCAGCACTTCACGGTATTGTGCCAGCAGGGCGGGCATGCGCTGCAGACGCTGCAGCCAGTCCCGATAATCTCGCTCGCTGCTGAAGCGGATACGCTCCTGCAGCGAGTGCAGGTGTTGCGGACCCGAGCGCATGTTGATGGGGATCAGGTGAAGGCCCAGCCTGTACTCACTGCGCTCACTCTGCAGGCGCCGCAGGAGCATGGCATAGCTCAATTGCGCCTGCTCACCGAGCGCGTCCGCGTCAATCGCCTCCAGCTGCGCCAGGAATTCCGCGCGTCGCGTATCGCGCTGGGCGTGGGCAGCAAGGCTCATGTCGCCCCAACGGTCGTTGGCACCCGAATCGCCAAGGTGCGTGCGCAGCTGGGGCGACTGTTCCAGCGTCCAGGCCCAGTGGTCCTCGACGAGCGCCTCGAACTCCTCTGCCGGCGAGGCAACAGCCAGGGAGACGGCCAGCATCAGCAGGCCAAACAGGGTAAATTGCATGTCGGTCTCCAATCCAGAACCGGAATCTGTCCGGCGGGTCTCACAGTTTACGCTTGTAGACTGGTCACGATCGGGCACTATAGCGGATACTGGGGTCACGTGCTTCAACCCCGCCACACAGGCACCGGATCGCCCATCAATGAATACGCTGCAGGAACTGACCCGCATTGTGCAGGCCGCCGCCCAGGCGGACCAGACTGAAGACCAGGTCAAGCTGATTGTCGAAGCCATCCATCGTGCCATTGCCGTGGACGTGTGCAGTCTTTACATCGCCGCGACGGATGGCGCCATGGTGCTGGTGGCCAGTCACGGTCTCGACCAACAGGCGGTCGGCTACAGCCGTCTGCCCGCCGGTCGCGGGCTTGTTGGCCGCGTGGCACAGACCCGACACCCAATCAACGTCGCGGAAGCCGCCTCCCATCCGGATTTTTGCTACCTGGCAGAGACCCGCGAGGACGAGTTCATCAGCTTCTGCGGGGTGCCCGTGGTCAGGGCTGGCGCGGTGATCGGCGTGCTGGTGGTGCAGTCCCGCGAGGGCCGCCTGATGTCCGCGGATGAGCAGGCCTTCCTGGTGACCCTGTCGACCCAGTTGGCGCTTGTGCTGCCTCCAGAACCTCTTGCCGTGCACACTCCTGCCAACGCCGTGCGCCGGGTGCGCGGCGTCAAGGGGGCGCCGGGTACCGGCATCGGCAGCGCCTGGCTGTGCGAGTCTGTCGACCTCTACGCAGTACCTGACCGTCCCTGCGAGGACCCTGCCGCCGCGATCAGCGAATGGCACCAGCTGTTATCGACGGTCAGCCAGGATGTGGAAAATGAACGCAAGGCACTGGGAGAACAACTTTCCGACGGTGTCAGCGCAGTGTTCACAGCCTATCAGATGCTGCTCAATGACCCCGGATTGCGCGTCGGGGTTGAACAGGCGATCGCCGCAGGGCAATGGTTGCCCGGTGCGCTGCGACAGGTCGTGCACCACTACGCCGAGGTATTCCTGGCGATGGAGGACCCCTATCTGCGCGCCCGCAACGAGGACCTGCATCACCTGGGTAACAAGCTCTACCAGTCCTGGGCCGGAACCAGCGGGAACCTGCCCGCGGATGACCACGGCCCCATCGTGCTGGTCGGCGCCAAGGTGAGCGTGTCGGATATTGCCGCCTGTGATCCGGTGCGACTCGCCGGCATCGTGTGCTACGAGGGGTCAAGTCTGTCCCACACCGCGGTACTTGCCAATGCGCTGGGTGTGCCCGCGGTGATGGGCACCGGCAAACTGAAAAACATCGAAGACGGCAGCCCGCTGATCGTGGATGGGAATACGGGGCAGGTTATTCTCTACCCCAGCCCGTCGATTCGCCTGGAGTTCGAGCGGCTGCAACGGGCCGAACAGGCGTTGAAGGGAGAACTCGCGAGCCTGAGAGATGAGCCGGCGACAACGACGGATGGCGAGCGCGTGCGCCTCATGGCCAATACCGGCCTGCTGGCGGATATCTCCCCCGGACTCGCCAACGGCGCGGAAGGTATCGGACTGTACCGCACCGAGATGCCCTTCATGATCAGCGAAACCTTTCCCTCCGAGGAAGAACAGCTGCAGATCTACCGCCAGGTCCTGCAGGCCTACCATGGCCGACCGGTGTATATGCGCATTCTCGACATTGGTGGCGACAAGCCACTGCCCTACTTCCCGATCCACGAGGAAAACCCGGCCCTGGGCTGGCGCGGCATCCGCTTCTGCCTCGACAACAGCTCGCTGCTGATGACCCAGGTCCGCGCCATGCTGCGTGCCGCAGAAGGCACTGCAGATCTGCATATTCTGCTGCCCATGGTCAGTAACAGCGGAGAAATCGCCGCCTTCAAGGGCGTCCTGGACGACGCGCTGCAGCAGTTGCAGGACGAGGACGCGGACGCGCGGAGACCCCGGGTGGGCATCATGGTTGAAGTACCCGCGGCGATCTCGCTGTTGCCGGCCTGGGCAGACAGGCTGGACTTTATCTCGATCGGCTCCAACGATCTCAGCCAATACCTGCTGGCACTGGATCGCAACAACCCCAGGGTGGCCGGTGCCTACGACCATATCCACCCTGCCGTGCTGCAGGAAATCGCCCGCATTACCGCTGCTGCGAAGGCTGGTGGGCTGCCCCTCAGCCTGTGCGGTGAAATGGCGGCGGATCCCGCCGCCGTGGTCTTTCTGCTCGGGATTGGCATTCGCACCCTGAGCATGAGCGCCTCGAAACTGCCCCGGATCAAGTGGCTGCTGCGCTCGATGTCAGCAGAGGACGCCGCCGTGCTCGCGCAGCAGGCACTCGCGCTGGACAACAGTGCCGCTATCCGCGCCCTGCTGGAGGGTGCGCTGCAACAGCGCGGTCTCGGGCGCCTGCTGGGCAGTGAGTGATATACTGCCCGGCTCCTCGGCACAACGGACCATCGCATGACAGCACTCGACAGGGATAACCAGCCACTGGAGGGCGAACGCCTGCAGCGGCACATTGAGCGCGCCCTGGCACTGACCGAGGTGCCACGCAGTCGCGACCTGCAGATCGCCTACCAGATCATCAAACGCTACTTCAGGCCCGAAGTACGGGGGATCGAGCGCATACCCCAACGACCCTGCCTGTTCGTCGGCAACCACAGCCTGTTCGCACTGGATGGCATGGTGGTCGTTTCCATACTGCAGCAGCAGTACGGCCGCTTTCTGCGCCCCCTGGGCGATAAATTCCTGTTTACCCACCCGCAGATGGAACAGGCCCTGCTGGCGCGCGGCGCGGCCATGGGTCACCCCGAAGTCTGCAGCGCACTCATGGCCCACGGCCGGGACCTTCTGGTGTTTCCCGGTGGCGCACACGAAGCGGTGAAGCCAAACCGCCTGCGGTACCAGCTGCAATGGAAGGAGCGCTTTGGCTTCATCCGCATGGCCGCGCAATACGGCTACACCATCATGCCTTTTGGTATTGTGGGGCCGGACGAGTTCTACGACCACCTGATAGAAAGCGAGGCGCTGCCGGATTCGCTGCCGGGAAGACTGTTGCGTCGTGTCGGCCTGCTGACAGAGGACACGCGCAGCGACGCCCTGCCCCCGCTCGCCATCGGTGCACTGGGCACCGCGCTGCCCAAACCCCAGCGCTGCTATCTCGGCTTCGGCCGGCCGGTTGACCTGGCAGCCTATGCGCGCCGGAAACCGGGCAAGGCGCAGCAGCGCAAGATTCGCGATGAAGTCGCCGGCGAGATCGAGGAACAACTGCAGGCGCTGTTGCTGTTGAGAGAACAGCAGCGCAGTGAAAACAGCCTGCTGCGCCGCATACTGACCCTGTAGCGTGGATTATTCGGCCATCACACGGGCCAGCCGGGACGGCCTGCGCCAGGTCGTGCCGCGCAGTCGCAGGAGATACACCAGCGCCAGCGCCAGCAGCATCGCCACAAAGCCCCACCAGCTGACCAGAGGGCCTACGCCGAGATGCTTGATCATCACGTACTGCCCCAGAAGCATCAGCACGTGCAGGGTCATGGAGGTGTTCATCAGCCAGCGGGTATCTCCGGCACCGCGCAACACCCCGCTGCAAACCAGAATCACCGCATCTGCCACCACATAGGTCGCCATGCCCAGCATCATGCTCGCGCCCAGTGCGGCGATGGCGCTGAAATCCTGCTCCGGGGTGGCAAACACCATCATCAGTTCGTACCGGAACAGCACAAAGAACAGGGCCAGCAGCACGGAAAAGCCAAGTGCAACGGTGAAACCGGCTGCGATCACCTGGTTGGCCCGGGTCATGTCCCCCGAACCCACATAGCGCCCGATCATACTGGTGACGGCGATGTTCAGGCCGATTAACGGCACGTAGTTGAGCATGTCCCAGTTGAAAACAATCGCCATGGCCGCGCCCTCGGTGATGCCGTAGGACTGGAACAGCAGCAGAAAGAAATTGAACGTGGCGGCGCCAACAAACGTTTCGAAGCCCGATGGCAGACCGAGCCGCACATAGCGACGGAGAATTCCCCGGTCATAGTGGAATGCCTCAGCGACGTGAAAGCGCTCACGATGGATACGGTTGAAGAAGAAGACCGCATAGATGAGCAGGCTGCACGCCGTGGCGATTACGGTGCCCAGCGCGGCGCCACGAATACCCAATTCGGGAAAGCCGAACTTGCCGAAGATCAGTACCCAGGTGAGCGGTACATTGATCAGCACACCCAGCACATCGGTAATCATCACGACGCGGGTTTTACCAATACCGCAGAAATAGCCCGCCACACAGGCCTTGACCAGGGCAAAGAAGGCGCCGCCCATCATCACGTAGTAGTACTGCCGCTCCAGTATCACCTGTTCCGGCGGGTGCCCCATAGCGGCAAACAGGCCGCCCATACCCCAGGCAATCAGCAGTAACAGGGGTTGGCAGGCGAACGCCATGATGACCCCCTGGACGAGCACGCGCGGGCACTTCTGCAACTGACCGGAGCCGTAATACTGTGCCACCAGCGCCGTCGCGTAGGACATCACGCCAATGAACAGGGACACACTGACAAAAAACGTAACGCCACCACCCAGCGCAGAGGCAATGTGCAGGGCATCAATTCGCGACAGAAACAGGCGGTCGGTGAACACCATCAAGGCAAACGCGCTCTGCGAGACCACCATGGGTAGCGCCAAGCGGAGCAATTCACGTGTCTGGCCTGTGCTGAGCATTGTTATCTCCGACGGCGCGGGCACCGGCCCCGGCAGCTGCGCCCAAAAGCGCGGTCTGCGGGCACCGGCCGCCGTTGCGGCGTCAGCGTTGCTTGAGAAAAAAGGCCGACATTATAGAAGCCGCTCGCGGAAGTGCCAGCTCAGTCAGGGATAAAACGACCAACGGAGGGTGCCGCGGGACGAACGGGGGTCCCGCGGCAGCGTGAACGCAGGGCCTAGCGCTTGGGAATGCCCAGGGCGCCGAGGTTCTCCGCCATGTCCTGTGCGGCCGTAGCGGGGTTGATAGTGCGGTCAATCTTGAGAATGGTGCCATCAGCACCGATGTAAAACGTATGCCGCTTGGCAAAGCCCATCATGGCCAGCACGCCATAGGCCTCTGCCACCTGCTTCTCCGGATCGCTCAGCAACGGAAAATCAGCCTCAGTCTCCTCGGCAAAACGGCGGTTCTCCTCGACCTCGTCGACACTGGCCATAAAATAGCTCACGTCGTATTCCCGAATCAGGTGCCCGTTTTCGGCGAGCGACTTGCACTCAACGGTGCACCCCGAGGTAAAGGCGCGCGGATACCAGGCCAGCACCACTGCCTGTTTGCCCCTGAAGTCGGCCAGCGAATACTGTTTGCCATCGCTGCCCATCAGACTGAACTCGGGGGCGACATCTCCGACCTGCAGTTCTTCCGCGATGGCCGGAGCTGCGCAAGCCAGAGCCAGTAGCAACGCGAGGGATCGAATCAATTCCATAGAAACTCCATGACTGAACAGGGCTGCATTTCACAGCGGGGGAATCACGTAGTATGGTACGCGCCAGGCGGCGGCTGGATCACTGCCTGTGCCCTGACCGCTCTCTTCAAGCCACCGAACCCGGACCCTGCCATGCACTCACTGACCCGAACACTCCTTGGCCTGTTCCTCGCGGGCCTGATCCCAGGCGCAACCGCCCACGCTGACAACGGTAGCACATGGCGCGTCGACCAGCCTGATTTCTCGGCCGCGGCCACCCGCGCCGCTGTCGATGTACGCGAAGGCACGTGGATGAGCATCGACGTCTCCCCGGATGGCAGGCACATTGCCTTTGACCTGCTGGGCAACCTCTACGAAATGCCTATCAGCGGCGGCACCGCAACAGCGCTGACCACGGGGTTCGCCTGGGACATGCAGCCTCAATACAGCCCCGATGGCCGCCATATCGCCTTCACCTCGGATCGCACCGGCGGCGACAACCTGTGGCTGCTGGAGCGCGAGAGCGGAGCACTGCGACAGCTCACCTTTGAAGATTTCCGCCTCCTCAACAGCCCCAGTTGGAGCCCGGACGGCGAGTATCTGGCGGCCCGCAAGCATTACACCACCTCGCGCTCCCTGGGGACTGGCGAAATCTGGATGTACCATGTCGGCGGCGGTGCACAGAACGCCGGGCAGATGCTGATTCCCCGTCCCAGCCCAACCTTCCAGAAAGAACAGGGCGAACCCGCTTTCAGCCCGGACGGCAAAAGCCTGTATTTCTCCCTGAACACGACACCGGGCGACACCTTCATCTACCATCAGGACAGCAATACGGAACTGTTCCAGATTCGCCGGGTTGATCTCGCCAGTGGGGATGTCAGCACCGTAGCGGGTGGCCCCGGCGGCGCAGTGCGCGCCACGCCGTCACCGGACGGCAAGCAACTCGCCTACGTCAAGCGGGTACGGGCGCAGTCACGGTTGTTCGTCAAAGACCTCGCCAACGGCACCGAACGAATGCTGTTCGACGGCCTGGACCTCGACATGCAGGAGACCTGGGCCGTGCACGGGCTCTACCCCACCATGGAGTGGACCCCCGACAGCCGCGATATCGTTTTCTGGGCACAGGGCAAGATCTGGCGTTTGAATACGCTCGATGGGTCCCTGCTGAACGTCCCCTTTGAGGTCAGTGACAGCCGCGACATCTATCCCGCCGTGCGCTTCCCGGTCGAGGTGGCGCCGGAGTACTTCAACACCCGCATGGTGCGCTTCGCCACACCGTCACCGGACGGCAAGGCCATCGTCTTCGAATCGCTGGGCCGACTGTATATCAAGCGTGGCGACGCGGAACCCCGGCGCCTCACGGGGGACGGCGAAAGTGGTTTCGACTACGCCCCCGTGTGGAGTCCCGACGGTCGTGACATCCTGTTCCTGCGCTGGACAGACAGCGAACTCAGCCGGATTCACCGCGTGCCGGCTCGCGGCGGCAAGGCGCGTGCCCTGGATCATCCGAAGGGCCAGTACACGGAACTGGCTATCGACGGCAGCGGAGACACCCTGGCGCTGCGCAAACTGGCCGGCAGTGCCCTGCTCCACCCGGAGTGGTCGGTACAACCCGGCATCTACCTGGTCTCACGCGCCACCGGCGACATGCAGTTTGTCAGCGCACGTGGCGAACACCCCCATTTTGGCCCGGATGGCCGCATCTACGCACAGGAACGCGCCGATAGCGCCTCGGGCCGCGGCAGCAGCACCGCGAGCACGGTGCTCATCGCCATGTCGCGCACTGGCCACGATGTACAACAGGTCGCCAGCGCCGAGCTGGCCACGCGCATCCGTCTGGCCCCCGACGGCCGGCACATCGCCTTCGAGAACGGCCACCAGATGTACCTGGCAGCCGCCGCGCCCACCGCGGGCAAAACGCTGGTGCTCGACGATCCCAGGCCCGCCTTCCCCATCGTACGCCTGAGCCGGGTCGGTGGCGACTACCTGAACTGGAACGCCACGGGGAGCGCAGTGGTCTGGAGCACGGGCCCGACACTGAACACGGTCACCGTCGCCGATGCAATGCGCGCAGACTTTACGCCCCCGGAAGACGGTGTGGATCTCAGCATGCGCGTCGCCAGTGCCCGCCCCGCCACGCGCCTCGCACTCACCAATGCTCGGGTGGTCACGCTGAACAGCGAGCGCGAGGTGATTGACGGCGGCACGGTGCTGCTGGAGGGTAACCGCATCCGCGCCGTGGGCGGTGCCAGCCTGGCAATACCAGAGGGCTTCCGCACTGTGGACCTGGGCGGCAAGACGCTGGTGCCCGGTTTTGTCGATATCCATGCGCACGGACCCTACGGACGTGCCGACATCATCCCGCAGCAGAACTGGGATCTGCTCGCGCACCTTGCGCTGGGCGTTACCACGGTGCACAACCCGTCCAGCGTCGCCTCCCAGGTGTTTGCTGCCGCTGAGTATGCCCGTGCCGGACGCATTCTCGGGCCGCGGATTTTCTCCACGGCTGAAATCATTTACGGTGCGAAATCCACCTATTACTCGCCGGTGGAAACCCTCGACGATGCCCTGGCACACGTGCGCAGGCTCAAGGCGCAGGGCGCAGTGACCGTGAAAAACTACAACCAGCCGCGTCGCGATCAGCGGCAGATGGTTATCGAAGCCTCACGCCGCGAGGGCCTGATGCCGGTCGCCGAAGGCGGGGCCCTGTACCACATGGACATGAACCTGATCGGCGACGGGATCACCGGGGTCGAGCACAATGTCCCTGCCCTGCGCCTGTACGAGGATGTCCTGCAGTACTGGCGACAGAGCGAGGCGGGTTATACCCCCACGCTGGTGGTGACTTTCGGTGGACTGACCTCCGAGGACTACTACTACCAGGACACGGAGGTGTGGAAACATCCCCTGCTCGCCAACTTCGTGCCGCCAGCCGTGTTGCAGCCTCGCTCGGTGCGCAGGCCCATGGCCCCGGAAGCCGACTATCGCGATGACGATGCCGCTGCTGCCGCCAAGGGCTTGCTGGACGCCGGGATACTGGTCAACACCGGTGGACACGGCCAGCGCGAGGGTCTCGCCACACACTGGGAAATGTGGAGTTTCGTGCGTGGCGGCTTCAGCCCGATGGAGGCGCTCGCCGCAGCGACCATCAACCCGGCGCGCTACCTGGGAATGGATGGCGATATCGGCTCACTCGAGCCCGGCAAGTTGGCCGACCTGGTGATCATTGACGGCAACCCACTGGAGGATATCCGCCAGACAGACCGGATCAGCCACGTCGTGCTGAACGGCCGCGTCTATGCGGCGGAGTCGCTGTCCGAGGTATTTACCGGCGACAGCACGCTGCAGCCCTTCTACTGGCAGGGCAGGCCGGAGTCGGCAATTCGCTGAGGTAGCGCTCAGGCCTCAGCCTGCGCCGTGCCACTGCGGGCCAGCATCCAGTCGGCCAGCGCCTGGCGCGCGGCGGCTGCTCGGCGCGGCTGGCGCAGGGACGCAAACCAACGCGCCAGCTGGCGGCGTTCGGCGTCGCTGACATCGGCCAGCAGGGCGCTGTCCAGCTGCAGCGCACTGCGGTCGGCGTGTGTACGGCTGCACAGGCGGTGCTGATGCAGCAGCGCCCTACCCAGCAATACGAAGGGAAAATTCGGGTTTCGCGATGGCCCGTAGCTCACCAGTTTGCCGCCACTGGGAATGCCCTTGACCCTCAGCTGAGCAATCTCGTCGGCATAGCGCAGGGCGGCCACGCCGCCGGACGCAGCGCCCAGCGCACCACTGACCAACGTGCCCAGACCGCCCGTGAGCCCCGCTGTGACGCCGTCCAGGGCCATTCCCGTGCCGCCGCCCAGCAACGCGCCTGCCGAGGCCGCCACCAGTGCCAGCGCGCGACGATCCAGCCCCCACAGATACCATTGCTCCACGTTGAACAGCTCTGACGCCTCCAGATCGATATCCAGCTCACTGCGCTGCAGACGATGGTAATGGTAAACCTCCTCCACCTGGCGACGACAGCGCCGCTCACGAGCCTGTAGCTCACGCTGGTAGCGACTGAACAGGAGGTCCTGCACCGGTTGCACTGGCAGCCCCTCGGGTACGCGCTGCGAGACCTGGAACTCCAGAGCTTCGGCAATCCATTCGGCAATCAGTGCCGCAGCCTCACGGTGCTCGCGCTCGCGTTCCCCCCGCAACACCTCGACCGCGCGGTCCAGTGACTGCCGCCACTGCTCATCGAGGTGCCCAAAGAGGACCAGCAGTTCAAGCTGTTTCGCTGCCTCCGCACGCTGCGCGTTGAACAGACGCACCGTCTGAAAGTACTGCCCCAGGCCGGCCTGCCATTCCGCCACGTAGTCTTCATTGTCGATGGGGTTGATCAGCGCGAGGCTGGGGCGGCCGGTCCAGCGCAGAATTTCCATTTCCGCCTCGTAGTCGGCACCGAAAGGCACAGACCCGTCAACCACGTAAATAATGCCGGCCCCGGCGACAACCGGTCGCAACAGTGCGCACTCATCGTGAAAGCGCGGGTCGTCGCGATGCGCGTCGACAAAGTCGCGTACCGCCCGGGGCCTGCTGGCC
Organism: uncultured Haliea sp.; assembly: GCF_963973825.1. Classification (NCBI taxonomy): domain Bacteria; kingdom Pseudomonadati; phylum Pseudomonadota; class Gammaproteobacteria; order Cellvibrionales; family Halieaceae; genus Haliea; species uncultured Haliea sp. The sequence continues at coordinate 95,690 of NZ_CAXBAE010000001.1, forward strand.
GCGTCGGCAGCGTGCGCGCGCAGCCATTCCAGAACCGCACGCGCCCGCTGTATGCCGGGCGTATCCACCAGCGTGTACAGGGTCTCGCCATCGACGCGCATCGGAAATTCCCGCGCTTCGCGCGTGGAGCCCGCACGCGCCTCAATCCCCACGGAATCGTCTCGCGCGAGCGTTGCCACGATGCTCGACTTGCCTTTGTTGGGACGCCCCACCACCGCAAAAACCGGCAGGCTCATGAGATCACCACCGGATTCAGCAGCTGCACATCCACCGTCTGAAACGGCATGGCGCGAGCAAACAGACGCCAGTCTTCCACCTTGCGATGCGGCAAGGGACGACCCGGCAGGGGAACCAGGAGAACACTGCACTGCGGAATGCCGAACAGAGGCTCCAGGAGGTCGGCCAGTTCCGCGACGGGTGGCTCCCAGCCCTTGACCGCAAGATAGAGCCGATCGATATCCGCAAGCCGCAGTGCCGCCAGCGTCCGGCGGTCCGTGGCAAGATCGCTACCGGCAATACCGGCGTGCTGCGCAGGTTGCCCATCCGCCAGCTCCTCGTAGCTTGCCGGCGCCTGTTCGCCGAAAGCGCCAGCCACCTCCAACAGCAAGGTACGCGGCCATGCGACCGGCGCGGCATCGACCCCCGGCTCCCCGGCGCGCGTCTTACCCGGCACCGTGACGCCAGCCTCAGGTGCCGCACCGGTTGCGACCAGCGGCGCCTGCATCCGTGCCAGCACGCGCTCGACACCCGGATAGCTGAGCAGGCTGGCCAGTAACTGGCGTCGGTACAGGGCACGCGACAGGAGGTACAACAACACCCGCGGCAACAGGCTGTACACCAGCAGGCACAGCATCAGGAAACCCCACCAGCCGCGCATTCGCTCCAGACGCTCCGCATCAAGCAGCTGCAACGCCGCGTGATAGCGGCTGCTGCTCAGCAACTCGGGCGCGATCGTGGCGCCGGGAAGCAGGCTGTGCCAGGGCCAGGCAAGCGCGTCTACCAGGGCCTGCATGAACGGGTCGCTGAGTGGGTAGGTGGACCCCCACACAAATCCGTAGTTGTCCACTGCTGGCAAGACGAGAAACGCCGCAGCGGCGCCCGCCGCGAACAGTGCCCCCAGCGCCTGGCCGTGACGCAGGAAGAGCAGGCGCAACAGCGGCTGCGCCTCGCGCAACGCGCGGGCATCGGGCCAGCGCCGCTGCAGGACAAAACGTATCGGCTGTACCGGCGATGCCGGGGGCACCCTGCCCCATAGCAGCTGCAGCAGCACCAGCAGCGATCCCGCCATCAGCAGCCCCTGCAGCCCTACAAACAACAGTAGCCAGAACAGCACGTTGACCAGCGCATTCGCGCTACCGAGTAGCAGCCCCGCCATGGCAGCGAAGCCCCCACACAGCGCCAACAGATTGAGCAGCACCGCAGGATTGGCACGGCTGGCCCACTCCGGCCTGCGCTGCGCCTGCGGGTCCACCGAGTGCAACCAGTGCTGTAGCCGCGTCCAGTCATCCGCGGCACCCTCGCAGCTCCGCCCGATTTCCCGGTCGCGCAGCCGTCGTTGCTCCAGCGACAGATCCCGGTCGTGCTCAAGCTGATTGGCTAGGTGATAAAAGTCACTGATGTCGGGAGAAGCGATTGCCGTGTCCTCAGTATTCGCTGGCTGCACTGCAGTGTACGATACAGGCAATTCAATCTGAACAGGAGCAGCCATGCCAGCAACGCCCACCAACCCGTGGCCCATACGCTGGGACCTGCTGGTACGTTATCGCTACATAGAGACCATCGTTCTGTGGGAGGGTAGACTGACCACGCGCCACCTGTGCGAAACCTTCGGCATTGGCCGCCAGCAGGCGAGCAAGGATATCAATCGCTACATCCGTGACATCGGGCCGGGAAATCTTGTTTATGATTCATCGCTGAAGGGTTACATGCCGGCTGCGGGGTTCAGGCCGCGGGTGACAGAGGGCGTGGCCGACGAGTACCTGCACCTGATGGCGCGCAACAACGAACTGTCCAACGTGTTCGAATCGCTGGCGCTTAACGTCGCAAACATCGAGGTGCTGCGGGTACCGGTGCGCGATGTACGCCCCGAGGTGCTGCGACCCATCATGCAGGCCGCACGTCAGCGCAAACGCCTGGAAGTGGATTATGTGTCACTGCACAACCCCAACCGCGAGGGGCGAATCATCGTGCCGCATACTCTGGTATTCACCGGGCTGCGCTGGCACGTACGTGCCTGGTGTGAAAAGAACCAGGAATACCGCGACTTTGTGCTCAGCCGTTTCCGCGATATTCCGGAGATGCTCGACGACTCCACCCAGGGGGTCGAGAACGACCACGACTGGAACACCCACGTGACGCTGCGTATTGTGCCGGATCCAAGGCTGTCGCCTGCACAGCAGCAGGTGGTGGAGACCGATTACGGCATGCTCGAAGGCGCCCTGCACATCACCGTGCGCGGGCGGCTCGTGCCCTACGCCCTGAAGCTGTTGCACATTGACCCCGAGCCGGCCTCACTGGAAGACCCCATGGCACAGCAGATCGTGGTGGAGAACCGGGAGCAACTCCGGCCCTGGCTATTCAGTTGATCAAAGACCGTTTTCAGCGCACCGTGAGTATGATTTTTCCTATATGGGCGCCGCTTTCCATCAGCTCGTGAGCCGCCGCAGCGTCCTGCAGCGGGAAGGTTGCCGCGATCACCGGCTGGATTTCACCCGCATCCAGCAGCGGCCATATGCGCTCACGCAATTGCGCCGCGATCTCTGCCTTCGCCTCAATCGACTGAGGGCGCAGGGTGGACGCGGTCAGGGTCAGACGCTTCAACAACATGGGAACGAAGTTGACCGGCGCCTCGAAACCACCCTGGTAGGCGATGTTCACAATGCGACCGTCGGTCGCCGCCAGGCGCAGGTTGCGGTTGATATACTCACCGCCGACCATGTCGAGTATGACATCCACGCCGCTGCCAGCGGTCAGCTCCCCGAGCACCTGCTCAAAGTCTTCACAGCGGTAGTTGACCGCGTGGGCAGCACCGAGCCGCACACAGGCCGCGCATTTCTCCTCACTGCCCGCCGTTGCGTACACCGTTGCGCCAAGCGCCCGCGCCATCTGGATCGCGCTGGTGCCGATCCCCGAGCTGCCGCCGTGCACCAACAGGCTTTCGCCGGCCTGCAGGCGCCCGCGCATGAACACGTTGGTCCACACGGTAAAGAACGTCTCGGGAAGGCCGGCAGCCGCGACAAAATCCATACCTGCAGGCAGCGGCAGACACTGCCCCGCCGGGGCAACGACCTGCTCCGCATAGCCACCACCGTTGGTGAGGGCGCAGACGTGGTCGCCAACCTGCCAGCCGACAACGCCCGCCCCCACCGCCACCACGCGACCCGCCACTTCCAGGCCGGGAAGGTCTGATGCCCCGGGGGGCGGGGGGTACAGGCCCAGCCGCTGCATCACGTCCGGCCGGTTGACACCCGCGGCGACAACATCAATCAGAAGTTCGCCGGCACCCGCAACCGGGGCTTCACGACGTGCCATTTTCAATACGGCAGGCGCACCGGGTTCAGTGATTTCAATACATTGCATGGGGACGTGATTCCACTGTCTAGGAGGTAAATTTCTTCATGATATCCACCGGCAGCGGGAACACAATCGTCGAACTCTTGTCACCGGCAATCTCCACCAGCGTCTGCAGATACCGAAGCTGGATTGCGGACTCTTCAGTGGCCAGCATCTTGGCGGCTTCAGCCAGTTTCTCGGCAGCCTCGGCCTCACCGATGGCGTGGATCACCTTGGCCCGACGTTCGCGCTCAGCCTCCGCCTGTTTCGCAATCGCCCGCACCATGGACTCGTTGAGATCCACATGCTTGATCTCGACGTTGGCCACCTTCACACCCCAGGCCTCCGTCTGCTTGTCGAGAATGGACTGAATGTCGTCGTTCAAACGATCACGCTCGGCGAGCATGTCATCGAGATCGTGCTGCCCCAGCACCGAGCGCAGCGTCGTCTGGGACAGCTGGCTCGTTGCCTCAAGGTAGTTCTCCACCTGGATGATGGCCCGCTCCGGATCAACCACACGGAAATAGATCACGGCGTTGACCTGTACCGACACGTTGTCGCGGGAAATCACGTCCTGGGTGGGCACATCCATGACCAGGGTACGCAGGTCCACGCGCACCATCTGCTGCAGCACGGGAATGATGATGATCAGCCCGGGGCCTTTCACCTTGTAGAAACGGCCCAGCATGAAAATCACACCCCGCTCATATTCGCGCAGCACGCGAAACATGGACAACAGCAGCACTATCGCGAGCACAACAAAAGCGCCGGTAAACATCTCGATCTCGAACATCAGGCTTGTCCTTTCTCTGGAGATTGTTCGGATTGACGGCGGACGACCGCAGTCAGGCCGTCGATTGCCAGCACAACGACTGGCTCGTCAGGTTGCAGGGGGGCCTCGCTGCGCGCATGCCAGAGTTCCCCATCCAGCCATACCCAGGCCTCGCCATCGTGCAGGCGTGCCACCTGTGTCGTCATGCCCACCAGGCGCTGCACACCACTGACCACCGCGTGCTTGCGCGCGCGCAAAACCATGCCCAGGGCGAACACCAGCAAGCCGACACTGAATACGGTGACTGCGAGGACGATAGGCAGTGCCAGTTGGTAGGCGGGCAGGTTGGTATCCATCAGCATGATCGAACCTGTCACGAAGGCGGCAGCGCCACCCAGCCCCAACACCCCGAAGCTGGGCGCAAAGGCTTCGGCCGCCATCAGGGCGACGCCGAGCAACAGCAGGCCCATACCGGCGTAGCTGACGGGCAGCATCTGCAGGGCATACAGGGCAATCAGCAGGCTCACGGCGCCAACGATACCGGGCAGACCGATACCCGGATTGTAGAACTCAATGACCAGCCCGTAGATACCGACCAGCAGCAGGATATACGCGATGTTCGGGTTGGTGATGACAGCGAGGAACTCACTGCGCCAGTCCGGCGCCTGATCCACGATGGCCGCGCCAGCCGTGTCGAGAACCCGCGAAGCATCCCCCACATCAACCGCTGTCCCGTGCACGCCCTGCAACAGCAGGGGGATCGAGTCCGCCAGTTGATCGATGACCCCGGCGGCCAGTGCGTCCTCTGCCGGCAGGCTGACCCCGTCGCGTACCGCGCGCTCCGCCCAGTCACCATTGCGTCCGCGCAGCTGCGCGAGGCTGCGGATGTAGGCCACCGCATCGTTCACCACCTTGCGCTCCATCGCTGTACTACCGGCGGCGGGCGGCGGCGCTGCGCCCTGTTCCTCCTCACCCGCGCCCGGCAACCCCGGCAGACCGCCACCGCCAAGCTGCACCGGCGTCGCCGACCCCAGGTTGGTCCCGGGCGCCATGGCCGCGATGTGTGTGGCATAGAGCAGGTACGTGCCGGCGCTGGCTGCGCGCGCTCCGCTGGGGCCCACGTACCCCAGCACCGGGACCGGCGCCGCCAGGACCGCCTTGATCATGTCGCGCATGGCGCTGTCCAGGCCGCCCGGTGTGTCGATGCGCAGTACAACCGCCTCGGCGTTCGCAGCGATGGCGCGCTCCAACGAGCGAGTCATGTGGTCCGCGCTTGCCGGCCCGATGGGACCGTCGATATGAATCACCCAGACCTGCGCCGCAGCAGCGGGGGACGCGAGCACCCAGGCCAGCAGCAACAGGCGCAGCTGGGCGAGACAGCGGTGTAAGGGATACCTTTTCATGCCCCCAGTATAGTGCAAGCACGCGGGCGGCGCCGAGACCAAGGCAAGCCCACTGCCTCAGGAGTTCAACAGGCGAAGCTCACCATTCAGGTGCACATCCCGCTGCGGGAAGGCGATAACCAGCCCATGTTCGCGGAACAGCGCATCGATCTGGAAGCGAAGATCGCTGCGAATCATGCGCAAGCCGCGCTCGGCGGTGGAGTGCACCCAGAAATTGAGTTCGAACTCCAGCGAGCTGTCGCCGAAGTTATCGAATATCACCATCGGCTCCGGTGTCTTCAAGACGTTGGGGTGCTTCTCGGCGACGCGGTACATCAATGTCTCGGTAAGCCGTACATCGCTGTCGTAGGCGACACCGACCCGCACCGCGGTACGCACCAGGTCGTCCACCAGCGTCCAGTTGGTCACGGTGTTTTCGAGCAGCTGGCTGTTGGGAATCAACAGGTGTACGCCGTCGACTCGCCGGATACGCGTTGAGCGGGTGTTGATCGACTCCACCGTTCCGCGCACGTCGCCAAGCTCGAGAAAATCACCGATCTTGATGGGCCGTTCCCACATCAGTATCCAGCCACTGATAAAGTTGTTGATGATGTTCTGCGCACCGAAGCCAAACCCGATCGCGACGGCGCCCGAGACAAACGCGAACGCTGCCAGCGGCACACTCAGCAAATCCAGCGTCGACATGCCGACAATGGCCATGCCGAGGATCAGGTAGGCACGGAAGGCCAGCTGCACCACGTTCGGATCGAGGTTGCGCTTGAGCATGCGCGAGCGCAGGAAGCGACCGCTCCAGAGCACGAAAAAGATCCCGCCCACCAGCAGGGCCAGAACGGTCAGCACCTGGGCCAGGGTAATGGCAACGTCGCCAAATACGATTAGAGGCGCATTGAGGATTCGGTTAAGCTGTTCCATGCAGGGTTCCTTGAAGGGTCACGGACACATGATCAGGGCAAAATTACTCTCACCGCAAGGGCAGTACCAGACAGGCGACGAATCGTTGATCGCCGCCTGGCGGGAACAGGAGAGCAGCGTACTCTGGCTGGACATGGAGGGCGAGCTGACCGCAGAGCGGCAGGAGTTGCTCGCTTCACTCAATTGTGACCGGCTCGCTGTCTCTGACTGCGCCCGCACCCGGCATCCGCCCAAGGTGGAAGAGTTCGACCACGACACGTTCATCCTGTTTCGCGGCATGACCAGCCTGGACGACAACCTGGAATTACAGCCGATGCCGGTCGGCATGTGGGTGGGCAAGCGGATTCTCATTACCAGCCATCCTGGCACCGCCGTCAGTGTAAACCACTTCTGGGACAGCGAGGAACAGCAGTCCCTGCTGAAAACGCCCAATGTCCTCGCGCTGCGTATTCTGCACTACGTGGGTGGGCGATACCTGGAAAAGCTCATGGATTTTGAGGACACGCTGGCCGGACTGGAGGACGCCCTGCTGACCGACCAGACCGATACCGTGATGAAAGAACTGGTGATCTACCGCTCGCGATTGCGCAAGCTGCTGCGCATTTTCAACTACCATGAAGCGCTGGCCGAGCACATTCTGCACAGTGGCACTGTTCACCTGGGTGCCGGCAAGGACAAGAGCCACCACGTGCGGCGCGACCTCTTCGACCGTTGCGAACGGCTGCGAACCCTGTGCTCGATGTACTACGAGATCTGCGGCGACCTCGTCGAGAGCCATATATCGATCACCTCCCACCAACTCAACCAAACCATGAAGATCCTCACCATCATCACAGCGATTTTTGTCCCGCTGAGTTTTGTCGCGGGTCTGTATGGCATGAATTTCCAGCACATGCCCGAGCTGCAGTTCCGCTACGGTTACTTTGTGGTTCTGGGGCTGATGGCACTCCTGGCGGTGGGCATGCTGACGCTGTTCCGGAGGGTGCGCTGGCTGTAATCACGAAATCAGGCCTTTGCGGATAGCCGCATTGACGCTATTGTTTGGTCAAACAGAATAACGAAAGGTCATCCCCCATGCGCCCAGTCAACCTCGCCGATGCCGGCTTTCTGCTGATGGAGAAGCGTCAGACCCCCATGCATGTGGGCGGACTGCACCTGTTCAATTACCCGAAGGGCGTAGACCAGCGCGAGTTTCTGCAACAGGTGCTTGCCGCCCTGCGCACCGAAGAGGAGTATCGGCGGCCGTTTGGTGAGTATGTCACCACCGGTCGCGCAGGTCCCCTGCGGCTGTATTGGGAGAAGGATGAGCACTTCGACATTGACTACCACGTGCGCCACTCCGCCCTGCCCCAACCCGGCCGCTATCGTGAGCTGTTCATGCTGGTGTCGAGGCTGCACAGCACGCTGCTTGACCGCACGCGGCCACTCTGGGAACTGCATCTCATCGAAGGCCTGCGCAACAACCAGTTTGCCGTGTACAGCAAATGCCATCACGCGGCGACCGACGGCGCCTCGGCGATGCACATGATGAACGCCATGTACTCCACCAGCCCCCGCAGTCGAGCACGCCACTCCGCAATGTCCTTCGAAGCCTTCGAGCGCTACAAGGCCAGCCGACTGCCACCCCCCGTGGAGCGTGTGGAGCCGCGCGGGCGGGAGCTGAAGACCGTGCTGGAAGCACTGCGCCAGCAGTACGACACCACAACGAACCTGGTCAGCGCCTTTCGCCAGTTTGGCGGCGCGTTCTTTGGCCGCAGTGGTAACCTCGCCGTGCCCTGGCATCAGGTGCCGCGCACCTCAATCAACACCAATGTCAGCGGGTCCAGGCGTTTCGTTGCCCAGTCCTTCGAGTTCGAACGTGTACGCAGCGTTTGCAAGGCGACCAATGCCACCGTCAACGATATCGTGCTGGCGATGTGTGCAGGTGCCCTGCGGCGCCACCTTGCCAACCTGGGCGAAAACCCCGCGCACTCACTGAAGGCGATGGCCCCGGTCTCACTCCGGGAAGAGAGCGATCTGGATTCATCCAATGCCATAGGGTTCATTACCGCCGACCTGGCAACCGACGTCGCCGATCCGGAACAGCGGCTGCGCAAGATCCAGGCCTCAATGGCGGCGGGCAAGGCACTGTTGCGCAGCATGTCGCAACGCGAGGCGACGCTGTTCATGCAGATTACCCAGATACCCGCCCTGCTCACCTCCGTGCTCGGCGTTGCGGCCAACTTTCCCGCCTTCAGCACCGTGATATCCAACGTCCCCGGACCGCGTGAGCAGCTCTACTGGAACGGCGCCAGCCTGGAAGGCGTATACCCGGCATCCATTGTCTTCGATGGTTTCGCCATGAACATCACACTGGTGAGCTATCGCAAGCAGCTGGATTTCGGCATCGTCGCCTGCCGGCGCTCCATGCCCCAGGTGCAGCGCATTATCGACTACCTCGAGGAAGCGCTGACAGAGCTGGAGGAACTGGCGGGGCTGCGCGTGGCCCCCAGACGCCCGGGCCGTAGCAGGGTAAAAGCGGCAGCCGGCAGCGCCGCCAGGGCATCAACGAAGACCGCAACCAAGACCAAGACCGCGGCCAAAACCAAACCGAAATCCCGTCAGGCCGCTGGCAGCAAGGCCGCGCCGCGCGCCAGGCCAAAGCGCACGAGCAAGCCGAAAACGGCGGGTAGCAAAAGCACAAAAGGGTGACACGCCAGTAATGAACGAGCAAATTCTGATTGGCGGCAACGCCGAAGGACAGTGCGGCCTGCTGCCACGCTACGCCAACCGCCACGGCCTGATTGCCGGCGCTACCGGAACCGGGAAAACCGTCACCCTGCAGTGTCTCGCAGAGAGCTTCTCTGACCGCGGTGTGCCCGTGTTCATGGCGGATGTCAAAGGCGATCTCTCCGGTATCAGCCAGGCGGGAACGCCACACCCCAAAGTGGATGAACGGAACCAGTACATCGGGATTACCGGCTACCAGCAGCGCGGCTTTCCCGTCGCTTTCTGGGATGTGTTCGGGGAGGCCGGGACTCCGGTGCGCACCACCGTCACCGAAATGGGCCCCGCGCTGCTTGCCCGCCTGCTGGACCTCAATGACACCCAGGAAGGTGTGATGAACGTGGTCTTCGAGTTCGCCGACAGCGAGGGCCTGCTGCTGGTGGATCTAGCTGACCTGCGCACAACCCTGGAGTATCTCGCAGAGCACGGCTCGGAACTGGGAGCAGGCTTCGGTGTCGCCAAGGCTTCGGTAAACGCCATTCTGCGCCGGTTGCTGGTGCTTGAGCGCGAGGGGGGACGCGCGTTTTTCGGCGAGCCCTCACTGGAACTCAAGGACTTCATGCAAACCACCCGAGACGGCCGCGGGGTGATCAACCTGCTTGCCGCCAACACCCTCATCCAGAGCCCGCGCGTGTACTCCACGTTCCTGCTCTGGTTGCTCTCCGAGTTGTTTGAAACACTGCCCGAACTCGGGGACCCCGAGCAGCCCGTGCTGGTGTTCTTTTTCGATGAAGCGCACCTGCTGTTCCGCGATGTGCCGCGCGCACTGCTGGAAAAGATCGAGCAGGTCGTGCGCCTGATTCGCTCAAAGGGTGTCGGTGTCTACTTCATCAGCCAGAGCCCCAGCGATATACCGGATTCGGTACTGGGTCAGTTGGGGAACCGTATCCAGCACGCGCTGCGGGCCTACACACCCCGTGAACAGAAAGCCGTGCGCGTGGCCGCGCAGTCATTTCGCGAGAACCCGGCACTGGATACGGTCACCGCCATCACCGAACTGGGCGTCGGCGAAGCGCTGGTGTCCCTGCTGCAGGACAAGGGCATTCCGGCGCCCGTGCAGCGCGTGCTGATTCGCCCACCGTGCTCACGCATGGGGCCTGCGAGTCCGCAGGAGCGCGCTGCGGTTCTGGCACACGACCCCAACCAGCGCCGCTATGCCGAGCCGGTTGACCCCCGCTCTGCCCACGAGGTGTTGCGCGAGAGAGTTGAAGCCGCGAGCGCTCAGGACGCGACGCAAAAATCCGCCAAAGCGAAAACCCGCGGCACAGGTGGACGCCAGAGCACCAGCGAGGCGTTTATCAAGAGTATGGCCCGCAGCCTCGGCTCTGCCGCCGGCAGCAGTCTGGGCCGCAAGCTGTTTCGCGGGCTGCTGGGCTCCCTGCTCAAATAAATCACTGCCACCACCCGATGGAACTCCGCGACCGGTAACGGGGTCTACTGCTGACCGCCGCCGTGTTGTCATCGCCTGAGCGTTGCAGCGCGTAGCAAGCGCGACCTCTCTCAAAGGAGCACACCATGCGTTATACCCTCAGACTGGCGGCCCTGCTGCTGGCCGCCTTTGTCGCAGCCTCACCCGGCCACACCCGATCCGCCTATGCGCCCGCCGATACGGGCCTCGCCGTGGCAACCTTTGCCGGCGGTTGCTTCTGGTGCGTGGAAGAGGGCTTTGAGAAGATACCCGGCGTTGTGGAGGCAGTTTCCGGCTACAGCGGCGGCACCGAAAAGAACCCGGACTACAAGCAGGTCTCCGCTGGCAAAACCGGCCATACCGAAGCGGTGCAGGTGTACTATGACCCCACCGTGATCACCTACGAGGGTTTGGTGGAGGGCTTCTGGCGCTTTATGGACCCCACCGACGCGGACGGGCAATTCGTTGATCGAGGCCGCCAGTACCGCCCGGCCATTTTCTATCACTCCGAGGAGCAGCAGCGCGTCGCGCAGGCGTCACGGGATGCGCTGGAGGCTTCTGGCCGCTACGACACACCTGTGGTCATCGACATTACGCCGTTCACGGCATTCTACGATGCTGAAGACTACCACCAGGATTACGCCAGCAAGAATCCACTGCGCTACCAGTTCTACACCTTCAATTCGGGGCGCTATCAGTTCATAGACCGGGTCTGGGGGGAGGAGCAGACGCTTGATTTCTCCCGTTTTCGTCCTGCGCCTACAGCAGGGGGCAAGCAAACGGCCTTCGATCCTGAACGTTTCGTGCGCCCCTCTGACGAAGTCCTGCGCCAGCGCCTCACCCCCGAACAGTTCCGGGTGGCGCGCCAGGATGGCACCGAGCGGGCCTTCAACAACGCCTACTGGGACGAAAAGCGGGCAGGCATCTACGTGGACATCGTATCCGGAGAGCCTTTGTTTTCCTCGCGCGACAAATACACATCAGGCACCGGGTGGCCCAGTTTCACGCAACCGATCAGCCAAGACAGTGTTGTGGAACGGGACGACAGCAGCTTTTTCATGGCGCGCACAGAAATTCGCAGCCGCTACGCGGACTCCCATCTCGGTCATGTATTTGATGACGGCCCCGCACCCACAGGACTGCGCTACTGCATGAACTCGGCGGCGATGCGCTTCATCCCGCTTGAGGAGATGGCGGCCGCCGGTTACGGCGACTACATTCCCTTTGTGACCGGCGAGGACTGAGGCTCGACATGCACCAGTCCGCGGACGCCGGCGATGCCGCACCACCGAACTCCCTGCGCCGGCTGCCCTGGCTGCTGTGCACTGCCATCATCCTGTTGCAAAGCGCATTCTGGGCGGCGGGGGTGGAGAGTGGCGCCTGGAAGATCCTGCTCGCAGCGCTGGAAATGAGTCTGCTGGGCGGCCTGCTGTGGAATGGCTGGCGCATTCGCCGCTGGGTCTACCAGACCAGCACGGCAGGGCGCCCTGCGGTCGCAGACCTCACCGTCGCGGGGCTCGCTGTGTGTCTGCTCGGCGACGCCGTGAACCGCAATGTCCCGGCGCGCTTCTACAGCTACGACAACGTCGTCCAGCACAGCTATCTGGCGGATTCAGTCTGGTTCTTCTTCCCGGGCTACGCGCTGCTGCTGGCCGCCGTCTGGCTGGCAACCCGGGATCGGGTGTCTCCACGGTGGCGTGCAGTGCCGCTGCTGCTCGCCGCCGCTGGCGGTCTTTTCGCCTTCTTCCAGGTACTCCTGCCAGGCACTGCCGCCTACATTGCCTGGCTTACGGGTGCCTACTCGATCCTGATCGCGCTCATGCTGCCCTGCGCACTGTGGATAGGGCTGGCCTTTGGCCGCCGCGGTCGCTGGGTCGCTCTGGGTGCCGCCATGGCAACGGTCGCCGATGGCATGATCGGCCAGTTCTGGTTGTATGGCAGCGGTCATTATCCCGCCATCGCCTATGCCAACTTCATGGTGTACTTCGTTTCGCAGGCCCTGCTGCAGCAGTTGCCCCTGCTCGCTCAGAACTCGTACTCCAGCACCGCGCGCAGCGTGTAGTCTGCGGTGGTTGCATCCAGGCCCCAGACAACGCCTGCCTCCCAGCGCAGCGCCTGGCGGCTGCCCAGGCGCGCCATGCCCAGCAGCATGGGGCCCAGTGCCCGGGTGTCTTCGCCCAGATAAAGCTCCAGCGCTGGCTCCAGCAGCGGGGAATGACGGTAGCGCGCCTGCAGCGCGGCGGCGGTTTCGAACTCGTCTTCAATGTCATCGCCCCACTCGTAGATGACCCCGAGGTTGGCTGTCGCACTAAAGCGGCCCAGTTCCCGCTCCAGTAGCAAGGTGGTGGAGTACTCCCAGATTTCTTCGTGGCGATACTTTTCCAACTCGAACAGCAGCCCATAATCGAGCAGATACTCCCCCTGCTCTGACAGTTGCCACAATGCCTCCAACTCCCAGGCGTCGATGGTGAATCCGCTGTCGCTGCCTTCCCGGCCGACCAGATACGCTTCGGCAAACACAAACTCCGACACGGCTCGGCCCAGACCGACACGGTGTGTAGCCTGGCGCTGTGCCGCGCTGCCGGGGGGATTGTGTTCCTGCACGGCGCGCCACTCCAGCTCCCATTCCAGCTGTTCCACATAGGGGTGATAGACCTTGTCGACAACACTGCCGTCAGCCAGGGTGACCGCCGGAAACACCGTCAAAACCGCCAGCATCAACCCCCTGCAGCTATTCCCCGACCGCATGTCCTGCCCTCCCTTTACTGCCCCACCAGAGCGCAACACCAGCCAGCGCCAGACTGCCCAGATACAGGCCCACCTGCAGCGCCCCGGGCGTGGCTTCGTAGCCCAGTACGGCGTACAGCAGTTCACCCAAAAACGATTGTTCGCTGAGCAGCCCCGAGCTGTCCCAGAGCGGGGCCTGGTCCGGTAACCAGTCCACCTGTTCCAGCAACAGGGTGGCCTGCATCAGCATGCCGGCGCCAATCAGGGCCAGGGCGGCACAGCAGCCCCCCAGTGCCCAGCGCTGCGGCAAGGCTCGCAGGGCGCCGTAGACCAACACTCCGGCACTGATGCCTATGCCCATACCCAGGGCACTGCCTGCCCAGACGGCAGCCGCGTGTTCACCGAGTGCGGCAAAGGCACGCACGTAGATCTGTATCTCTGCGCACTCGCGCACAATGGCCAGGCTGATGGCAAATGCCATCAGTATCATCAGCAGGCGCGGTCGCCTGTGTGCACGCCAACTGCACGCGAGAATGGGCACCAGCAGCAGGTACACGCCCGCTTGCAGACTGGCATTCACCACCTCCTGACCTGCGCCCTCCAGCGCATCGGTAATCCTCGCGAGAAACGAGGCGTAAAGCGTCACACCCGCCGCTGCCAACGGCACGGCGAGCCACAACCAGCGGTTTCCAAGGCGGATACTGCGTGCGAGGGCCAGCAGGGCACTGACCAGCACCGCCGCCTCCAGCACCTCGCGCAAGACGATAACCACGGAGTTAAGAAACACGACAGGCCCTCATTCCACCACCACCCTGCCCTGCGCCGTACGTGGATTGAATTCACCAAAAAAGGGGTAGACGCCGGGTGCCAATGGCCCGATGAAGATATTGGCCTTGCTGCCTCCGAGAATGACCTTCTCGCGATTCAATTCGTAACTCTCGAACTCCTCCGGCGTGACATCATGGTTGATGACCACCAGTTTCACCTTGGTATTGGCGGGAATAACGATTTCCTCGGGTATGAACAGGTGATCGCGAATTTCCAGCTCAAAAACCGGTGTACGCGCCTGCACCATAGCCGCCGCGAGGCCACACAGCACAGCGCAGGCCCATTGCTGCGCACGCTTCACGATGCGCCCCTCTCGACTGGAAACTGCACCGTGACGGCCAGCCCACTGCCCAGAGGGCTGTCGGCCAGCTGCACCTTTGCACTGTGCAGTTGGACGATATGCTGGGTGATCGCCAGACCCAGGCCGGCCCCGGCGATACTCTCACTGGCACTGGTGCCGACCCGGTAAAACCGCTCAAAAACGCGCTCCCGCTCAGCGCAGGGGATTCCCGGCCCGCTGTCGGCTACCTCCAGCAAAGGCACACCGGCACGGCTGCCGGCAAACACCGCAATTTCGCCGCCCTCAGGCGTATACTTGCGCGCATTGTCGAGCAGGTTGCGCAGCAGAATCGCCAGCATGGTCTCGTCACCCTGCATCACGGCGGACTCGCCCTGCAGCGACAGCGACTGGTGACGCGATTCGAACGCGGGCCACATTTCGGCGGTGACCCGCTGTGCGAGGGTATGCAAATCAACGGTCTGGAAGTTGGCCTTGATCAACTCCGGCTGCGTGCGCGCCAGGTCCAGCAGCTGTTCGACCAGGTGGTGCATACGCTCGATGCCCTCGGTGGCATGTTGCAGCGCACTGCTGCCCGCCGGAACTTCATTTTCCAGATTGTGCAGGTGAATTTTCAGGGCGCTGATCGGCGTCCGCAACTCGTGGGCGGCATGTGAGGCGAAGTGCTTTTCCCGCTGCAGCGCAGCAGCCAGACGCAGCAGAAGGCCGTTGGTCGAGGTAATCACCTGCTGCAGCTCGGTGGGCGGATCCGTATCAGGAAGCGGGGTGAGGTCGTCCGTGGCCTTGCGATTGATCTGCTCGCTGAGCTCCCGCAGCGGCGCCAACCCCCAGCCTACCAGCACCCAGATCAGCAATGCCGCTACCGGTAACCAGAGCAGGAGGGGAATCACGGATTCCAGCACAACGCTCTCGGCCAGCGTGTGGCGAACATCCGCCCGCTCTGCCACCATCCCCCAACGCTGGTCCCCCATGGCAACCGTCAATGTGCGCCAGCGATATCCACCGAAATTGGCGTACCGGTAACCTGCAGCAAACGCCGCAATCGGCGCGTCCGGCGCCGCAGCAGAGCGCAGCACCGGGCGCTCATCCTCCCATATCTGGAAGACAAAGCCTTCGACGCCGCTGCCCGGTGATTGAGACGGTATATCGCCACTCCCGAGGCCGATGAGAATCTCCGCAGAATACTGAAGCTGTGCATCCAGCAGTGCCTCCGCCTTGTCCATGCTGGCCCGGTAACCGTTCAGTGCGGCCACAAAAGACACCAGCGTAAACGCTGCGATCAGCATGGTAACCAGAGAACGGCGTATCGATTTCATTGCCGCGGCACGGTGTAGCCGATACCCCGCACGGTCTTGATAAAGTCGTCCGGAAGTTTCTTGCGCAGGTGGTGAATATGTACTTCCAGCGCGTTGCTGCTCACTTCCTCGCCCCAGCTGTAGAGACGTCCCTCCAGAGACTCGCGTGTCAGGACCTTGCCGACGCTCTCCATCAACGCTTTCAGTAGCATGTATTCGCGCCGCGGGAGATCGAGGGGCTGGTCTCCGACGACGACCGTATGCGCTGCAGTATCCAGGGCGACATGACCCACCGTGAGACAGCTGCTTGCTGCTGTGTTCGACAGGCGCCGTTCTATGACCCGCAGGCGGGCGGCCAGCTCCTTCACATCGAAGGGTTTCGCCATGTAGTCGTCGGCACCGTGATCCAAGCCGCGCACTTTATCGTCAGCCCCGTCCCGAGCGGTCAACAACAGGACCGGCAGGCTGCGGTGCGTCTCGCGCACCGCTCGCAGCACCTGCAGCCCATCCATGTCCGGCAGCCCCAGATCCAGTACCACCATATCCGGCGCCTCCGCCCGCACGGCGGCCAGTGCCTGCCCGCCCGAGGCCACATGGTTCACGGCAAACCCCTCCCGGCTCAGCGCGGCCTGAAGGCCGGCGGCGAGGGATCTGTCATCTTCAACCAGGAGAATACGCATCTGGGCAGTTTACTCGCCGGCACCTCGGGCAGCCAGCGCGTGACGGCGAATAACCGGCAACTGCTTGACCAGTGACTTTTCCACCAGCGACGGAAAGAGGCCGTTCAGCTTGATGAAGAAGCGCTCGGGCCAGCCCACAAATCGAACGCCCCGCGCCGAGTGCAACAGCGCCAGCAACTCAGCCGCCACACGATCGGGATCATCCACGGCTGTACCCAGTTCGGCGTTCATCGCCGCTGTGGGCCCTGCATTCATATCCGTCGCTGTCGCTCTGGGCGCAAGGTAGTGCAGGCTCACGCCGCTGCCGGCGAGCTCGCGGCGCAGCGCCTCGGTGAATCCACGCAAGCCGAATTTGCTCGCGCTGTAGGCCGCGTAACCCGGAAAGCCGATGCTGCCAAATGCGGAACCCACGTTGACCACCCAGCCCCGCCGCGCCTGTAGAACCGGCAACAAGCCCTGCAAGAGCAGCATGGGCACCAAGAGGTTCAGTTCCAGCGTCTGGCGCCATTGCGATTCCTCCTGCTCGGCAAACAGGCCGAAATGATTGACACCGGCGTTGTTGATCAATCCATCGACATCCTGAGCGGCGGCGATGACCGCCGCCCGCCCCGCGGGAGTACCAAGGTCGGCCACCAGCACGCGGTGGCCATCACCCGGTAGCGATGTGCGCAATGCGTTTAGCACACCGCCATTGCGCGACACGAGCAGCAGCGATGCGCCGGCCTCCGCCAGCGCACGCGCGCAGGCCTGGCCGATGCCCCCTGCGGCGCCGGTGAGCAGAACGCGTTGACCTGAAATATGCATGCCGCCACCTACGCTGCGAGGCGCTGCGCCTGATCGGCGCTGACGCTGCGGAACACATCCGCATACAGGTGATAAAAGATACGCGCGCAATGCAGTATCTGCCGCTGATCTTCCGGCTGGTCGATACGGTTCATCAGGTTTTCAAAAAACTGTACGTGCTCGATGTCCAGGGCTCCGTGGGAACGCAGATAGCTGAAGGCCTTGCGCGGCAGGCCGGTGGATACCGCGATCGCGTCCGCAGCGCTGTCGGCGACACGAATGGAGGTCCCTTCCAGCACGTGAACCATGCCAAAAAAGCCCACCGGATTTACCCGATCGATAACGTGATAGGCGTAGGCAACCATCAACTCGGTCGCGCGATTGGGTACGCTCAGGCGGGCCCTGTCGCGGTCATAGCCGCAGGCTTCGATATCGTTGAGGATCCATTCCTGATGACCGAGTTCCTCCTCGATGTATTCAGCCAGCGCCGTGCGCAGCCACTCCTTGTCTCCAGGCATACGCGCCCCCGCCGCCATCAGCAGGGGTACGGTATGCCGGACGTGGTGATAGGCCTGTACCAGAAACGCAACGTAGCGCTCCGTCGTCAGCTTCCCGGCCAGTGCATCACGCACCAGGTCCGTGGCCACCAGGGCCTCACGCTCTGCGAGGGTGGCATTCTGCAGCGTCTGGAAGAAACCATTGCCTGAATCGTTCATGTTGCCAGCAACTCCTTTTCGGGTAGATAACAGGTGTCGAGCGACGCAGCGAAGTGCGCCGCAATCCGGTCCCGGCGCGGTCGCCCGTTTTCGGTAAGCAGTCCATTCTCGGCGGACAGCGGCGATGGCAGGCGAATCCAGCGTTGTGCACGGGCGTAGTCCGGCAGGCCCGCGTTGGCGGCGGCGATGCTGGCGGCAATCTCTGTATCGCTGCAATCAGCCCGCGTCGGGTAGACCAGGGCAACGCAGAAGGGTCGGTCATCACCCAGCACCACGACCTGGCGCAGGCAGCCGTCTGCCAGCAATTCGCTTTCCACCCATTCCGGAGAGATGTTGCGGCCAAAACTGCTGATAAGCAGATGCTTGCGACGACCGGATACGGCCAGGAAGCCGTCCGCATCAATATGGCCCAGATCGCCGGTTGCAACGGGGCCGGACTGCCAGCTCCGGGGGTCATCAAGGTAGCCAAGGAAACGGTTGCCATCGACCACAAGCTCCCCCGCGCTGACGCTGACCCGGACGTGCGGCAGTACCCGCCCACTGGTGCCCGGGCGATCCGCATCCGGGGTATTCAGGCTGACCACAGACGCACATTCCGACAGGCCGTAGCCTTCATACACGGGCAACCCTGCCTGTCTGACCCGGCGTAGCAGGTCTGGCGCAACGCGTGCGCCGCCGACGGCCACAAATGCGAGCGCCGGTGGCGCCTGCCAGCCGCCCCCCAGGGCCTGATCAAAGAGCGTCAGCAATTGCGGGATGACGATCAGGGTCTGTGGGTTGATGCGCGCGAGGCCGCCCAGCAGGCGTTTTGCATCGACGCCGGAGCTGCCAGCGAGACCCAGTTCAGCCGGCGGCGGCAAGACGATACTACCGCCCGCCAGCAGTGGCATATACACACCGGCGATATTTTCCAGCAACGTGCTTAAGGGCAACAGCGAGAGATGACGAGGTGCCGTCAATCCCACGCCTGCTGCCAGCGACTGCGCTACCCGCAGGCACTGCTGAGTAGAAAGACAGACCCCCTTGGGGTTGCCGGTGGAGCCTGAGGTGAACGTGATTTTGGCCGTCCCGGGCGGTATAGCACCGCCTGCGCCCACGTCAAGCCGGAGCACGCTGAGGCCAAAGGGCAGATCCTCCCACTCACCCGCACCGGGCAGCGTTGCCACCGATGGATACAGCGCGGGGCTGGCAATCACCGCCTGCGCTCCGGATGCCTGCAACACGTGGGCGCGCTGGCCAGCGCTGAAAAACGTCGGCAGTGGCACCAGACAGACACCGGCCGCCTGTGCCGCGAGGTCGACACGCACCCAGTTCACCGAGTTTTCCGCAAGCAGCGCAATGCGTTGCAGGCCGGATGCGCGCAGACAGGCCGCCAGCCGGGCAACATCACTCACCAGGTCTGCCGCAGTGACCGTCAGTTGACCATCCTCCAGCACCACCGACTGCGGATCCTGTACCGCGCGGCGTGCCAGAACCTGCTCCAGCGCACTCACCCGGCGTGCTCGCGAAGGGTGGCCGCGAGGGCAGAGATGGTTGCAGC
Organism: uncultured Haliea sp.; assembly: GCF_963973825.1. Lineage (NCBI taxonomy): Bacteria > Pseudomonadati > Pseudomonadota > Gammaproteobacteria > Cellvibrionales > Halieaceae > Haliea > uncultured Haliea sp. Next base: position 115,370 of record NZ_CAXBAE010000001.1, read on the forward strand.
ATAACGCTGCAGTTCGGCCGCCATCGTCGGCCGCGACCACGCCTGCTGGTGGGTCAGGCGCATGTCGCCGATCATCACCTGCGGATCGCCTTCGTAGTACCGCCCCCAGTCGCGCGCCGCGGCGCCCAGGCGCTCCGGGCGCGCGGCGCCAACGGCCTGTGGCGTAAAGCCACTGCGGCAGATGGAAAGCCGCACCGCGCGGTTCGCGGCGAAGATGAGATAGCGGATACCCGCCTCATATATCGCTGCAGTGACCAGCAGATACAGCAGTGCACCCTGCCCCGGCTCAGAGGCCGCGAGGTTACCCAGCTCCAGGACATCGCCACGGCTGCAGCGGCCTCCGTGCAGGGCATCAACCGCAGACGTGGCCGGGACATCAAGATACTGTTCACAGAAAAGTGGACCCCGGTTGGCGCTGCGCAGGCCCAGTGCGGCCTGCAGCGTTCCGTCGCGCTCAAGGCTACAGAGCAGCGGCAGAAACGAGAGCACGCGCGCGCCCCAGGCAGCCTGAAAGACGCTGCCGATATAGCGCTCCACGCGCTCGCGGCGCGGGTGCATCTCCTCGCAGGCGCAGAGGGCAAACGGGGCATCCGCCACACCTGCAGCGGCCTGAAAGACGCTGAGGGTGCCACCGTTCGGGATGCTGTGCAGGAAAGCGGTCACTGTCGTACCTCACAATGGACTCATTGGGAGACAGTGTGAGGTACGAAACTTAGAGAAAACTTAACAGAGCGAAGATTGTTTGCAGCGTCGGCGCAGCTAGTGCCGCTTGCGCCGGCGCTGCGGTTTACTGACCGCCGCAGGGGTCTTCGGATAGCGGGGCAATTTACCGCTGGAAAGGTAGCGGTGAATCGATTCCTGGGAGCGGATCATCGCCGCCTTGGCGCGCCGGGGTACGTATTCGTTCACCTGATGTTGGTCGATGATGCGGGCCTTGACGTTATCGTGCCACTGCTGATCGAGGATATCCTGCAAAACCCGCTGTGCGGCCCGGTCGCGGATCGGGCACAGCACCTCAACCCGGTAGTCGAGATTGCGCGTCATCAGGTCAGCGGAACCCAGCAGGTAACGCGGATTGCCCCGGTTGTAAAACACGTAAGCCCGGGGGTGCTCAAGAAAACGGTCGACGATGCTGATGGCTTCGATATTTTCCGAGATCCCCCGCACGCCGGGCAGCAGCGAGCACATGCCGCGAATGATCAGCCTGATCTTGACACCCGCATCGGAGGCCTCGTAGAGCTTCATCACCAGCTGGTTGTCCACCAGATTGTTGCACTTCAGGGTCATCTCCGCCCGGTAACCGGCACGGGCGTTGGCGATCTCCTGCTCTACCAGGTGCATCAGGCCCGGTCGCGTGCTGTGCGGAGACACCAGCAGTGTTCTGTAGCGCGGCCGCTTGTAGGTGAACTGCAGGAAATCAAACACATCGTAGATATCGCGACCAATATTCTGATCGTAGGTCAGCAATGTGAAATCGGTATACAGGCGCGCGGTCTTTTCGTTGAAGTTGCCGGTGCCAATATGGCTGTAATAGCGGATCTGGCCCTCTTCGCGGCGTTCAATGAGCAACAGTTTACTGTGCACCTTGAGGCCGGGAATGCCAAAGATCACGTCGATACCGTTTTCGGTAAGACGCTGGGCCCAGCTGATGTTGGCCGCTTCATCAAACCGCGCCGCAAGCTCCACCACCGCGAGCACGCGCTTGCCGTTCTGCACCGCATTGACCAGCGCATCAATAACGCGCGACACCTTGGCAACCCGGTAAAGGCAGATTTTGATTGTCGACACATTGGGATCGAGTGCCGCAGTTTTGAGCAGGTCGATAATGTAATCGAAGGGATGGTAGGGGTAGTACAGGAACACGTCCTGCTCGCGAATGTTGTCAAACAGGCTGCCGGGCTCATCCAGGCGCGGCAGGCGAATCGGCGGCAGGGGCCTGAACTCCAGGTACTTTGGGCCCACGTTCGGGAAGGACATGAAGTCCTTGGAATTGTGGTAGCGGCCGCCCGGGATCAGGCTGTCGTACTTGCCAAAGCCGAAACGGGAACAGAGATAGTCCAGTAGCCGCTGCGGCATGGCCGCGTCGTAGACAAAGCGCACCGCTTCCGCCTTGCGTCGCTGCTTCAGGCTGCTCTCCATTTTGTCGATGAGGCTTTCCGTAATACCCGGGTCGATCTCCAGCTCCGCGTCGCGCGAGAACTTGAAGCAGTAGGCCGCCGCTTCGTCAATGTGGAACACACCACGAAACATCTGCGGCAGGCAGAAACGAATCACATTATCGAGGGCGATAAACACCTTGCCGGCCCGTCCCTTGCGCTTGGGTATCTGCACGAAACGGTCGAGCCGGTCCGTGGGGACCTCCACGACCGCGTAGTTGTAGTCCTCACCCGAGCGGATATCCAGCGCGAGGTAGATGGACTCGTCATTCAGGGCGGGGATAGCCTGGCCATCACGCAGCAGAATCGGCTCCAGTTCGGGTAATACCGTGCGGGTGAAATAGGCCTGCACAAACGCGGCCTGGCCCGGGTCGAGCTGGCGTTCGTTGACCATGTAGATCTGCCGCGCACGCAGGTCACGCAGCACGGCGTTGTAGGTTTTCTCAAACTGCTTTTGCAGCTCCACGACGCGCTTGAGGATGGCCGCCAGCAGATCCTTGGCACGCTGCTTCGAGGTGGCGTCTGAAACCGTGATCAGGCGTCGCACCTCTGCCACCCGAACGCGAAAGAATTCGTCCATATTGTTGGAGAAAATACCGAGGTAACGCAGCCGCTCGATCACCGGCACGGTCTCGTCCGCGGCTTCCTGCAGCACCCGCGCGTTGAAGGACAACCAGCTGATTTCCCGGGGGATGAACAGGCTCTCGTCGAGATCCGCCAACCGCCTCTGCAGGGAATTGTGGGAGTCCGTCATGTTTGAGCCTCAGTAAAAACGACCAGTCTAGCGCGCCCGCAGACGCAGTAAAGACACTTGCTGCCGAAGCTTGATGAAACTTTTGTGACGGGCACTCAGGTGTAGAACCAGTAGGCGACCACGATAGCGGCCACAATACCGGCCGCATCCGCCGCAAGACCACAGCCGAGGGCGTGGCGAGCGCGGCGGATGCCCACCGCACCAAAGTACACCGCCAGCGTGTAGAACGTCGTCTCCGTGGAACCCTGCATCGTTGCCGCCAGGCGCCCCTGGAATGAATCGACACCAAAGGTGTTCATGGTGTCGATCATCATGGCCCGCGCGCCGGAACCCGACAGCGGTTTCATCAGGGCGGTCGGCATGGCGTCCACCCACAGGGTGTCAAAGCCGAGAAACTGCACACCGCCGCGCAGCAGGCCCAACACCAGGTCCAGCGCCCCGCTGGCGCGGAATACACCGATCGCCACCAGCATCGCCAGCAAATAGGGAATGATGCCGATGGCCGTCTCAAACCCCTGTTTGGCGCCTTCGATAAAGGTGTCGTAGACATTCACCGCGCGCCGGTGCGCAACGACCAGAAACAGCATGATCAGGCTCACGATCAGCAGATTACTGATCAGGCTGGACTGCCGCTGCAGGGCATCGGCACCGAGCGTGGAGAACCAGCCCACCAGCGCCAGCAACAGGGCAAAGGCACCGCCGAGGAAGCCCAGTACAACCGTGTCGCGCAGGCGGATACGCTGCACCCAGGCAGTCACCAGCAGGCCTGCCAGGGTCGAACAGCTGGTCGCGATGAGAATGGGAATGAACACGGCTGCCGGGTCCTCCGCACCCATCTGGGCGCGGTACAGCAATATCGTCACCGGAAACAGCGTCACCGACGAAGTGTTCAGCACCAGAAACAGGATCTGCGCATTGGTGGCAACCTCCGGGCGCGGGTTCAGGGTCTGCAGATCCTTCATTGCCTTGATACCGAGGGGCGTGGCGGCGTTGTCCAGCCCGAGAATATTGGCCGACAGGTTGAGGGTCATGGAGGAGATCGCCGGGTGCCCACGCGGGACGTCGGGCATCAGCCGGGTAAATAACGGCGACAGCAGTCGCGCCAGCCGATCAACAAGGCCCGACGCTTCACCGACGGCGACCACGCCCAGCCAGAAGGCCATCAGCCCGATGAGTCCAATAGCCAGCTCCACGGCCAGCGCTGCCATGTCGAACAGGCTGCTGACCATCCGCTGAAAGACCGCCGCATCGCCGGCCAGCAGCCATTGCACCAGCGCGGCAACAAATGCCAGCAGGAAGAACCCGAGCCAGATACGGTGCAGCATCAGGCCGGCTGCCGCGCAAGAAAATCCAGCACGCGCCGGGCCGTGGCATCCGGGTGTTCCAGCGGAAACAGGTGCCCACCGGGCAGGGTATCCAGTTCCGCAGCCGGCTGCAGTGCCGCCCAGCGTCGCAGCCCGGCGGCGGAAAGGATGTCCGAGTGCTCGCCGCGCAGACCCAGGGTGGGCAGGCGCAGTTTCCACAGGCGCGGCCACACCAGCGGCAGCGAGGAATACACAGCGGCCTCCCAGGCACCGGAGTAGGCCAGTTCCCAATCGCCGTCCGCCGTGGCGCGCACACCGGCACGGATGTAATCCCAGAGAACGTCATCCGAAATTCCGCTGTAGGCACGCTTATCGCGATGGAACGCGTAGGCCTGCTGCACACTGGAAAACCGGCCCGGTCGCCGCAGAGCGCGGCGCACCATCGGAATCCTGGCCAGACGGCTGCGCGGCGTAAGGTTGAGGCCCAACGCCAGGCGCATCGGCATGAACACCGGGTCGAGCAACACCAGGCCACGGAACAGTTCCGGGCGCTTGCAGGCTGCCAGCATGGCCACAACCCCGCCCAGCGAGTGCCCCATTATCCAGACCGGCTCGCCGTCACTGTGTTCCAGCGTGGCAATCAGGTCATCGGCAAACTGGCGCCAGTTGGCGCGCGCCGGCGCCGGTTCCCGCGACCACAGCGGCCGATGGCGATAGCCGCTGACGCTGAAGTGTTCGGCGAGCGGTGCCAGCAGGCGCCTGTAACTGCCGGGGGGATAGCCGTTGGCATGGGCGAAGACCAGCTTCGACCCCGCCCCACCAAAGGATTCCAACCTCTCCTGCATGTCGTTCAGCGTCCCCCGGACTGTCGCTTCAGGCCACCTGCCCCGTGCTGGCGCCAGCCTAATGTAAAACCGCACGCTTGTCCCGCCCGACACCGCGACTTACCATGCCAGACTGTTGCCTTGACCGGGAGTTACCAATGAAAACACGAGCCGCCGTTGCCTTTGCTGCCGGCCAGCCGCTGGAAGTGGTCGAAGTCGACCTCGAGGGCCCCCAGCCGGGCGAAGTCCTGGTGGAAATGATGGCTACAGGCATATGCCACACCGATGCATTCACGCTTTCGGGGGACGACCCCGAGGGCGCGTTCCCTGCGATTCTCGGGCACGAGGGTGCCGGCATCGTGCGCGAAGTCGGCGCCGGCGTGAAATCGGTGAAACCCGGCGATCACGTCATTCCGCTGTACACCCCGGAGTGTCGGGAGTGCAATTTCTGCCTGCACCCGAAAACCAACCTGTGCCAGGCCATTCGGGAAACACAGGGGCGCGGTGTCATGCCCGATGGGCGCAGCCGCTTTTCCCTGGACGGCAAACCCCTGCTGCACTACATGGGCTGCTCGACCTTCTCGAATTTCAGCGTCATGCCCGAGATCGCGGTAGCCAAGGTGCGCGAAGATGCGCCCTTCGACAAGATCTGCTACATCGGCTGCGGGGTAACCACTGGCGTGGGCGCAGTGGTCTACCGGGCAAAAGTTGAACCGGGCAGCAATGTGGTGGTGTTTGGCCTCGGCGGCATTGGCCTGAACGTGCTGCAGGGCGCGCGTATGGTAGGCGCCAATCGCATCATCGGCGTGGACCTGAACCCCGAGCGGGAAGCGCTGGGACGCAAGTTTGGCATGACCGACTTTATCAACCCCACACAGGTTGCCAATGTGGTGGAGGCGATTCTCGAGCTCACCGGTGGCGGGGCCGACTACAGCTTTGAATGTATCGGTAATGTCGACGTCATGCGGCAGGCCCTTGAATGCTGCCACAAGGGCTGGGGGGAGTCGTACATCATCGGCGTCGCCGGCGCCGGCAAGGAGATCGCCACGCGGCCATTCCAGCTGGTGACCGGCCGCTCCTGGCACGGCGTGGCCTTCGGCGGCGCGCGCGGCCGGACCGATGTGCCACAGATTGTCGACTGGTACATGGACGGCAAGATCAATATCGACGATCTGATCACCCATACCATGCCCCTGGATGACATCAACCGCGGCTTTGACCTCATGCATGGCGGACACAGTATCCGCTCGGTTGTCGTGTACTGAGGGCCGGGTATGACGATGAATATCATTGCAGAGCACCGTGTTTTTGGAGGTCGCCAGCTGCGTTTCGAGCACCTGTCGGAAACGCTTGCCTGCACGATGCAGGGGGCTGTTTTCCTGCCACCACAGGCCGAGCAGCACCCGGTACCGGTGCTCTACTGGTTATCGGGGCTTACCTGCACAGACGAAAATTTCACCCAGAAAGCCGGGGCCCAGCGCTACGCCGCGGAGCACGGCCTGGCCATCGTCTGCCCCGATACCAGCCCGCGCGGCGAGGGCGTGCCGGATGACCCGGAGGGTGCCTGGGATTTCGGCCTCGGCGCCGGATTTTATGTCAACGCCACGCAAGCGCCCTGGCAACAGCACTACCGGATGTACGATTACGTCGCCGTGGAGCTGCCCGAGCTGGTGAACAGCCAGTTTCCGCTGGCGGCGGATCGCTGGTCGATCGCCGGCCATTCCATGGGGGGACATGGCGCACTGGTGATGGCCCTGCGCAACCCGGGGCGCTTTGCTGCGGTGTCTGCATTTGCCCCAATCGTGGCGCCGACCCAGTGCCCCTGGGGAGAAAAGGCCTTTGGTCACTACCTGGGTACGGACCGCAGCACCTGGCTGGCCTACGACAGCTGTGCGCTGATTTGCGGCGGAGCGCCGCAGCTACCCATGCTGATCGACCAGGGCGACGCGGACAGTTTCCTGGCGTCCCAGCTGAAAACGCCTCTCCTGCAGCAAGCCTGCGCGGACACGGGCTTCCCGGCAACCATCCGCCTGCAGCCGGGTTACGACCACAGCTACTATTTCATCGCCTCGTTTATCGGCGAGCATATCGCCTTCCACGCCGCGGCGCTGGAGACGGCTTAGCGCCGTTTCACTGCCCGGCGGCGGGATACAGCAGGCTCGACCAGCTGCGTCGCTCGAAAGGCTTCCAGCCGTCTACAGGCTGTGACAGGCGATCGGCAACCAGGTACCAGATGGTCGGGTTGAAGGTCATGCCACAATGGCTGCCGCGCACTTCAATATTCTGGGTGCGCGCATGACCGGCGCGCTGCAGCGTGGTCTGCCAGTTCACCACACCGTCCCCGCGGCTATAAATTGCAGTGGTCGGCACCGGCGGCGCCACATGCAGGATGTTCTGGTCAATCGGCAGCTCCTCCGGCGGATTGAGTGCCGTAAACAGGCGGGCGGGATAGGACGCAACCATCCGGCCTTCACCAAACGGGCTGCCCAGTGAGATGACCTGCCTCACCCGTTCAGGGAAGGCACGCGCCAGTTCCCGGGCAAAAATACCACCGAGGCTGTGCCCTACCAGGGATATAGGGCCCTCATAGCGCTCGGAAAGAAACGTTATCCGCGCTTCCAGGCTTTCCAGCACCCCTTCACGGGGACCCAGGTTGCGGCCGAGGCCCCAGCCGTGGACTGCATAGCCAAGGCGGGTCAGGTAGCGACGAAAGCCGGCGTTGTAGCCGTCGGCGCCGAGAAAACCGGGCAGGACCATCACCGGGTGCCCATCGCCGCGTGGCGCGCGCTCCAGCAGCCGGCGACTCAGCCCCAGCGTGACCACCTCCACCACCGCGCGGTGCGCTTCGGTGAGCGCGAGCAGCGCATGGGGCGGTGGTACAACAGGCTCCCGTACCGCGGGCGCGCTGCTGTCAAAGGTTTCCATCGCCGTCATGCTTTACCCCTCGCAATGCCCACCACCGGGGCAGCTTGCGTAAAAAGAATACGCCCGAGCATAGCGTATCGCAACGGCCGGGGGGAAGCCCCGCAGGGAAACGGCTACAGTCGCGAAATCTCCCGATCCAGTTCAAACTGACGGGACGTCACGTAACTTTCCATGGCTTCCACACGGCGCAGGGCGGCGTCCAGGCGCTCCCGGGCGCGGCGCAGACGCACCGGCCCCGGCTCGCTGTAGCGGAACACTTTGCGCGGCCGATAGTGGTGGTGGCGCTCGTCGTATTCCATCGCCACGCCGGACGGGCCACCCGCAGGCCCGTCCGACACCGCGCCCGCCCTGCTCTGCTCCTGCGGCCTCGGCGCCAGCAACAGCCATGCGCCAAGGTAGGCCCAGAGGGCCAGCGTGCCGGTAAACAGCACGGCGGCAACCCAGAGCAAACGCACCACCCAGTGGGCGATATCAAAGTGATCTGCCAGGCCAGCGCAGACACCGGCAATGCGTCGGCTGCGGGTGCTGCGATACAGATTCATACCCCATCCCGCGTCACGACGCTGGCGAAAACCCCGCTCAGCCGTGCGCCAGTCAGGGCTGTGGCGATCCCGATTGCGCTGGTAATGGTTACTCATCGTTGTACTCCTCATTGCGCGGCGCGCGCTCCGACGGCTTGCGCCATGTGCTGTGGTCGGCATCGAGGATCGTTTCCAGGGCGCCGATACGCTCTGTGAGTCGATCCACCGTGGCCAGAAGGTCTTCAAGATCCTGCCGATCTGCCGCACTCAGGCTCTGGGATGAGCGGTTGACGCTGCGGTAATGCATGGTGATCCAGATCGGAGCCACGATGACCAGAAACAGGATGGTTGGCACAAACATGAATTGCCAGAATTGCATGGACGGTATCCTCGGACGGAGTGGGGAACCCGGCTAAGCCGACAGCTCGATCATAGCAGGCCCTACTGGGCCTTGTTCTCTGCGCTGCCCTGCATCTCGGCCTTCAGTCGCTGCAACTCGTTGCTGATGCGCTCGTCCTCTTCCAGGGATTCGATTTCGGCGGCGAGGTCCGGTGCAACGTCGCGCCCCACATCGAGCAGTTCCAGCTGGCTTTCGAGGTTGTCGATGCGCCGTTCGAAATGCTCGAACCGCTGAAAGGCGGTATCCAGTGCCTCACGGTGCATCTGGCGCTTCACCTTGATCCGCGATTCGACGGTCTTGCTGCGCATCAACAGTGCCTGCTGGCGTGACTTGGCGTCCGAGAGCTTCTGCTGCAGCTGACCAATCTCGGTGCTGAGCTGGGCTATGTGCTCGTCTGCCGCCTGCAACTCGGCTTCCACCACCGCGACTTCATCCTCAATGGCGTGCTTTTCCTGCAACGCAGCCCGAGCGAGGTCTTCGCGCCCCTTGTTCACTGCCAGCCTGGCTTTCTGCTCCCAGCTCTCTGCCTCGGCCTGTACCTGCTGCAGGCGACGCGCAGCGGCCTTGCGGTCTGCGAGCACGCGGGCCGAGGAGCTGCGCACCTCCACCAGTGTATCTTCCATTTCCTGGATGATCAGGCGAATCATCTTCTGCGGGTCTTCGGCCTGGTCCAGCAAGGCGTTGAGGTTGGAGTTAATGATGTCGCTCATCCGCGAAAAAATGCCCATGGTCCTTCTCCCCGGGTCAAGCCCGTTTGCCGTATGCCATTCGTGGCGTTTCCAGGCTGCTTGATACAGGAACCGTGCCAGATCACGTAAGTCGCTGTTTTAACTGGCTAAACGCACTCCACCCGGCCAGAACATGCGTTTGCCGCCTTGATTTACAGGTTATATTTACCTTATAAAGGTTTTATTGACTTATTTTTTTAGGTTTTTGAAACCTATGCGAAGCAACGAAGGCATTATCGGTAGCTCCAGCGCGCTGGCTCATGCACTTGAGCACGTCTCGCAGCTGGCGGGGATCAATCGCCCCGTGCTGGTTCAGGGTGAACGGGGCACGGGCAAGGAGCTGGCGGCCGAACGGTTGCACTTTCTCTCAGCCCGCTGGGCGGCGCCCTTCGTCAAGGTCAACTGCGCCGCGCTGCCCGAGACACTGCTGGACTCCGAACTCTTTGGCCATGAGGCGGGCGCATTCACCGGGGCCACACGACTGCGCCAGGGGCGCTTTGAACGCGCAGATGGCGGCACCCTGTTCCTCGACGAGCTGGGCACCATGCCGCTTCCGGTGCAGGAGAAGCTCCTGCGACTGGTCGAGTACGGTGAATTCGAACGGCTCGGTGGCCAGGAGACCTTGCAGGTCGATGTCCGGGTAGTGGCCGCCACCCATGCGGATCTCCGGGCCCTCGTGGCCGAGGGGCGTTTCCGTGCCGACCTGCTGGACCGCCTGAGCTTTGACGTGGTGCACCTGCCCGCGCTACGGCAACGCCCCGAGGACATTCCCGAACTGGCCCGTCACTTTGCCATTCTCATGTGCAAGGAACTGGGCTGGGAGCTGTTTCCGGGGTTCAGCGCGAGCGCCCTGGAGAGCCTGCAGGGGCACAGTTGGCCGGGGAATGTGCGGGAACTGAAAAACACCGTGGAACGCTCACTGCACCGCTGGGGCAAAAAGTCGCGGCCGGTGGCTGAGATCGTACTGGACCCCTTTCAGTCGCCCTTTGCGCCGCTATCGCCCCCACCGTCCGGGGATCGGACGCCGCCGGAGGCCAGCGCGGCAGCGGAGCTCGCCACACCCGGTATTACCGATTTCAGTGCGCGCATGCTGGCCATCGAGCGTCGCCTCGTCCACCAGGCGTTGGCGGAACACAACCACCACCAGCGGCGCGCAGCACAGGCGCTGGGACTCAGCTATGACCAGCTGCGAGGGCTGGTGCGCAAGCACAAGCTCAGCGGCCGCAGGCGACGCACCCGCCACACCCGCACCGAGGCGAAAAATACCCGCCCTTGAAGCCGCAGCGGGTTGTGCTTCACACTAGCGCGCAGTGTGGGCGGTGCATTGCAGCGGCCCGGAAACTTCAAGGAGCACCGTTATGGATCTTTCACTGTCGGACCCGACCCTGCTGCAGACCCAGGCGTATATTGGCGGCGCCTGGGTGGATGCGGATGACGGCGCCACGTTCCCCGTGAACAACCCCGCCAATGGCGAACTGCTGGTACGCGTGGCGAAGGTAGGCGCAGCTGAAACGCGGCGCGCCATTGACGCCGCGCAACTGGCCATGGACGACTGGAAAGCCCGCCCGGCGAAGCAGCGCGCCGCCGTGCTGCGCAGGTGGTTCGACCTGATGATGGAGCACCAGGAAGACCTCGCCAGAATCATGACCGCCGAACAGGGCAAGGTCCTCGCGGAGTCGCGCGGGGAAGTGGCCTACGGCGCCTCGTTCATTGAGTGGTTCGGCGAGGAGGCCAAGCGCGTCAACGGTGACGTCATACCCGGCCCCGGCTCTGACCGGCGCATCGTCTGCATCAAGCAGCCCGTCGGTGTGGTTGCCGCCATCACCCCGTGGAACTTCCCCAATGCCATGATCGCCCGCAAGGCCGCGCCTGCGCTGGCCGCCGGCTGCAGCATCGTCATCAAACCCGCCAGCGAAACGCCGCTGTCCGCCTTCGCCATGGCCGTGCTGGCCGAGCGCGCGGGTGTGCCTGCCGGCGTGCTGAATATTGTGGCCGGCAGTTCTTCGGCTATCGGCGGCGAGCTGACCAGCAACCCGCTGGTGCGCAAACTGACCTTTACCGGCTCCACGCCCGTGGGCAAGATGCTCGAAGCGCAGTGCGCCGACACCCTGAAAAAGACCTCCATGGAACTGGGCGGCAACGCACCGTTCATCGTCTTCGACGATGCCGACATCGATGCTGCGGTCGAGGGTGCCATCGCGTCCAAATACCGCAACGCGGGCCAGACCTGTGTCTGCTCCAACCGTATTCTCGTGCAACACGGCATTTACGACGATTTCGTGGCCAGGCTGGTTGCCGCGACGCGGGAACTGGCAGTGGGCGACGGGTTCGCTGACAACGTGAAGATCGGCCCCCTGGTGAACAGCGGCGCCGTGGACGACGTGGACGCGCTGGTACAGGCCTCCATCGACGCGGGCGCACAGGTCGCGCTGGGCGGCGGCAGGCACACCCTGGGGGGCTGCTTCTACCAACCGACGATCCTCACGGACGTAACCCGGGATATGCCGGTGTTTCGCAATGAGATCTTCGGCCCCGTGGCGCCCGTGGTGCGCTTTCACACGGAGGCCGAGGCGATCGAACTGGCCAATGACACCGAATTCGGGCTCGCCTCCTACTTCTACACACGGGATATCGGCCGCGTGTGGCGGGTTGCCGAGGCCCTGGAGTACGGCATCGTGGGTATCAACGAAGGGCTGATCTCCAATGAGATGGCGCCCTTCGGTGGCGTAAAGGAGTCCGGCTCCGGACGCGAGGGCTCGAAGTACGGCATGGATGATTATGTGGAAATCAAATACATGCTGATGGGCGGCCTGGATCGATAGGGGCGCCGGATATGCATCCGATTGATACCCGCCAACTGCGCCACGTCCTCATGCTGGCGAAGCACCGCAGTTTTCGCAAAGCAGCAGATGCGCTGTTCATCACGCAACCGGCGCTCACCAAGAGCATCAAGAATCTGGAGCAGCAACTGGACGTCGTGCTCTTTGACCGCAAGTCCCAGAGTGTGGACCCGACGCCGCATTGTGCGGTGTTGATGGAACACGCGCGGCGCATCATGCATGAGCTGGACGACATTCATCACAGCCTCGATGCGCTCTCAGACAGCCTGCGCGGCGAATTGCGGGTGGGCAGCGGCCCTATCGTGGCGCGCGGCCCCATCGGTGACGCCGTGGCGCGGCTGGTGTCCAGGCACCCCGGGCTCAGCATCCGGGTCGCGATCGACAGCTGGGCGGGGTTGGTGCAGCAGCTCCACGCCGGCGCCCTGCACCTCATGGTTGCCGATATCGGTGAGTTCGAGGGCCAGGCAGAACTGGAAGTTATACCGTTAAACCCCATTCGCTCCGTTGCCGCCTGCCGGCCGGGCCACCCGCTGCTGCAGGTTGGCCGGGTGCAGGCAGCGGACCTGACGAACTACCCGCTGGCACTGCCGTCCCTGCCGCGACGCTGGGTAGAATGGTTGCGTGCCAACGCCCCGGAAGGCGCGGATCCGGACAGCTTTGTCGCCCGGGCCTGCCGCATCTACTGCGAGGATTTCAGCCTTATCAGCAAGGTCGTCCTGCACTCGGACTTTATCACCTGCGGCCCGGAACGGATCCTGCGCGATAGCGTTGTGGGGGGGCAGCTCATGGAAATCGACTTTCCGGGCTTCAGTGACATCCTGGTGCGCCCGGGCATCGTCTACCTGCGCAATACCACCCTGCCACCGGCGGGCAGGGCGTTGATCGAGCTGTTACGCTCCGGGGAAGCAGAGCCGGGGGCCCCGAAGCACTGAATCAGCTCTCCCCGGCGCGCACGCTGAGCAGGTAGGCAAGCAGATCCTCGGCGTTGGCCTGGTCGAGGCGCTCGGCGAAGCCGGGCATACCGCCCTGGTGCCGCAAGCCGCCGAGGACGATCGCGCCGAACTCCGCAACGGTCGCATCCGACATGTGACGAAGATCGGGCAGGCTGCTACCGGAGATCGCACGGTCGCCGTGGCACATGTGGCAGTTGCGCATGAACAGCACACGACCACGCTCGATGCTGTCAGCGTCCTCCGGGTCGGCGGCCACGGCGACGGCCGCAGCGCTTTCCTCAGCGACGGTCACCGGGGGCAGGGATGCAGTGCCGCCGGCGCGGAACGCCAGCACGCGTGCGCGCGTCACGGAACCGGCACTGCGTGACGCCAGCTCGCCACCGGCCAGCGCAAAGGCCCCGCCCCAGCCCGCGGCCACCGCCACGAACTGCGTACCGTCAGCGCTGTAGCTCACCGGTGCTGCCACAATCCCTGTCTGCGCCGGAAAACGCCACACAGGTTCGCCATCATTGGCGCGGTAGGCCACCAGTTCGCCCTCGGCGTTGCCCTGGAACAGCAGGTTGCCTGCCGTCGAAAGCAATCCCCCGTTCCAGACGTTATCGTGTTGGATGCGCCAGACCTCGCGCCCGGCGACCGGGTCCCAGGCGCTGACATGTCCCTTGGTCAGCTTGGCGAACGTCTCGCGTATTTCCACGTCATCGGGCATGCCCGCCACCTCGAAAACCACCCCCGTGTTCCAGGCACCTGGCGTGTAGGTGAACTCCGCGTCATGCGCGTAGTTCATGGCGATCTCCTGTGCCGGAATATAGACCAGGCCGGTATCCGGGCTGTAGCTCATCGGGTGCCAGTTGTGGCCACCCAGCGGATGCGGCCACACCAGCGCGGCCTCGCCATTTTCATAGCGCGCCTCCGGGTTCTCCACAGGACGGCCCGTCTCCAGGTCGACACGCTCGGCCCAACTCACCCGGGTATAGGGCTCTGCGGACAGGAGTTCACCGGTCAACCGGTCCAGCACATAGAAAAAGCCGTTTTTGGGCGCCTGCATAATCACCTTGCGCGGCTCACCCTGCCAGGACAGCTCGGCAAGGATCATGTGCTGTGTCGCGGTGTAGTCCCAACTCTCGCCCGGTGTGGTCTGGTAGTGCCAGACGTATTCCCCGGTTTCCGGACGCAGTGCAACAATGGACGACAGGAACAGGTTGTCGCCGCCACCCGGGCTGCGAATACTGCGATTCCAGGGAGACCCGTTCCCCGTGCCGATATACAGCAGATCCGCCTCGGCATCGTAGGCCATTGAATCCCACACCGTGCCGCCGCCGCCGACTTCCCACCATGCACCGCCCTTCCAGGTGTCAACCGCCAGTTCCAGCGCCGGGTGCTCCAGGGGCTTCGAGGGGTCGCCGGGCACCGTGTAGAAGCGCCAGAGCATTTCACCGGTGCGGTAGTCGTAAGCGGAAACATAGCCCCGCACGCCGAGCTCGGCACCGCCATTGCCGATGATCACCCGATCCTTGATCACCCGTGGTGCGCCGGTAATGGAATACGGGCGATCCTGGGGTGTGGTTCGGGTTTCCCAGAGCAGGTCGCCGGAGGCGGCGTCAAGGCCGAGCAGGCGTCCGTCCAGCGTGCCGGAAATGACCACGCCCTTCCACACCGCCACGCCACGGTTGACGACATCGCAACAGAGATTCGAAGCCCACTCCGGGGGAACCTGCGGATCGTGTTGCCAGAGTAGCTCGCCCGTGGCCGCATCCAGTGCGAAGATCTTGCTCCAGGCCGCGGTAACATACATCACACCGTCGGCGATGATCGGTGTCGCCTCGATGCCGCGGTCATCGGGAAGATCGAAATACCAGGCCAGGCCGAGTTCATCCACGTTGCCGGCGTTCAGGTCGGACAGCGGGCTGTAGCGCTGTTCACTGTAGGTACGCCCGTGCGTCATCCAGTTGCCGGGCTCCGCGTCTGCTGCCAGCAAACGCGCCGTATCAACCGCAGCCACTGCCGGTGCCGGCGGTGGCGCGGGCGGCGCAGCCGCAGGCTCGGAGGCTTTTTGCTCGCAACCCACCGCTGCAGCGAGCAGCGCCCCCACCAGACCACACTTCAGCCCCGTTAACCTGCCACTGGAAACTGCCATACCGCCCTCATTTTTTATCAGAAGTTATAGGTCGCCTGCACTGCTACCGTACGCGGACGCTCCACAAAAGCGAAGTAGCTGGTCACCGGCCCGGTCAGCGGTACATCGTTGGCAAAGGTGATGATTTCCTCATCGGTCAGGTTCTTGCCAACCAGCGCCACTTCCCACACACCATCCGCACGACCCAGTGCAATTCGCGCATTCAGCTTGGCGTAGCTGTCCTGCACGGCGTTGGGATCCAGGTCGGGCGCAGCGAAGTACTCATCGGAGTATATGATATCCAGCGTTGACCTCAACTCCAGATTACCGAATACGGGCTGGACAAAATCGACACCCAGGGTGCCACTGAACTCCGGAGTGAACTGGTTGGTATTCCCGGACCAGTTGCAGAATGGCACCCCATCCACCACCTGATCCGCTTGCTGGCCCTTGTAACAGGCACCGTTTTCATAGTCGTCAAACTCGAAGTCGGTATAGGCCAGTGCGCCGGTGAGCCGCAGCTTCTCGGTTAGTTGCCAGCGACCGTCCATTTCCAGGCCCTGGGTGGTCGCTGAAGCCGCGTTCTGCACATCAAAACCCAGCACGCCGTCGAACACGCTGACCTGCAGGTCATCGTACTCGGTGCGGAACAGGGCGATGTTCAACTCCGCCGCGCCGTCCATCAAGCCCAGCTTCGCGCCGAGTTCCATGGACAGCGCTTCCTCTTCCTCAAACTCCAGCGCCGGACCGCCCGCTGGCAGGGTCGCGCGGTTGCTGCGCGCATCGAAGCCGCCGGCCTTGTAACCGGTGGACACGCTCGCGTAGAGCATTGCATCACCCGACACGTCCCACTGCAGGTTCACCATGGGGGTGACCACTTCCTCGTCGCGGTCACCCTTCAGGTCGTGCGGGGTGATGCCGAGGGGTGGCAGCGGCATCCCCAGCTCTGCGAACTCGGGCAGGCCCAGGGGGTTGAAGATGCTGCCATCAGGGTTGCGCAGTGCCACGCGACGTCCACCATCCTTGTCTTCCACCGTGTAGCGCAAACCCAGGGTGGCGCGGAAGGTGTCAGAGATGTTCCAGGTGGACTGGCCAAACACCGCCCACAGATCGCTGTCCGAGAAATATTCACGGTCGATCTCCACGGCAACCGCCGGCAGGGTGATCTGGGCCGGTTCCTCGTAGTCGATTTCCGAGGTCTGGTAGAACACGCCGACGATGTGCTCAAAGGTCTCTCCCAGGGGCGACACCAAGCGCAGTTCCTGGCTCAGCTGCTCGAAATCCTCGGCGGCGGGTGACTGCACTGTGCTGCCCACGCCAAAGTCGGTGTCGACCTCTTCGGTGTAGTCGTAAGCCGACCAACCGGTGATCGACACCAGCTCGTACTCGCCCAGCTGGTAATTCAGGGTCAGTGTCGCATTGTCATAGTTGTTGTCGCTGAACTCCGGGTCCAGCGCGGCCTTGCGCGTGAAGTCGCCCACCACCGGGGTCGCTCCACCCGGCGCAGGGCTGCCGATGATGATGGAGTTGCGGCCCACGGAGTTGAATTCCCCGGTCTCCAGTTTCAGGTCGACCTGCAGGTTGTCGGAGGCATCCCAGCGCAGCGCGCCGCGCACAACGGTTTCCTCGGTCTCCATCTCATCGATATCTTTCGCGACGTTGTCGATGAAGCCGTCCATTTCACGGTAACGCAGGGCGAGGCGACCCGACAGGGTGTCGCTGAGCGGCCCGGAAAGCACCAGGCTGGTCTCCAGCTCACCGTGGTCCGGCTCCAGCAGCGCGGAAACACTGCCCTCGAACTCATCGGTGGGCTTCGCCGAGACGAGGTTGAGAGCGCCGGCGATTGAGTTCTTGCCGAACAGGATACTCTGCGGGCCGCGCAGTACCTCAATCCGCTCGAGGTCAAAGAAGGGCGCACGCAACTGGCGCGGACGGCCGAAGTAAATGCCGTCGACATAGGTTCCCACCGACTGTTCGAAGCCCTGGTTCACCTGCGAACCGACGCCGCGGATGTAGATGTTGGAACCGATCGCCGCCTCGCTCATGGTGAGGTTCGGCACGTACACCTGCAGATCGGAGATGCGGGTGATCCCCGCCTCCTTGAGTTTTTCACCGGATACCGCGTTGATGGATATCGGCACATCCTGCAGGCTCTGGCTGCGCTTCTGAGCGGTCACCACAACCTCTTCCAGCATCTGCGCCGATGCCGCATTGGCCGCACAGGCACAGGCAACCGCCAGAGGCAGGATTTTCATCGTCTTGTCGAATCGGGCAAACATGCGTGTCTCCGTTATTTTAGGAATTTGCGGGAACCATACCGGGCGATCCGGTAAGGCGGAAATGACTAATTGTTATCAGGCGCATAACCGGCGCCTAGCAGACGCCCCGGACGGATGAGCCCGGGGCGCGATTAGCCCGGGGCGCGATTCGCCCGGGGCACGATTAGCCTAGCGGTCCTGGAATGCTGCCTCGAGCACCTGGTCGACCGTGAACGACGCAGGGCGCTGGCGTGGCGGGAACTCCTCCAGCGTGGCCAGGAACTCGGTCAGCTGCATTCTGGACAGTGATATAAAGGGCCCGGCGATGCGCCCCCACCACTCGTTGTAGGCGTTGGAATCCGTGTCCGCACGCTCGAAGGGATCACGGCGCAGGTTGAACAGCTTGGGAATGCGCAGTGGCACGAAGGGATCGCGCCAGACATCGAAGCGGGCTGCGCGCTGTTCGGCGAACACCACCTTCCAGTCGCCAATACGCATCCCGGTGAGCTGGCCGTCATCGCTCCAGTAGAGGAAATTCTCGCGGGGACCGGCCTCCACCTCGCCCGTCAGGTAGGGCAAAAAATTGTAACCATCGAGATGCACGCGGTACTTGCGCCCGTTGACGGTGGTCCCGCGTTTCAGATCCTCAATGACATTTGGCGCGCCCGCTGCGGCGGCCAGGGTGGGCACCCAGTCCATGTGGGACATGATCTCATTGGATACCCTGCCCGCCGGAATGCGACCCGGCCAGCGCACCATGGCAGGCACACGGTAGCCGCCCTCCCAGTTGGTATTTTTCTCACCGCGGAAAGGTGTGATAGCGCCATCCGGCCAGGTGTTGTAATGCGGGCCATTGTCGGTCGAATACACAACAATGGTGTCATCACTCAAACCGAGTTCATCCAGCTGGTTGAGCAGACGGCCGACCAGGGCATCGTGCGCCACCATGGCATCGTTATAGAACCCCTGACCTGACAGGCCACGCTCGGCATCTGCGATGTGGGTGTAGAAGTGCATGCGCGTCGTGTTGAACCAGACAAAAAACGGTTTGTCCTGACGCGCGGAACGACCGATGAAATCCGTTGCCGCCGCCAGGAACTCTTCATCCACAGTCTCCATGCGCTTGCGCGTCAACGGGCCGCTGTCTTCAATGCGCCCGTCGGCGTGGCTGTGGATCACACCCCGCGGGGTAAAGCGCTTGCGAAACTCCGCATCTTGCGGGTAATCGGGATGCTCGGGCTCTTCTTCAGCATTCAGGTGATACAGGTTCCCCATAAACTCGTCAAAACCATGGTTGGTGGGGAGAAACTTATCCTTGTCACCCAGGTGATTTTTGCCGAACTGGCCGGTGGCGTAACCGCGATCCTTGAGCAGCGCCGCCAGTGTCACGTCCTCCGGCTGCAGGCCGATATCGGCACCGGGCATCCCCACCTTGGTCAGGCCGGTTCTGATCGGGCTCTGGCCGGTGATGAAGGCCGAGCGACCCGCGGTACAGCTCTGCTCACCGTAATAATCGGTGAAACGGATACCTTCGCTCGCAATGCGGTCGATATTCGGCGTGCGATAGCCCATAAGCCCGTCACTGTAGGCACTGAGATTGGTCATGCCGATGTCGTCGCCCCAGATCACCAGGATGTTGGGAGCCTTGGCGGAGGCGACTGCGGGAAATCCGAGCAGTAGCAGGGCAAGAAGGCGCCCAGCCGTGCGCTTGAGTGTTATTGTTAACATGTTGTGCGTCCTTATCGTCTCGCTGTTTTATGCCCGATTATAGAGACTGAACAGGAGACGCACAGACACTTGGAGTCATCCGGCCAATAGCCTGAGGTTATGGCGCTTCGATGGTCATTCGCCGCGCAGTAACCCCTCGGCTTGGGCGAACTGCAGTGTGTCATCCAGTGCCCTACCGAGCTTGCTGACCAGTTCATCCACTTGCGACCGCGTGATCACCAGCGGTGGGCACAGGGCTATACTGTTGCCGCCCATGGCACGCACAATAAGGCCGTGCGCCTGAGCCCGCAGAGCGCAGTAGCCGCCCATCGCATTGCCGCTGAAGGCCTCGCGCGTAGTTCTGTTCGCGACCAGTTCCAGTGCCGCGATCATGCCCACACCGCGCACCTCACCCACCAGCGGATGCTCGGCAAACCGTTGCAGCTCTTGCTGCAGGTACCGCCCGGTGTCAGCCGCCCTGGCAAACAGCTGATCGCGCTCGTAGATTTCCAGCACCTTGGACGCCACAGCGCAGGCTACCGGATGCCCCCCATAGGTATACCCGTGACCAAACACGCCGACCGCCGCACTCGGCTCCACCAGCGACTCGTAGATGTCGCCGCTGACAACCGCCGCGCTCACCGGCAGGTACGCGGACGACAGGGCCTTGGCCAGCGACATCAGTTGCGGTTGGATGCCGTAAGTGGTTGCGCCGAAGTCTTCACCGGTGCGACCAAAGCCGCAAATCACCTCGTCATCCCAGAACAGGATGTCGTACTTGCGCAACACAGCCTGCACCTTCTCGAAATAGCCGGCGGGCGGGACGATAACGCCGCCAGCGCCATTGACCGGCTCGGCAATGAACGCCGCAATCGTCTCCGGCCCTTCAGCCAGGATCAGGGCTTCCAGTTCCTCGGCCCGGCGGCTGGCAAACTGCGACTCACTTTCACCGGACAAACCGTCGCGATAGAAATGCGGCGCACCCGTGCGCAGTACCCCCAGCGCATCGAACGGCAGGCTGAAATGCGTGTGATTGGGCAAGAGCCCGGTCAGCGAGGCCGCTGCCACCGTCACACCGTGGTAGGCCCGTTCACGGGCAATGATCTTGTATTTTTCCGGCTGGCCAATGGCGTTGAAGTGGTAGCGCAACAGTTTGACCAGGGTGTCATTGGCGTCGGAGCCTGAGTTGCCAAGGAATACGCGCGCGTTGCTTACCGGTACCATGGCCGCGAGCGTATCCGCCAGTTGCATGGCGGCCGGATGCGTCTTGCCGCCGAACAGATGCGAGTAGGACAGCGTGCGCATCTGCCGGGCCGCAGCCTCGACCACCTCCTCATTGCCGTATCCCAGGGCGGTGCACCAGAGCCCGCTCATACCCTCGAGATATTGCTGACCGTGGTTATCGTAGACGTATACGCCCTCCCCGCGCTCAATGACCAACTGTTCGGTGGCCTTCAAATTGGTGGTGGGATAGATCATCTGCGTCATGGTGGTCACCCGAATACCTGACAGTGAGTGAGAACCGGCTGACGGGCAGGCATATGCCCTGCCTCAACACTCGCCGGTGCCTACAAGGCCTTCACTTTACGCTCACCGCAGCGTGCACAGCAATACACGGTGACCAGGCGACCTTGCTTGACGTCGAACTGTTTGGCCTTGTCGACCAGCCACTTGTGGTGACCGTGGCGACACAGCGTGTTGCCCTTGTGCTTCTCTTTCAGCGAGGGCCTGCGAAAGGTGAGGATATCAGCCACGTGACCTCCTCACAGCAGCGCCCGGGCCAACGCCGCCTGCCAGGAGGCATGCCGTCGACGGCGCGCCGATGCAGAAAGACGCACTGTGAAATCCCGCTCTACCGACCAGATCTTGCGCAAATCTGCCGTGCCGGACCACAGACCCACGCCCAGCCCGGCGAGATAGCAGGCACCGGCCACGGTGGTCTCAATGACCTCGGGACGGATCAGCTTGCGGCCCAGCACGTCAGCCTGGATTTGCATCAGCAGGTTGTTGGCCGCGGCACCGCCATCCACGCGCAGGGGGCGCATGCGCTTGCCGAGGTCGCGCTCCATGGCGAGCAGGATATCGGCATTTTGCAGCGCCATGGCGTCCAGCGTCGCCCGGGCGATGTGCCCGCGACCTGTTCCACGGGTCAGGCCAGTCAGCACGCCGCGTGCGTCAGGCGCCCAGTGTGGCGCACCGAGGCCGGTCAGGGCGGGCACGAACTCCACGCCACCACTGTCGGGAACCGAGGCGGCCAGTGCTTCCACCTCGGATGAGCGTCGAATAAGACCAAGCCCGTCGCGCAGCCATTGCACGGCGGCCCCACACACGAAAGCACCGCCCTCCAGTGCATAGACCGGGTCCGCGTTGCCCAACTGCCAGGCTGCGGTGGTCAGCAACCCGGAGCGGGACTGCAACAGCTCGGCGCCGGTATTCATCAGGATAAAGGAGCCCGTGCCAAAGGTGCACTTTGCATCCCCCGCACTGAAACAGGCCTGACCAAACAGGGCGGCCTGCTGGTCCCCGGCGATGCCGGCGATGGGAATGCCGTCCGGCAGGCCAGGTACGCCACGGGTGTGCGCAACGATAGCGCTGGACGGCACGATGTCCGGCAACACGCCTTCCGGCACCTCGAACAAGGCCATGAGTTCCTTGTCCCAGGTCAGGCGCTGGAGGTTCATCAAAGACGTGCGCGACGCATTCGACACATCCGTTGCGTGCACGGATCCGCCGCTGAGTTGCCAGACCAGATAGCTGTCGACCGTACCTGCAGCCACCCGACCCGCGCGCAGCTTGCGCCCCGCGCCGGGTGTGTTTCGCAGTAACCAGCGAAACTTGCTGGCGGAAAAGTACGGGTCCAGCACCAGGCCCGACTTGCGCCTGACCTGCGCCTCGTGGCCAGCGGCCTTGAGGGTTTCGCAAAAGTCGGTCGTGCGACGACACTGCCAGACAATGGCCCGGTTCAGCGCGTCGCCGTTGCTGCGGTCCCACAGCAACGCGGTTTCACGCTGATTGGTGATGCCAATGCCGACGATGTCCGACGGCTTGCAGACGCGCTTGCGCAGCACACTGCGAATGCCGCGCTGCACCGAGGACCAGATGTCCGCGGCATCGTGTTCCACCCAGC
The DNA here is from genome assembly GCF_963973825.1 of uncultured Haliea sp. NCBI lineage: Bacteria > Pseudomonadati > Pseudomonadota > Gammaproteobacteria > Cellvibrionales > Halieaceae > Haliea > uncultured Haliea sp. Next base: position 137,980 of record NZ_CAXBAE010000001.1, read on the forward strand.
CCGGTTTCGGGTAGTGCTGGGGGAACTCGATGTTGACGCTGGTGCGCAGGCGCCCCGAAGCGTCCATCAGCGCTACCGTGGTGCCGGTTGTCCCCTGGTCTATGGCCAGAATGAACGCCGACATCTCAGCCGCCGAAGCCCTCTACCGCCTTGATTTCAAGGAAATCGGTAAAGCCGTGGGCGCCCCACTCGCGACCGTTGCCAGACTGCTTGTAGCCGCCGAACGGTACGTTGTAACCACCCGTGGCACCGTTGATGTGCACGTTGCCAGCACGGATGCGCGAGGCGACCCGTCGCGCGTGGGCGATGTCACCGCTCTGCACGTAGCCTGCGAGACCGTAGGGGGTGTCGTTGGCGATGGCAATGGCTTCTTCTTCGGTGTCATAGGGAATCATGACCAGTACCGGGCCGAAGATTTCTTCGCGAGCGATGGTCATCTCATTATTGGCCTCGGAGAAGACCGTGGGGCGGACGAAGTAGCCCTTGTCGATACCCTCGGGGCGCCCGGGACCACCGCACACGAGCTTGGCGCCCTCGGCAATGCCCTTTTCAATGAGGCCCTGGATCTTGTTGAATTGCAGTTCAGACACCACGGGGCCCATGGTGGTCGCCTCATCGGCCGGATCACCTACAACCACCTTGGCGCTGACCGCAGCGGCGATCGCTTCGGCCTCAGCCAGACGCGCACGCGGCACCAGCATGCGCGATGGCGCATTGCAGGACTGCCCTGTGTTGGTGTACATGTGCAATACGCCACGGGTGACCGCGGCTTCCAGGTCCGCATCGTCAAGAATGATGTTGGGCGACTTGCCACCCAGTTCCTGGGTGACCCGCTTCACTGTCGGCGCGGCATTCTGCGCCACCTGAGAGCCCGCCCGGGTGGAACCGGTGAAGGACATCATGTCCACATCCGGGTGACGGGACAGCGCGGCGCCGACCGTTGGTCCGTCGCCATTGACCAGGTTGAACACACCAGCCGGCACGCCCGCCTCGTGCATGATCTTCGCGAACAGGTAGCCGGACAGCGGTGCCACCTCGGACGGCTTGAGGACCATGGTGCAGCCCACGGCGAGCGCTGGCGCCACCTTGCAGCCAATCTGGTTGACCGGCCAGTTCCACGGCGTGATCAGGCCACAGACGCCGATCGGTTCCTTGAACAGGCGGTGTTCACCGAGATCTTCCTCGAATTCGAACTCCCGCAGCACCCGCAGGGCCTCCTGCAGGTGCCCCAGGCCGGCATGCGCCTGCGCGGAGACGGCCAGGCTCTTGGGCGCCCCCATTTCCTCACGGATGGCATCGGCCATGTCGTTATAGTACTTCTCATAGGTGGCAACGCAGGACTCGAGCACCGCAATCCTCTCTTCGCGGCTGCTGTAACCCCAGGTATCGAACGCCTTGCGAGCGGCTGCCACAGCGCGATCCACATCGGCTTCACTACCCAGGGAAATGTGCGCACAGACCGACTCATCGGCGGGGTTGATGACATCGTGCGCCTTGGGGGTGACGGGGTCGACCCACTCACCATTGATGTAGAACTGCAGGTATTCGCGCATCGGTACTCTCCATTGCTGATTATGGTTGCGACGTAGTGTAGCACCCGATGAGTGGTCGGCCACTACCCCATGAGGTTATCATTGCGCCACCCTCGATTTGGAGAACCGATCATGCAAAGTGACGAACTGACCCTGTTTCGCGATATGGCCCGACGTGCCTTTGAACAGGAAATCGCTCCCTACTATGAACAGTGGGAGCAGGATCACATGGTGCCGCGCGAACTGTGGCGCACACTGGGTGCAGCCGGCCTGCTCTGCGCTGACATGGACGAAGCCTATGGCGGCGCCGGCACCACGCCCCACGTCACCCTGATGCTGATTGAAGAGCTGTCGCGGATGGGCTTCGGTGGCTTCGCCTCCGGCTTCGGCATCCACTCGAATATCGTCGCCCCCTACCTGGCCCGCCACGGGACCGAAGCACAGAAGCAGCACTGGTTGCCGAAAATGGTCAGCGGTGACGCCGTGGGCGCGCTGGCCATGACCGAGCCGGGCGCCGGCTCCGATGTGCAGGGCATACGCACCAATGCCGTGCGTGACGGCGACGGGTGGATCCTGAATGGTTCCAAGATCTTCATCACCAACGGCATGCACGCTGACCTGGTTATCGTCGCCGCCATTACCGACCCCGGCAAGGGAGCCAAGGGCACCTCCCTGTTCCTTGTCGACACCACCCTGCCCGGCTTTGAGCGCGGCAAGAAGATCGAGAAAATCGGCCAGCACGCATCCGACACCGCCCTGCTCTTCTTCCAGGACATGCGCCTGCCCGCCAACGCACTGCTCGGCGAGGAAAACAAGGGTTTCGTGATCATGATGGAGGAGCTGCCCCGGGAGCGCCTGGGGATTGCGGCGCAGGCCGTGGCCGCCGCCGAGGGCGCACTCGCGTTGACCGTGGACTATGTGCTGGAGCGCAAGGCCTTCGGCCAGGCCATTGGCAGCTTTCAGAATACCCGTTTCAAACTGGCAGACGTGCGCACGCAGATCGCCCTCAACCGCGCGTTGTACGAGCAGTGTGCCGACGAATACAGCCGCGGTGAGCTGACCGCCGACAAGGCGGCCATGCTGAAGCTCGCCTCCTGCGAAATGCAGTGCGACACCATCGACGAGTGCCTGCAGCTGTTCGGCGGCTACGGATATACGGTGGAATACCCTATTTCCCGCTTCTACACGGACGCGCGCATCCAGCGCATCTACGGCGGCTCATCGGAAATCATGCGGGAACTGGTGGCGCGCTCGATACTCGGCCGGGGCTGAGCGCCGATGCGAGCATCGAACAGCGGGCACAGCGCCGATGTGATCATCGTCGGCGCCGGGCTGTCCGGCATCGGCGCCGCAGTACACCTGCAAACCCTGTGTCCCGGCCGGCGCGTCATCCTGCTGGAGAGCCGGCCGCGGGTGGGTGGCACCTGGGATCTGTTTCGCTATCCCGGGATTCGTTCCGACAGCGACATGCATACGCTGGGCTACGATTTCAAACCCTGGGTACACGAACGCGCCATTGCCGATGGCGCATCGATCCTCGAGTACATCAACAGCGCGGCGGATGAGTACGCCGTGCGCGAACACATCCACTTTCAACACACGGTATTGCGGGCGCGCTTCAGCACTGAAACAGCCCGCTGGACGCTGGACGTCGCTGTCACGGATGAACAGGGCGCGGTCCGCGAAGAGTGCTTCAGCTGCCAGTTCCTGCTGCTCTGCTCGGGCTACTTCAACTACGCCCAGGGACACGCGCCGGCGTTCCCCGAACAGGACCGCTTCCGCGGCACCCTGGTGCACCCCCAGCATTGGCCACAGGACCTCGACTACCGGAACAAGCGCGTGGTGATCATCGGCTCTGGCGCGACCGCCATGACGCTGGTGCCGGCACTGGCCCGGGACGCGGCCCACGTCACCATGTTGCAGCGTTCGCCCACCTACGTCATATCGCGCCCCAATCGCGACAAGCTGGCCAACCTGCTGCGGCGCTGCCTGCCCGAGCGCTGGGCCTATGCCATCACACGCTGGAAAAACACCATGCTGCAGCAGTGGGTGTACAGGAAGAGCCGCACCCAGCCGGAGCAGGTAAAGGCACAGCTACTGAAAATGCTGCGCAAGTCCCTCGGGCCGGACTTCGACATCGAGAAACACTTTACCCCCGCCTACAACCCCTGGGACCAGCGCCTCTGCCTGGTGCCCGATGGCGACCTGTATGCCGCCCTGCGCAGCGGCCGGGCGGACATCGTGACCGACCACATCGACCGCTTTACGGAAACCGGTATCCGCCTGCAGTCCGGTGAAACGCTGGAGGCTGATATCATCGTGACCGCCACGGGCCTGCAGCTGTTGGTGATGGGTGGCATCACCTTCGAGGTGGATGGCAAAGCAGTCGATTTCGGGGCGTGCTGGACCTGGCGCGGCATGCTGTTTTCCGGGGTGCCTAACATGGCCCACACCTACGGCTACATCAACGCCTCGTGGACCTTGCGCGCCGACCTCACCGCCCGCTTTGTCGGCCGCCTGCTGAACCACATGGACCGCCGCGGTGTCGCGCAGGTCACGCCCACATTGCGACCCGCCGACAAGGACATGCCGGCGCGCCCCTGGTTAGATGATTTCAGTGCTGGCTACATACAGCGCGCGCTGCACCTGCTTCCGAAACAGGGGGACCGCGACCCCTGGCGCAATTCCCAGGACTACCGCAGGGACCGCAAAACCCTGCTGAACGCACCGCTGGATGACGGCAGCCTGGTGTTCAGCAACCCGACGCACGCAGCCCTGGACAAGACCGGCTAGGCCGCACTGGTCAGCCCGGGGCAATCACCCCATCCGCGGCAAGCTGCGCCAGCTCGTCGTCGTCCAGGCCCAGCAACCCCTGCAGGACATCCCGGTTGTGGCTGCCAAGATCGCCGCCGGGCCATTCCGTGCGTCCGGGCGTCCCGGCGAGGCGCGGCATGATGGCGGGAATTTTCAGCGGTTTGCCGTCAATCTCTACCTGCTCAAACAGCCCGCGGGCCTGGTACTGGGGATCGTTGAGCATGTCGGCAACGGAGTAGATCGGGCCCACCGGCACGCGGGCCTCCTCCAGCACATTGATCACATGGGTCGAGGAATGCTGGCCACACCAGAGCCCCAGCGCCTTGTCGATCTCGGCCTCGTGACGCACCCGGCCGGCATTGTCCGCGAGCGCCGGGTCCGCCGCCATATCGGAGCGCCCCGCTACCGTCATCAGGCGCTTGAAGATGGAGTCGCCGTTGCCGCCGATAACCACGTGCTTGCCGTCGTCACAGCGGTAGGTGTTCGTGGGTACGATACCCGTCACCGTGGTGCCCGAGGGCTCGCGCACCACGCCGGCGCCGTCGTACTCGGGCACCATGCCCTCCAGCAGGTTGAAAATAGACTCGTACAGCGCTACGTCCACCACCTGCCCCTCGCCGCCCGGTTTTACCCGTTGCAGCAACGCCAGGGTGATGCCCAGTGCTGCATGCAGTGCCGCGACGGTGTCACCCAGGCTGATGTTGGGTCGCACTGGCGCCTTGCCTGGCTCGCCATTGATATAGCGAAAACCGCCAAAGCCCTCAGTCACCGATGCGTATCCGGGTTTGCTGGCGTAGGGCCCGGTCTGGCCGTAGCCTGAAATCCTGGCGTACACCAGCCCTGGGTTACGCGCCTTGACCACCTCGGGGCCAAGACCCCACTCCTCCATCGCCCCCGGGCGGAAGTTCTCCACCAGCACATCGGCGCTATCCAGCAGCTGCAGGACCAGCTCCCGGCCGCGCTCACTCTTCAGGTCGAGTGTGACGCTTTTCTTGTTGCGGCCCAGGCTGCGATACCAGAGTGAGGTGCCGTCCTGCACCACCCGCCAGCCGCGGATGGGGTCGCCACCGGGCGCCTCCACCTTGATCACTTCGGCACCGAAATACCCGAGTATTGTGCAGGCAAAGGGCCCCGCCAGCAGCTGGCCCAGTTCTATTACCCGCAGCCCTTCCAGTGGCCTTGTCGCAGTTGTCACGGTTTCTCCCCCAGGCAAAAAACCGGATTATACCCGCACCCGTGGCGCAGGTCAGAGCGGAACCGCTGCCAGGCCGAGCACCACCAACAGGGCAAAACCGGCGGTTACGGTGAGAATGGACAGCAGCGTTGTGAGCACAATCATATTGGATGCCAGAGTGCCATCGCCCCGCGCCGCGACCACCATCACAAAACTCGCCGCGGCCACCGGCGAACTCAGCAGCAGAAACAGCACGCCCAACTGCATGGGCGCCACACCCAGCAGCAGCGCCAACAGCACGCCAAGTGTGGGCCCTACAAGCAGCCGCCAGCCCGCCGCTTCCCAGGTGACTGAACCGGCACTGCGCAGTAGCGAGAGGCGCATGGCAGCGCCGATGCTCACCAGCACCAGCGGCAGGAAACCCTGCGACAACAGCTGACTGACAACGGGCGTAAAGCCCGGCAGTGGTATGCCGGATACGGCATATAACATGCCTGCGCCAATACCCAGCAGCAGCGGGTTGCGAACCAGCCCGTACAGCAGGCCCAGAAACGAGCGGCTACCGCCGTGCGTCACCTGCAGCACCCAGACGGCCAGCGCGTTGTAGAGCGCTGTCATCACGGCGACCGGCAAGGCGGCAAGACTCAAGCCCTGCTCACCGTAGGCTGCATGACAGAGGGCGAAGCCGAGTATCGCCAGGTTGGAGCGAAAGCCGGCCTGCACAAACACACCCAAGACAGGCCGCGCAAAACCCCGCCAGCGCGCATAGAGCCAGCTGAGGCACAGCGTCAGCAGTGTTGCCAGCACACCGGCCAGGAGGTATGTCGCGCCACCCAGCGCCGCGAAATCCACCCCCGCCGCGCTGATAAACAGGAGCACAGGGAGGGCGGCGTTGAAAGCAAATTTCGAGATGGCCTGCACGTGCCGGGGTTGCAACCAGCCCAGTACCCGCAGCGCCAGCCCCAGCATCACCCAGCCGAAGGTTGGCAGGCTCACGGCCGCTGCGGTCAGGGTCAGTTGCAACAGGTTAAGGTCGGGCACGGTAGGCAACAGTCTTTCTCGGGGGCGTACTCCCGCTAAGCCAGTTCGCGCAGGGCGTCGCCGAGGGCTGCCAGCAAACTGTCGATCTGGGCCTCTTCAATCACGAAGGGCAGACCCAATTGCACAGTGTCAGCCCCATAGCGCACATAAAAGCCCTTCTCCCACATACGCATGGCCACTTCAAAGGGACGTCGCGCGGGTTCGCCGGGATAGTGCGCCAGCTGCAGCGCCCCCGCAAAACCGTAGTTGCGTATATCCACCACATGGGGTGCACCCCGCAACTGGTGCAGGGCAGCCTCGAAGTACGGCGCCAGGCGCGCGACCCGCTGCGGCAGTTGCTCCTGCTCCAGAATGTCCAGCGCCGCGAGAGCCGCGGCGCAGGCCACCGGGTGGCCGGAATAGGTGTATCCGTGGGGGAACTCGAGCATGTAGTCGGGCCCGCCCTGTGCCATGAAGGTGTCGTAGATTTCGGCTTTGGCAACCACCGCGCCCATGGGTATGGCGCCGTTCGTAAGCTGCTTGGCCACGTTCATGATGTCGGGGATAACACCAAAGGCGTCGGCACCGGTCATTGCACCACAGCGGCCGAAGCCGGTAATCACCTCATCGAATATCAGCAGAATATCATGCGCCGTGCACAGCTCGCGCAGGCGTTGCAGATAGCCCACGGGGGGTGGAATCACACCCGCAGAACCCGCCATGGGTTCCACGATGACCGCGGCGATATTACTGGCGTCGTGCAGAGCGATCAGCTCCAGCAGTTCGTCCGCACGCGCGGCGCCCTGCGCCGGCATACCGCGGCTGAACAGGGTATCCGGCGACAGGGTATGTGCCAGGTGGTCCGCCTCCACAGCAGGGCCAAACAGTTTGCGGTTGGGCCCGATGCCTCCCACCGAGATGCCGCCAAAGTTGACGCCGTGGTAACCCTTGGCGCGCCCGATCAGCCGGGTCTTCGCGGGCTGCCCCTTCAGCCGCCAGTAGGCGCGGGCCATTTTCAGCGCCGTGTCGGCGGCTTCCGAGCCGGAGTTGGTGAAAAACACATAGTCCAGCCCCGGGGGCGTGAGGGCTTTAACGCGGTTGGCCAATTCGAAGGCCCCGGGGTGCCCGTACTGAAAGGCAGGTGCGTAGTCCAGAGTGAGCAGCTGGCGCTGCACGGCCTCAGCGATCTCCGGACGGTTATGCCCTGCTCCGCAGCACCATAAACCGGACAGCCCATCAAGTACCCGCCGACCGGTGTCATCGATAAAGTGGACGCCTTCCGCCGCCACGATCATGCGCGGGTCGCGCTTGAACTGGCGATTCCCTGTGTAGGGCATCCAGTGCGCTTGCAACTGTTCACGGCTGAGTTTCTGGCGGGCGGCTGTGCCGGTCATGGATAGGTTCCTCGCGATCGCTCCCGCCATTCTAGGCTCAGTTGCGGCCGGTATAAATCTTTATCTGTGCGCCTGGCTCCTTTCTGCCGGGTCACATCTTGCACACTTGCCGGCCAGGCCTCAGGCTGCACCAGCATGCCCACAACCAGCGGAGGCGCCCATGCTGCAACTGTATATCGCCAACAAGAACTACTCCTCCTGGTCGCTGCGGCCGTGGCTGCTTTTGCGCGTACTGGACATCCCTTTCCAGGAACACCTGGTGCCGTTTGGCAGCGGCGATGCGGGCAACGCATTTGCCAGTTTTTCCCCCACCGCCAAGGTGCCCTGCCTGCATGACGGCGACACCGTCGTATGGGACTCGCTGGCGATCACCGAGTATCTCGCGGAACAGGTGCCTGCCGTCTGGCCCGCCGATGGGATTGCCCGCGCCTGGGCACGCTGCGCTGCCGCGGAAATGCATTCAGGATTCCAGGCTCTGCGCGATGTGTGCAGCATGAACTGTGGCATCCGCGTTCAATTACATGACGTACCCGCCCTCCTGCAACGCGACCTTGAGCGCATTGACTCGCTGTGGATGGAGGGGCTTGAGCGCTTCGGCGGCCCGTTTCTCGCCGGATCCGCTTTTTCTGCAGTCGATGCGTTCTACGCGCCCGTGGTTTTCCGACTGCAAACATACCGATTGTCGCTGTCCACGGCCTGCAACGACTACGTCAAACGCGTATTGGCCCTGCCCGGCATGCAGGCGTGGTACGCCGCTGCGTTGGCGGAAACCTGGCGCGACGAGGCCCATGAGCAGGACGCGAAACGCGTGGGCCGGACCCTGGAAGACTTGCGTGCATGATAGCGCCAGACAGGCTCTTTACCGAGCCGCTCTCAAAGACTGAGCTGCATGAACTGGCTGTGGGGGTCATCCTCGTATCCCGCAAAGGGGCCACTGTAGATGAACCCATGACTCTCATACAGCTTTCTCGCGGGCGCGAAGCCGGGCTGGCTGCCGGTCTCCAGACTCAGCAACCGATAGCCTCTGTGTCGCGCAACGGCGATGATGTGCTGCAACAACACCCGCCCGGCACCACGCCTGCGCCTGGCCGAGGGCGTTCGCATCGATTTGATCTCTCCGTGCGTGAGATCGATTTCCTTCAACGCCCCACAACCCATCAAGAGCCCGTTCTCCCAGGCCGTCCAGAACGTGATCCCTGGCTGCTTCAGCCGCTCCAGATCCAGCGCGTGCACGCTCTCTGGCGGGGACCATTCGTGCATGTTGCGCAGATGCTCCTGCAGCAGTTCGATTACTTCACTGGCGGTGAGGTCGTCCTCCCTGATCTGCATGACTATCCCTCGCGCTCGCTGTGAACCAGCTTTTTTTCGAAACAGATAAAAGGACGAGTTCTCCGCGGGAACACCACTTCACCCGCCTCCCGATAGCCGCGCGAGCGATACAGTGAGAGTGCAGCCGCATTGGCTGAGTAGGCATCCAGACGCATAGCATCGTGCTTAAGGGAGCTGGCGTAGCGCTCGGCAAACTCCATAAAACGCCCTGCATAACCCATTCGCCAATAGTCGGGATGCACAACCAGATGGTGCACCACCAGGGCGGACACGCCATGACGCCAATTGCACGACGCATACTCCGGCGGCTGCACAGCATCCAGGCCAGCCCCCACGACGACTTTACCCCCCTGCATACACAGGAACAGAGACCCGTTCTCCACCGCGGCAGAGAGGACTTCCCTGCTCGGGTATTCGTCGTCCCATTGCGCTATACCCAGGCGGTGCATCTCTGAAGTGGCCGCCCGCACGGCATCGAAAACCGCATCGACATGGCGATACGACCCCCGCACCACAGCCAGAGGGGGCGCTGGTGGCACCACATCATCTCCCTTGGCGTTTCTCGCCATGCAGGCTGCCTGAGCTGACGATCATCGGGTCTAGCCCGGGTCGCGCGCTGGTCGATAGGGATCCGGTGTACCCAGCATGATGGGGGGCTCCTTCGCCAGCGTTTGCTGGAAGTCTATAACTTGCGACATTACAACAGGTAGCACCCAGGTGGCGTCAGGTGCAATATTGAAATCTTCCTTCGGGTCCCTGATCACATTATATATGTGTGGAATGTTCAATTTTTGCGGCGCCCCGAACATGCTGTTCAGCTCCACAAAGTGCACTTTCCAGTCGCGCCATTTGTACGCATACAACTCGTCACCGTTGTACACAGGGAAACCTTCACGCACACTCCGACCCTCGGGGGTGAAAAACAGTTCTGACTGGTCCACACCATCTATCAATCTGTCATCAGGAACGCTGTAACCGGCCGCGCGCGCAAAGGTAGGAAGAAGGTCAGTGATATGCACGATATCGTTGCTCACCTTTCCGACGGGAACCCGTGCAGGCCAGCGAATAATAAAAGGGGCCCGCAATGAACCCTCCAGGGCGGTGAAATAGTGGCCTCGCCAGTAGCCCGACGTGCCGTGGTAAGCCGGCACTTCCTCGGGTCCGTTGTCGCTGGCAAATATCACGATGGTGTTGTCACGGATACCCAGCTTTTCCACCGTATCCAGCAGGTCCCCGACATGATGATCCATCTCCACGACACTGTCCGCAAAGTCACCATAGCCGGTAACACCCGCAAAATCCGGATGTGGAAGGGTCGGCAGGTGCACCTGGGTGAGTGGTACAAACGCAAAGAACGGCTGTTCCGACGTGCGCTTTCGTTGCATGAAATCGATCGCCCGCCGTGTCAGCTCGGTATCGATCTCGCGACGGACTGACAGATTGTAGGGCATGACATTTTCAGGGACCTCACCGCGCCTGGCCTGCTGGATAAAGGGCTTGAGACCAACCTCTGCGTCGTACTGGAATTGCGTGCTGTACTGCGCCTCGTCCGTGGTGTTGGCAATCCCGTACCACTCGTCGAAGCCCTGGTCAGTAGGAAAGCGCCCCACAGTATCCCCGAGGTGCCACTTGCCAAACATGCCCGTGGCGTACCCCTGCTCCGAGAGCAGCTCAGCCAGGGTTTTTTCCCATTGCGTCAGACCGTACAGCATGCCCCAGACCACTTTCGTGGTGCCAGAGCGAATCGGATGACGACCAGTCATCAGCGCGGAGCGGCTGGGCGTGCACTGCGGCTCCACATTGAAGTTTGTCAGGCGCATTCCCTCCGCCGCGAGGTGGTCGATGTGCGGCGTGGGCGCGCCTCGAAGCGCTCCACCACCATAGACACCCAGCTCACCGTAGCCAAGATTGTCCACCATGATGAGAAGAATGTTGGGCTTCTCGGCTGCTGCCCAAACGGGCGCGCCGCGGAAACCCACAGTGACTGCCATACACAGAAGCAGCCCGAATCCAAGCCTCGTCCCTTTCATTTCAACTCTCCCATCCATCCGTCATGCTACGGAAACCCAGATTCGCGCCCCTCCAGAGACGAACGCAGCACACTATCCCGCCTCCGCCATCGTGGAGACCGAATGTTACTCAGGCAGCTCATCGTACTTCGGCAAATTATCCTGCCAATGATGCCAGGGGGCCTTGGATGCGACATACACATGAAAATCCGGCTCCTTCGTCGGCAGGTCATCCAGCAGGCCCAGACGAATATTGGTGGTATCCCAGTCGACTTTTTCGTTCAACAGGCAGGAACCGCAACGGCTGCAGAAGGCGACGTGGGAACCGGGATACTTGACGTAGTAACTCATCAACTCCCTACCCTGCACAACGGTTAGCTGCTCTTTTTTCAAGCCGCCGAATACCGAGTTGGCCGAGCCGGAAAACTTCTGGCATTCACTGCAGTGGCAGTAGCCGGCGTACACGAAATCACCCTCAATCTCGAACCTGATACCACCACACAAGCAACTTGCCCTCATGGCTTATGCCTCATCGAAGTGTTTCTGCAATTTTTCCTCGGTGCGGCGACCGAGGTGATTGATCACGAAGGTATTGCCTTATGCCGCAGTGGCACCACCCAAAAAAGCACCTAATCAGCGGGGGGGTCCAATTTGAATGTGAACTTGTTCTGAACCCCATGCCTTTCAACCGCTACACCATCTTCCAGTGTCGGCGCATAGTGGAAGTTTTCCGTGGCCGCGATGGACGCTTCATCGAAAAGCCCTTGGGGGACAGACTCAATCACTCGAATATTCATTGGACGCCCGTCGACGCCAATACAGTACGCCACGATCACATAGCCTTCAATGCCGAAGGCCTGCGCCGCGAGCGGATACGTGGGGGCAAATTTCGCCACACCCTGAGTGTCCAGAAGCTTCTGTATTTCGTCCTCCGAGGGATCAGGAACTTGGACCTGGGCCTTGAACTCGGCGAAAACATTTTTTGCCTCTTCACCGCCGAGCTCGGCCGACCTTGAAAGGTACATAAACGCCGTGTCTTGGTCGATTTCCGTCCCTTGACCACGCTGGTACATTTGGAACAGAACGAACGAGGCGTAGGGCATCCCTCGATTGGCCGCCAGGGTAAACCAGTACAAGGCATCGCGATAACTCTGCGGCACGCCAGCCCCGTTGTAATACAGGGCGCCTAGTATCGATTGCCCATAGGGGTTGTCCAGTTCTGCTGACTGGGTGCACCATTTGACGGCGAGCGCCTGGTCATCGGGATACCCGTGCATGCCATAGCGGTAGCCTTCACATCGCTTGTTCACTTCCGCAATCTCGGCGTGACTCATCGCCTCTCGGGGAAGCTCTGACAGGTCTGTTTCCGCCATTTCGGGGAACGGTTCATCAGATGGCGGACGACCAGGGAACCTGCGCCCTGCATCATTCTCCGGGCGCGGTTCCTGCAGCGGCGACGCAGCGACCTCATCGATCATTGCGTACAGTTCACCCATGTTGTCCTGCAGGTGGGCTGATCCAAGTTCCGCGCTCTTTGCCATGAGCATCGGCATCGTGGCAATCACCTTCCGACCCACTTCCGTCTGGTAGAAGTGACGAATCTCCCTGAGCTCAGCGGCGGTAAAGGCTTCGGCATAAAGTCTCAGAATATCGGGTTTCAGTGCCTCGAAACTCATGTGCTCGCCGTAGAACTTAAGCAAAACATGTCTATACGGCACCATGGCTGGATATTGTTGCAGCTGGACCTCCAGCATCTGAGACATGGTTGGCTCAAAGCCCTGCTCCAAACCCATTACCCTGATCAGTTCAGCAGCCTCGCTCACCGCGTCTGAGTCAGCAGAAGCGGCTGAGCTCATGTACAACAGCGCTGCGAAACTGATGATTTTCAACATTGGCATTACCGCTCCGGTAGTGGGAAAACCCTGTGGATAGCACACCTGTTCGCGGCGCACAAACACACGGTGAGTTGCCCTGCGCTTCACCTGCAACTCCACTCAGTCGGGCATCTATCTTCCACGTCAGACAAGCTACCGCATACGGTGAAAAACTCAGGAAAACATATCGTGCGAATAAAGAGGCTACTGTGGCGCGACAAGCCACCGACGACGCAGGTTGCGCACCAAGCCCCCTAAAACCAATAGTCAGCCACGCAACGACCATCTCGAGGCAGGTCTTGAAATGCACTCAAGCCATCGAAACGATCTATAGGAATATCGGCCACATCATGTGGCTCCGCGAGACGTAGATTTACCGCGATGCGGCGACGCCCTTCCGAATCCTTTCGCTGAGCACGCCAGCACACTACGCAACCGCAGACTAGACAGAAGTGAAACTCGATCGAATCGCCCCGGATATAAACCTGCGTACTCCCCCTGACCCTGATACCTTCATCTTCGAAATCATAGGCCCACAAGACACCGTACCGTCTGCACACCGTGCAGTTGCAAATAGTCGCATCATCTGGCTTACCCTCAAATTGCCAGCCCGTGGCACCACAATGACAACTCCCTCGGATCATTTCAGCTCCCAACTATTACGCCAGCCACATTCTGCAGCTTGGCACCTTGAACGGCGCCAACTGAACGTTGTGCCCAACATGGACTGGTTATCCGCTGCTCCGACTGTCAGCGTATTTCGGTAGCGAATCATCTACCCTATGCCATTCCACTTTTTGACTTGTGTAGATGTGGTATCGCGGTACGACTAAATTGGGATTGTCGAGGCTCGAAACGCTTACCGTTAGGTAGTCTGCGTATTCCAGATGACGATACGTGAGAGAGGTACCACAGTCCGAACAGAAGCCCCGTCGGATTTTCTCGGATGACCTGTACTCTTTCGGTTCGCCTCGAGTCCATTCAATCTGCTCAACCTTATAATCCATCCACACGCCAAACGGCGCGCCGATTGTTCGACGACAGTCCGAGCAATGACAGTAGTCCGAATCGAATGGCATCGCTGAGAGCGAGTACCTGATGGCCCCACAATGACACCCGCCAGTGAACATTTCTCCGCTCTCCTAAAAAACGCGTAACGCTTCAAGCTGAACAGCCACAGCTGACTGGTCTATATGACCGCACCGAGGAAAAGAAGGCAAACTTTCTTCGCACTACAGACCGCTACGATCGAATCGACACCCCTTGGGACATAGGTTGGCTTACAGGACCCCGTAACCGCACCAACTTTCAGAACCGAAGTCGTAACGTTCCATGCGGCAAGGAGATGCCGGCCGATGCCATCGTCCGGTTGACGGCGGGAATGGTAACCCCGCCAACCTTGCACTAACGTTCGGAAGATACGAGCACCGACCGATAGCACTTAAGAGCCCTGGCGAGCACTTTGGCGCGCTCTACTCCAGGATCTATTCACCCCCGTTCAATGACAGAAATTGTTGATCCCGCCCCACTGGAACGCGTCGTTAAGTGGCCGCAACCACATATCTTCGAAAAATTTCTGCTGGTTCCCCATCCTCGACTTCCGAATCCAACACTCCACCATTGCTGATGATCATTCGAGTCGACGCCTCATTGGCTTTGTGGCAATGGATATGAAGCTCTCCGATCCCCCGCTTTCGCGCCTCTTGGATTGTGAGGGCCATCAGGACATTGCCTAGACCCCTGCCTCGATACGACGGCCGAATGCCCAATCCTATGTGGCCACCACAATGCCTGATTCTTTCATTCAGATAGTGGCGCAGGTTCGAGACGCCGATGATCTCGCCGCCCTCAACGAGCCAGAACGTTGAACTCGGGACAAATCCCTCAGGAATGTTGATCCCCTTAGTGAAATCATCAAGACGACGCAGGAGCGCCGCGAAGTCGTTGTGCTCGAAATCCAATGGGAACGGGTAGCGTTCCTCATCGCCCAGTTCGACGATGTATGCGCCGTAGCTTTGCTCGTACTCAGGGTTTGGAAGAATCAGTGCGACTGCCATACGGACACCTAACGCCTGACGCAGCGGCGGCCAAACCGGGCAACGGTTTCGCCGTCCGGCTCACCAGCGGTGCACTGCCGCTTCTTGTTATATGTGCGGGTCACGTTTAGAAACACTCCTAATTGTAATGACTAACGATGTGTTGGACGGCACCAACACGTCAATGTCTAATCTGCGAGCTGAACACGTAGCAAGGGACTCCGCACGGCAGCCCAAAGTATGTGCAGATTTGTGCGCCAGCTCCCGGCTTGTTGCTCGGCATACTCAAGAAGGCGATCCAGGGCCGAGCGCTCATAGTACTGCCCATTGAAAAACAAGCCTTCGATTTTCTGAGTGCTGCGAATGTCGCGCGTTGGATCGGCATTAAGAAGGAGCATGTCGGCAGCCTTGCCTTCTTCGATCGATCCGAATTCATCTTCGACGCCGCTGAAGGTGGCAGCGTTGATAGTCGCCGTTCTCAAGGCATCTATTGGGGACAGGCCAGCAGCGACCAGTTCCACCAATTCCTCATGCACGCTGAATCCGGGAAATATGTACGTATCGAACACATCCGTTCCGGCGAGCAGATTTGCTCCCGCTGCGTGTGCCTGCCCCACATGTTGCTGTGCGAGGCGATACATCTCCGCATTGACATTGCGACCAGAAGCATCACTGCCACTATCCCGCGCCCTATCTGCGTCGGGTTCCCACATGAGCTGCAAGAACAGGTCGGGAATGTACTTCAATCGCGGGTCCGTGCGAAAACTGGAGTCACCCGCCATAGCGCCCATCCGCAAGGTCAGCAGTGTTGGTGTCCACCAGGTATTTGACTCGGCAAATTGTTGCATCAATAGCCGGCAACGCTCGGAGTCGTGTTCGTCAACCAAACGTGCTCGTAGAACTGGGGTATACGCGCCCAATGGGTCATTGAGTGCCCTGAACTCATCGGCGCCTCGATAGCACTCGAAAAGAAAAAGGCGTGCGTGTTCAACGCTGCGCTGGTCGGCTGCCAATACGTCCGCCAGTGAGACCTTGAGTGGGCGATGCCCTTCCAGCGACAGACCTCTAGCCCGCGCTTCGTCCGCCAGCGCGAAATAGGCTGCGGGAGAAATTTCCGAGTAGACCTTTAGTATGTCGGCGCCTGCGTCGGCAAAGAACGCGACCAACTGCCGAGCCTCCAATGGGTTGCGTGCCTTGAAATAGTCCGGGAATCCTTTGGGCACCTCACTGCCACCGTTGATCTGGAAGCTGCTCTGTCCGACGTAGCGCGGAGACAATCCGGCCTGATTGGCAGTGGCCTCATTCCAAGCTTGGCGATCCTCAATGCATGCAAAAAAAGGGTCCGGCTTGTTCATGCATCCCCACAGGTCGCGAACGCCAGTGATGCCATTGGCGATCAACAAGGGATGTTGATGCACCGGAGCAAGTTTTGTGGAATGTGTATGCATATCCCACAGGCTGGGAATCAAGAACTTTCCAGTCCCATCCACAACACGCGTGGCACCGTCCAGATCGATGGAACCAGTCGCGCTTATCGATGCTATCTTCCCATCAACGACCAAGACGCTCTGGAGCGAGGTCACAAGCCCCGATTCAACATCCACAATAGACACATCCCGGATCAAGAACGAACCCGATATTCCGTCCTGCGGCGCTTCCGGTAGGGGCCACGCCAGCAACGCGATGACCAACAGCGCCCCAGCGACCAAGACAATCGCAGCTTTCTGAAAAACCCTAAAACACATAGGTGTTCGCTATATTATGTTTCCGTTTACTTCGAATAACGTCATCGTTTTTTGATTGTCAATCTCTAAATCAGGAGCATGGAACAAAACCGTCCTGCAGACAATTCCACGCGGGGAGCGTCGAAAGTGGGCCTTTGCCGCCCAACGCCAACATCCAGCTCCGATTGAGGCTGACGAGGTTCTGGCGATAGCCAGGACACCGGCAGGGTCACTTGTCAGCCGCAATGACTTGTTATGGGGCACTGTGCCGCAAACCTTCTATCTGAGCGCACCCGCTTCACCAAAAGCAACTCAAACGTCGGCTATCCGCCAACGGCGGCCGCTCGAACCATCAGCAAATTGCACTAGTCGCGCCCGACAAAAATGTCCAACGGCAGCACGGCAGTCACACCAACGTTTGGGACATCCACAAGTTGCGCGATCCGCATATCAACGGCAACACTTGCGATAATATAAGCCTGAGCTCGATCATAACCATATTCCGACACGATGTAGTCAATCATGGCGGCCAGAGCGTTCCGAGCCGCAAGATTGATGCTGCCGGACAGATTGGTTAGACCCGCAATTTTCGGGGAGTCCAGATAGGCGAGATATGATGGAACGACGCCTGCGTCTTTCACCGGGATACCGGTAACGGCGTAGAATCGATTCGACGGAATTGTCAGCACCGACGCGGGACCCTCGTAGTGAGGGCCATGAAACAGATTCGGCGGGTTTTCGGCTATGCGAGCGGTGACAGTCATACTACCGCCCATCTCGATCGCTGTTCCGGCGACTTCTCCATCGCCCTGCGCATAATGAAAATCGCCAACCGCGAGCCCGCAACCATCAACCGGGCATGGCAGATAAACGGTGGTGCCAGTCGTGATGTAGCGGATGTCCATGTTCCCGCCGTGCTCTCGCGGTGGAACCGTTCGCAGGCACTCAGACGATTTACTTGACCCAATTCCACACAACGATGCAGGCTTGGCCTCGTCAGGGTCCGGGTTGAATACGGTGCCGCCCAATTCGAGCAGTTGTGTTTCGCGTGCGAGCACGACCGCGAGTAATTCCTTGTCTGGCAGAGTCGTCACGACACCTGGAAAACTGCGGTTTGGAATACGCACACCTGGCAGAGCGTCGCTAACCGCATAGTCTTCGCTTAAACGCCAGACTACAAAGAGCTCGTCGGTTCCAAATTGGTCGGCGGCAAAACCCAATGGCCCGGCTTGAGTCCAGCCGACCTTGGCAGGCTCGAGACTTTCGATGGTTACGGCCAACACGTCGCCCGCTTTGGCTCCTTTGATAGCGACCGGTCCAGTCAATGCATGGACGATTCCGACACCTTTCCGGGGATTGGCCTTCGCGCTTGAAAACTTGTCCGGGTCGAGAGTCAAATCGAAAGCATCACGACTGTTAAAAACGATGCGTTGGCCGGGTGCTGCTTCCGCAATCATTGGAATATCGGGGTGAAAGCGGTTCATACAGGCCGGATCTTCGGCGCAGCTAACACTCAGGTCACCAACTACAATTTCCGGTGCAGCGATTTCGGCGGCAGCGCTTGCAGGCATGAGCGAAATCAACAGCGCCCCAATAAAAAGACTGGCGGGAAAACTGAATTTCATACGCGCGCTCCTTGACTGACGAAGTCTAGGAGCATAAGCCTTAGCCCCGCTGAAGTCACTCTAACTTCATTTACTCCCTCGGCGAACAGCGACAATGGTTGGTGGCGTATTTGAACGCCCATGGTAACGGGCGTTCAACATGGAGCGACAGCTTGCGCAAAAATGCCGAAGGCATGCGCGCGGTGCCGCGGAGTGTTGAACGTCCCAGTAAGCCAAAGGCGAACGAGTTGACCTACTTGTTATGTTTTTCGCCTTCACCATGATTTCTGATACCGGTTTTTTTGTAGCGGATGATGCTGGAAAGCGCATGCTTGATAAATGGATACTCGAAGCCTTTAGGAAAGAAAACCTGATTCCGACATTAAGGCAAGTGCAATCCCAAGCACGAGAATACCCCCGATAATAGAAAACCCTAAGGGAATGCCGTAGTACCAGCAAACAACTGCGCCAGCCCCAGTGCCTACACCGAAAGCAATCACGAATTTGACGATTGCGCCAATGCCTTCCCTTAGCAGATCTTTAAGAAATTCAAGCATTATTTACTCAATATTCTCTCATTTCGATAGGCTGTTTTTACTTATAACGCCGCAAACAGCGACGAGCGCACGTGAGTCCGGCGGCTTTAGCCGCGAACTGCTTTGACTTGTTATGTTTAAGACTCACGAGATACCCAATAGTCAGGACGGCGGTGAAGATGAGCAATTGCCACGATAACAATTTCATCTTGCTCCGGACTATAGTGATAGATGATACCGTACGGGAATTTGGCGATTAGACATCGCCGTGTCCCTGGACTGAACTGTTGGTAAGCAATCGGAAACTGTTGTATACGAGAAATAGAACGGAGAACCTCACTACGAAATCTGCCTCCAAGACCGATTTGTTCTGACTCGTAGTAGGTCACCGCCTCTTCAAACTCGAGCTGAGCGAGCTTGAGAAGTTTTATCTCCACCTCAGGATGTCTTAAAGACGTCAGCGAGGGGAACGGCGGGTTCTCGGCCGCTTCTATAGGCAGACAACCTTGATTCGGCTTCTGACGCCCAAATAGCATCAAGCTCAGCATCAGGCTTATCCAGGCTCAAAAGGATCTGCTCAGCAACCACTGCCCGCTCCAGAGCGGGAAGCTCAAGTGCCTGATCTATAAGAACATTCGCAGCATCTGACATATGCCCTTCCTCGTCAACTAAGACTCACAAGCCATGGTAGCTCTGTGAGTTTCCCGAGTAAACATAACGCCTTGCGCATCGGCACGAAAACCGTGTAGCGGTTTGCGTGTCCGGCCCCGCCATGGGCAGACTGCCGCAACTTGTTATGGTTCCGAGGCTAGACATTTATGACTCTCTGATAGAGAAACACAATTGCCTTGCCTTCCCTGAAAAGAACATATCCAGCTCGCTCTGTACTTTCTCCCACTTCTCTAAATGGTAGAAGCTTATCTCCTTCCTTCCAATTCCCCAGCAAGCACGAATAGCTGCTGCTTTCTTCCCCGTTCAGATATCCCATAGCCGCAGATAGGTAAGCTGATTCTTCTCCGGGTAACGGCTTTACGTCGGAGAGATACAGCATGTCTTGCGCACTCTCTTCCAGCGCTCGCCTCGTTAGTTCCATAGGTGAAATTGGCTCGTCGTAGTCAATCTCCCCGATTCCGCCCAATTCGAGTGTATTCAGATGAGCGCCACTACAGTTTTGGGGATCTCCTATTGCGTGATTTGAAATCAAACCGATGAGTAAAACCATGAGTGGAATGCGACGAAGGTGGGCCATATGATTAGGAACCATAACGCCGTGCTCTGGGGCAAACTGGAGCGCAGCGTAAGTTTGTCACTAGCAGCACCTTGTTAAGCATTTACTTACTCTCCGCCTCAAGCTTTTCAACTTTTTCTCTAAAAGCGCTCGATAAAAACGAAAATGCCTTCTGGCGGAGGCCGCCAAACTCTTTATTTACGATTTCTTCACCGTCAACAATTTGAGCGATTCGAGGCTTTTCTAGTTTTGGAAAAGTAACCCCCATCGTTTCACACTCGCCGGTGCCATTCCTCGTAATTTGGTAAAATTCCTTCGTTTTGAAATTTAGGTTTAAGGCAGTAACTCTACATCCGCTGCCAGGATCACTTGGCACTGCATCTACAATATCATCAGACCAATTTGTAATATCGTAATACTGAGGAGTATCTTGCATTACGTTAAATGTCTGGCTCCACGAGTCATCTTTTGGAAATACTAGGTATAGTTGATTTAGCTCGCAGTATTTGTCTGCCTTGTAGCACTTAAGCTGAACATGGTTAACTGGCCAAGCAATTCGTTCATCGTGAATCATCATTGTTCCGCTAACGGTTGCATAGCTATCAGTTTTTCTACTGCTATAATCGGAAGGAAATGAAACTCTTGATAATTTCTGAAAATCTGAGCGTTTCTCCAGATTGTATATCTGCCAAACAGTTAAAACTCCTGTAGCTTTATCGCCCAAGTCCTTCTGGAATGACTTCACAGCTCCTTCATAATCACTTACACCTGCGTACATCAAAGTATTCAACTGCATTGCAAACAATAAATCAGCTCCTTTTGAAAGTCCGTTTCTTGCGGCAAAAGAATACATCATAGGAACTGAGCTACTACGCTCCTCTTCAGGTAAGTCAGCCAATTGCTGTGGTGTGTAATTTCGGTATTTCTCGACAGCAGCATCATCTGCGATAGCCACACAGGCTGAAGAAATAACAGCCATCGCTAAAATGATTCTGGATAAATGCACTGATTGCTCCTTATGCTTAACGCCGGCGTTCAGCTGCACTTGAGGCTGACGGGGCTCTGCCGCCAGGCAGAGGTCCGGCAGGGTCAAGTGTCAGCTGCAATGACTGGTTAGGCTGCAGCATTGGCACTCACCATCACGTAGTAGCCGTCAGGATCACGCAGCGCAAACTCCTGCGTTTCAGTCCCAGGATTCATATGCGGTTCCTCTTCCAGACTCTCGACTAGGCTTCTCGCACGGTCGAGTGACGCGTCAAAGTCATCGACACGGAAGAATAGCAGCAGGCCATTGCCAGGCTTGGCGGTGTCCGGACTAGCAAGCGGCGGATGCTCGTGGTCGCCCCACCGATGGAGGCATAGCAGCACTGTCCCGTCTGAGTCGACGATCTGACCGAAGTAGTCGTGGGCAGGGCTGGACTGAGGCAGGCCGAGTAGGGACTGATACCAGGTGAAGCTGCGTGCGACATCCAACACGCCGACGATTGTCCATAAACGCCTCACCGACCTCGCCCCTGCTGCCTAACGCTCGCATTTGCGGATGGATTGTAGCGCAGCGGAAAGCCAGTCCGCCAACATGCACTTGTTAGGCTTATTCACTTAGCCTCCGAATCAATGTCCTAACCCAAGACATAGCATTTTCTATTGCCCAATCGGTTTGTGGAATTGACAAAGAAGGCATAGGTTCGCTACCAGGGCCATGCCCTAGAGAGTTCCTAACCTTTCGAAAATAATCTTTTAAGATATCGGCCTCCCAAGGATCAATATATCTACCGTTCTTTTTGCTCACTAGGTTATCTATATAGTTTGAAGCTCCGTTCTCACTCCCTGTGGACCAGCCTTTCTGATCTGAAACTATTTTTATTGCACTTTCTAGCGCTTTTGCTGCGAACAATGCTGGATCTTTATCGTTTGAGTCTCTTCGATCTAAGGCCTCTTTCATGTCAATGTCGACATTTTTCCATAAAGGATCTGCCACTAACTCCCAAAATGGCTTTGCTATATTGTTTTCGATAATTTCGTCTGTAGAAACTTGTATAAAACCATTGTGCAACGTCAAAGGCGCCCTAGCTCTTCGAAACCGTTCATTAACTTCTTCTACTAGAAGAGAGTAGGATTCGTTCTGAGTTTTATTCCAAGCTTTAACCCCGTCTACAGCGCTCCCCGGCACTCTCATGCCACGTTTTGGTATTGCATCTCTCAGCTTTGCTTCTAGAATTGCTTCCGGAAGATTTTCGTTAATTTTTTCAATTTCCTCATAGCGCCAACGCATCGCAAGCTCAATAAAACTGATTCTCTCTTTGATAAATCTATCTGGATCATGGTGATCGCTAGGACAGTCCGATTTTACGAATTTCTCGCATGCATAGTCCCAACCAAAGAAACCGCTGACAGGTATAGATTGGCCTAGAGCGTTTTGATTTGTGTACGAGTAGTATCTTGTAAAAAGCTCATCAACACCTAGCTCTCTAGATAGCCTGTCGTGAAGTGTTTTCCATTTCACTTCATTCGCTTCGATCTTTTTCCCATTCGAGTCATAGTACGGAATTGCTTCTTTTACGATTCCAAATAGTTGATTTAGTAAGCGCTTTTCTAGCTCGCCAAATCCTTTCCATATTGGAAAGTCTATATATCTATATGAAAAAATATCGGTAAGCATAATTCCTTCTTCTTACTGGTGCTCTGGCAATCACAGGAGCCTAACGCTGCCAGCAGCGGCCGAAAAGCCGTGCAGCGGGTTTGAGGTCCAGCGACCAACGGGAGCAATGCTGACTGGCCTTGTTATAAGCATTTGATATCACATCAAATCTCGCTCTTATGTTTTTTGCTATTTTTACGTGCTACCCAGAGATAGATAACCATCACGAGGCTGACCAACAAACACAATGTAGAAATTTTAAAAACAAGCTGTATGCCAGTATTAGGGCAGCCCCACATACAGGTAAACAATAAACCTGTAACCGAAAGAGCCAGAATCAAAATGTTTACTACTACAGCAAAAAAGTACTTCATCGCTCACCCGAGCTTATAACAGCGTATTAGCAAGACCAAGCCGACTAACTCCCGGCTTGCTAATTCCAGAATTGAACGGCCCATTCCCACGTAAAACTCCAGCATTTCATCCACATAGAACCCCAGATCCCCAGCCGCCCGGAGTTAGCGCGCCCAAACCATTCCGCCCCACCATCATATCCACCGCCAAAACCCTTAACGGTTTCAAGGCGTTACAGCCTCTCGGCCTCAATCCAGCCCCGGGCCGCTGAAAAGCCACGTTAATGCTTATACCACGCACACTTGAGCAACCAAAACACGCCGTGCGCCCGGTCAGGCCACCACTCACTGGAGGGTCATACCGGGTGCAGATTCAGCGCATCCTTATTCGCTCTTGGCGCTCGGCAGAGCATTCATCTTCAAGGCCAGACAAGCTATCCTGCCATGCAAAATTTCAGGAGAAATATCATGCAGGTAGGCAAACTAATCTGGGGCGCCGCTCTTGGCGTGTTACTTGCCAGCAACGCGCAGGCGCATTCGGCGGCCGATATTGGAGGCGGGTTTGTGAGTGGCCTGCTGCACCCGGTGCTGGGTTGGGACCACGTGGCGGCGATGGTCGCGGTTGGGCTTTGGGGCGCCTTTCTGGGCTCGCCGGCAGTGTGGTTGCTGCCGGTGGTGTTCCCCCTGGTGATGGCCGTTGGCGGTGCGCTGGGGCTCGCCGGGGTAGACCTGCCCGGTGTGGAAATCGGCATCGCGGCATCGGCTCTGGTGCTGGGGGCCATGATCCTGCTCGCCGCCCGCCCGCCGCTGTGGATCGCCGGCCTGCTGGTCGCCAGTTTTGCTATCTTCCATGGCCACGCCCACGGGACGGAGTTGCCCGATGCGGCGAGCCCGCTGGCCTACAGTCTGGGATTTGTGATCGCCACCGGTCTGCTGCACCTGTCAGGCATAAGCTTCGGGCTGCTGGTGCGCTGGCCGCTGGGCCGCAGCGCGGTGCGTGCCGCCGGTGCGGTGATCGCGCTGGCCGGAGGCTTGTTCCTCTGGCAGGCCGTTTGAATCCGTTATCTTTGTCCCGTCTGGCAGGGGCGCTCGCCCTGTGCTGCGCAGCGTTTCCCGCCTGGTCACATGCGCCCATGCAGGGCGTTGGCGACTTCTATGGCGGCATACTGCACCCGCTGGTGGTGCCAGCCCATGTGCTTTCCCTCGTGATGCTGGGCCTGCTGGCCGGCCAGCGGGGAATGGCAGCGGTGCGCAGGACATATCTGGGCTTCCTGCCGGCACTGGTAGCGGGGCTGGCGCTCTCGGGCGCAGGGGTAGCCGAGGATCCGGAGCCGCTGTTGTTACTGGCCTCGGCCCTGATGGGTCTACTGGTGGTGTTACAGTGGCGTCTGCCCCCTGGCCTGTTTCCCCTCATAGGCGCTACCGTGGCACTGCTGCTGGGGTTGGACTCCGCGCCGGAGGGGCTGGCGCCGGCCCCCTACGTGGCAACTCTGGCGGGGACGGCTCTGGGTGCCTTTGCCTGCCTGTTGCTGGTAGCGGATCTCAGTGAGCGCGCCTCGCCGGGTTGGCAGCGTATCGGGTTGCGGGTGCTGGGATCCTGGGGAGCCGCCAGCGCGACGCTGGTCTACGCGATGCGCTGGCTGGTGCCCTGAGGTATCAGGCGTCCTTGAACCCGGTAATGGCTTTGGCCGCCTGATAGGCAAAGGTCATGGCCGGCCCGAGGGTTGAGCCGGGGCCGGGGTAACAGGGCAGCGTGGGTGCACTGCAGTTACCGATGGCATACAGGCCGGGAATTACCGAGCCGTCCTCACGCAGCACCTGCGCATGGGCATTACACACCATGCCCCCCTGGGTACCGAAGTCACCCGGGTCCACCTTCATCGCGTAGTACGGCGGCTTGTCGATCGGTGCCAGACAGGGGTTTGGCGTGACACGCGGATCGCCGTAGTAGCGGTCGTAGGCCGAGTCACCGCGATGGCAGTCCGGATCCACCCCGGTCACCGCGTACTCGTTCATTTTCGCCACGGTGGCCGCCAGGCCCTCCGGGTTCACGCCAATCTTGCGTGCCAGCTCGGGGATGGTGTCAGCCTTGGCAAAAAAGCCCTCGGTCTCATAGCGTTTTGGCACTGCCCAGTCGGGGCGGAAAGTGCTGTTGTACAGCGGGCCAACGAAGTAACGCGCGCGGAAGTTGGCATCGAAAATCTGCCAGCTGGGGTTACAGGGGTTTTCGTCGCTGTGCTTGGCGAAGGTCTCTTGCTGGAAGGCCATATAGTTTTGCGATTCGTTACTGAAACGCTCACCCGCTGGATTCACCACGATAGACCCTGGATACGACTTCTCCATGATACTCAGGCGCGGGATGGTTTCGCCCGGCACGGAGATGGTGTTGCACCACCAGGCCTCATCAAGGCGGTGCATTTTCGCGCCCAGCCGCTGGCCTTCGAGGATGGCATCACCGGTGTTGTCGAGGGTACCCGCACTCCAGCGGTGGTCCGTGGGTTTGGGCAGGTACTGTTCACGCATGGCCTGGTTGTGTTCGAAGCCACCGGCAGCCAGTATCACGCCTTTGCGCGCCTGTATGCGCAGGGTTTCACCGTTGCGGGTGACTTCGATACCCGTGACCACGCCGTCCTCATCGATGACCCGGCGCATGGGGGTGCTCAGCCAGAGCGGAATATCCCGATCCTGCATCGAGGCGCGCAGGCGCGCCACGCCGGCACAGCCGGTGGCGAGGCGACGGTGATACTTGTCCTTCAGGCGCCAGGGAATATCGGCGACGTAGGCAGCCACCAGCTTCAGCGCGGTTTTCCACCAGCCGGGCTGCTGGCCGATCAACAGCGCGGCTTCCACCTGGGTAAAGCCGATCAGCCCCCCGAGGTGCATCATCGGGTGGGTGCGCCGCAGGCGGCGCCATTCCTCACCCAGCTCACTGGCCGGAAAGGTCTCCGGTTCCATGGAGCGGTGTCCCACCATCGCGCCCTCGAGGTTGGTGTAGTAATCCGGGTAGTGCTCGAGCGTCACGTAGCGCACGCGTGTGCGCTCGTGCAGAAAATCCACCATTTTCGGGCCATTCTCGAGGAAGGCATCCAGCTGGTAATCCGGCACCTCCTCCTCGGTAATCAGCTGACGCAGGTAGGTGCGTGCATTTTCCAGCGAATCCTCGGCACCGGCTTGCCGTGCGTAGCGGTTACAGGGAATCCAGACACCGCCCCCGGAAATGGAGCTGGTGCCACCGTACAGGTCGGACTTTTCCACCACCAGCACATCGCGCGTGCCCATCTCATAACTGCAAAGCGCTGCCGTGAGCCCGCCATTTCCGGATCCCACCACAACCACATCAAAACTGTAATCCCACTGCTGAGCGCTCATGCCATACCTCGTACCAATGCATCGCCCATGGTAGCCCACTGCGCGGCCTTTTCCGCCGTGGTCGCCCCCGTAACACAAGGCAGGTTCAAAAAGTTGGCCGGCGCCCTTGGCCTCGGCAGCGGAATCGAGCGCGGCGCCTGCTTGCCAGCAGGTGGCAAGGCCCTATAGGATGGGCTGACGTCCTGCTAACAAGAGAGCGCACCATGAGCAAATCCGTCCTGAAGCCTGTTGCCGCACTGGTCTCGGTTGCCGCCCTGGCACTGTCGCCCCTAGCGTTGTCGCACCTCGACGAGAATGAATTTCACCAGTCCTACCGGCAGTCCTATTTTGCGCTGCTGGGGGCCAACTTCGGACCCATGGGCGCCATGGTGAAGGGCGAGATGCCCTGGAACCAGGAACAGCTGCAGGGCTTTGCCGATGATTTCAATGCGGTCGCTTCGCTGAACCTGCTGCGCGGCTTCCCCGATGGTTCCGACAAGGGCACCACCCGTGCAAAACCGGAAATCTGGGAAAACCGCGACGACTTCGCGCAGAAACTCAGTGACATGCAGGCCGCTGCCAAGGACCTGGGCGTTGCCGTGAAAGGGGGTGATCGAGCGGCAATCGCACAGCAGGTCGGCGCAGTCGGCCAGACCTGCAAGGCCTGCCACGACGAATACAAGTCGAAAGACTACCTGTACTGATCGGGCCCGTCCCTACCACATCCGCGGCGGCGGCGGTGCCTGTTGCAGTATCCACCAGAACAGGCCGCTGACCGCAGCAAGCAACAGCAGCGCCCGCCACCAGCCGACCACGGGCGCTTCCCCTTCCCTGCCTCGCGCGCGCCCCAGCCACATGGCCTGCAACAACTTTTCGCCCAGACGCCACTGATGCCAGCCCACGGCCAGCAGGTGCACCGCGACCATCGCCAGCAAGGCATTGAACGCCCATTCATGCACCACACCGAGAAAATCCCGGGTGCTGCTATCCACCGCATAATACAGCGGTCCGTCAAACAGAATCCGGTCACTGTTGAACAGCCCGCTAACGGCCTGGGCCAGTAACAGCGTGAGCAGCACCACGACCGACCATCCACCCAGTGGGTTGTGACCCGGGCCCGCCGGTATCCGCCCGCGGAGATACCCCAGCACCGTGCGTGGCCCGCGCAGGAAATCCGTGAAGCGGGAATGGCGGCTGCCAATCAGGCCCCAGCCGATGCGAAACACCACCAGTACCAGCAGGGTATAACCCACCCACTGATGCCGCTCCATCTGGCCTTCTTCCGCAGTCCACCACGCCAGGGGCAGGAGCACGGGGAGCGACCAGTGAAACAGGCGCGTGGGCCAGTCCCAGAGCGGGAATCCCGCGCCGCCACGTTTGCCTTTGTCCAGGGACTCACTCACGACGCTTCAGGGACCAATCAGGCAGGGATACTCGGCCGCCACGTCCTCGTAAACGTAGCGCCAGCGCTTGTCTTCAAGCACTGCACGGTGACGGGCGCCGGGGTAGCTGCCATCGCCGCTCTCATAGCCCGCGTCGCCGCGGAACATGACAAAAACCTGCCCGTCGGCATGACAGAAGCGCGGAAACACCGACTGCGGTGGCCGCGAACGCTCAATGCGCAACAGTTCCTCGACGCTGGCATAGCGCGCCAGGTCACAGAGGGTGATGTAGGTTGGCGGCAATACGCCGAGTTCACCGGCATCGTGCTCCCGTACCGCCTGCGCCACCGCGAGCCAGCGCGCTGCATGAATCTCGCTGCCATCGATTCTGGCCTCGGCGTCGGCCGCCACCGGCGCGGCATAGATCCAGGTGGAAAACCGCTTGGGCTCGACCACCGGCGTGGTCCAGTGGCTGATGAGCACCATATCCTCCGGCGAGGGTCGCAGCCCCGCCTCTTCCTCCGCCTCCCGCGCCGCCGCGATGCGTGTGGCACGCTCTTCGTCGCCAGCCGCCTGCTGCAGGTCACCGGCTTCCAGTGCACCGCCGGGAAACACCCAGTACCCTCCGGCAAACAACAGGGCCTTGTTGCGCTTGAGCAGTAGTGTTTCCAGCCCATCGGGACCGTCGCGCAGCAGTACCACGGTGCTCGCAGGGCGAGCGGGCGCCGCCGTTGCCTGCGACGCCTGCTCGTGACCGGTGTTCACAGCGTTCAGCGCTGCCCGACCATGGACAGGTCGTAGCCGAGGCTGCGGGCGCGCTGCACCGCCTGCGGGAAGTCTTCCGCTGGGCGAGTCGCCAGCCACAGGTTGATGGAGCGGGTGCCGCTGCGGCAGAACGCCAGCACGGGACCACTGGCGCTGTCGAAAGTCGCCGCCAGCCGCGCCAGGTCGGGACCGGGGAAGTTCATCCCGTTCACCGGGTAATACACGTAGTCGAGGCCACTCGCCGCGGCAGCGGCGGCAAATTCGGCCGAGCTTGGCTGGCCGGGGGCCTCGCCGTCGGGACGATTATTCACCAGCACCCGGTACCCCGCTGCCGCGATTGTCGGTACGTCCTCCAGATTGAGCTGCTCGGACACCGCGACCTGCGGCGTGACCTCAACGATTCTCATGGTCTCTACCCCTTATCCAGCCGCAGCGGACCCGTCGCGCACGCGGTCGAAACCGTCACGCAGCAAATCGGCCCAGCGCCGCAGAATGCGATTGAATTCCGCCCGGTTGGTCACGCTGCTGGTCCATTGCAGCGTCCCCTGATCGATACCCCGGCGACGATCGACAACACGCGCCTGCACTTCACCGGTCACACCATCGACCATCTCCAGCACCAGCGTCATTTCGCCGGCCGAGGTGGTGTAGCTGCGGGTGCGGGCGGCGGACTGCACGTCTGGCGCGTTGATATCCAGGTTTACAATGGCCGGCTTCAGCACCAGGGTGTCCTCACCTTCCGGCGGCGTATCGACCAGCGAATAGGCCGGTGGCTTGGTCAGAGCGGCGCGGAACTCCTCGTCACAGGCAGTGGCGACATCGCCGCGAATACGGTCTGCATCCTCCTGGCTGATGCGCGTGGTCACGCTACGGCTGTTCTGGTTCTGGTCACGCAGCCAGTTCCGGCGAAAGGCCACTTCGCAATCGTCCACCTCCACGTGCTGGTAGTGCGCAAGGTCGGCGCCCGGGCGTACATACACATCGGCAAAGCGGTAGCCGTCTACACGGGCCAGGCCATCGTCGGTTACCTCGGGCGACGTCGCGCAGCCCGCAACCATGGCGCAGGCCAGCAGGATTAAAGCTGTCATGGGTTGAGACATGGATCTCTCCTTTTCAGTCATCGGTCACTGCCCGAACTATAGGCAATCCGCGAGCGGTATACCACCGTTTCATCGGTCAGGCGAGCAGCCCGGACACGCCGTCCCAGAGGAGCTTCACGCCCAGCACCACGAGGAAAAAACTGATCACCCGATAGTAGAACCCGGCAGGCGAGCGCTTCACCAGCGCGTGCCCCAGCCGCACGCCGAGGGGCGCCAGGGGCACCAGAATGAGTGAGTAGAGCAGATTGTCGAGGGTGAACTGCCCCAGCCAGTAGTAAGGCAGCAGTTTCACCAGGTTGACGACGGCGAAAAACAGGCCGGCGGTACCGGCGAAGACCAGCGGCGGCAGGCCCTTGGGCAGCAGGTACATGGTCAGTGGCGGGCCACCTGCGTGGATGCTGAAGCTGGTGAAACCCGCGAGGGTGCCGAACAGCGCGGCGGGAGCGGCGCGATGGCGCTGGCTGGCCCGTGCAGCAAAGCCCAGTAGCTGCTGTGCACCGAACAGCGTGGAAATCAGGCCCACCAGCACACGCATGTAGTTGTCGTCCATGGCACCCGCGGTGAGAAAGCCAAGACCAATTCCCACCAACGCACCGGGCAGCAGCAGCTGCAGCGCGCGGCGATCGAACACGCCCCAGTACGTCCGCACCACCACCGCGTCCATTACCACCAGGATGGGCAGCAGAATCGCCGCCGCCTGGGTCGGCGACATGACCAGCGCCATCAGCGGCACTGCGAGGATCGCCACAGCACCGCCAAAACCGCCCTTGGCGATGCCATAGAGCATCACCGCGGGAACACTGACGAGGTAAAACGCAGGATCGGTGAGCACGGGGTCGGCTCAGGCCAACAGCCCGAACTCACCACCGAGAATGTCCAGGATCTCGCGGCGGGGATCATCACTACGGGGCAAGGGCTGGCCGGTGATTTTCTCCGCGAGCCCGGTATAGGTGGCGGAAACCTGCTGGAAGACGTCGGCCGGCAGGCGCGTATCGCGGGCCAGTGCGAGGCGCTCCGGCATGCGGTCCTTGTTCAACAGAATATCGGGGTCAGGGAAGTGGTTCAGCAACAGCTGGCGAAACCCTTCCTTGGAATTTTCCACAACCCGCCCGTCGCGCCAGGCAGGGCCGTCCCAGATGCGCGAGGAATCGGGGGTTCCCACCTCATCCATGTAAATCATCTGCTGTTCGCCGGCGGCGTTGGTCACATAGCCGAACTCGAATTTTGTATCGACGAAAATCTGGTCGAGCGCGGCCAGCTCACTGCTGATGACGTTAAAACCGGCACGCAACAGCGTTTCGTAATGGCTGACATCCCCCGCTGAACGAAACCCGAACGCGCTGAAGTGGTCTACCAGTGCGGCCCTGGCGATGTTCACATCGTCCTGTTCGGGCACTCCGGGGATGCCGCGCAGAATACCCTTGGTGGACGGTGTCACCAGCAGATCAGGCAGTTTCTGGTCGCGCTGCAGACCGTCGGGCAGGCGCAGACCGCAGAATTCGCGCTCGCCCTTGCTGTAGGCGCGCCACATGGATCCGGTGATGTATTGCCGGGCGATCGCCTCAATCATTACCGGCCGCGCTTTCTGCACAATCCAGACCAGCGGATGCGGTGTTTCGAGAATATGACTGGGCGCCAGCCCCTGCTCCCTGAAGCGCTGGAACCAGTGGTTGGAGATCGCGTTCAGCGCCGCACCCTTGCCCGGCACGCCGGCGAGGCCCTCCTCGCCCTCCCAGATGCATTCGAAGGCCGAAATACGGTCGCTGATAACCATCACCGCCAGCGGCGTGTCGGCGGCGACCGGATAAGCCCGCTCGCGGATCAGCCGTGCGCTGTCCCCGGCGGTAAGCCAGTACACGGAGCGCACCTTGCCGGAATGCACGGGGGCACCCACACGCAGTGGAAGGTCGTTGTTCACCGCCAGCACAGTGTGGGCAAGGCTCATGGCAGATTCCCGTAGGGCGCTCCGACAAAGCGCGATGTAATGACAGAACCGCCGTGCAGGCGGTTCCACGCGAGGGGCGATTCTAACAGAGCCGGGCCGGCCGGGGCACCTTGCCTGTCACTGCGGACACGGTTCCGTTAGACTACGCGATGATAAACGGACTACCCCGGATCTGATGAAGAAGCCTTGCTACGCCCTCCTTCTGCTGCTCAGCCTGTCGGCCGCCCCTTCCGCACTGGCGGAAAATTGCGTCAGCATCAGCGACGACCAGGCTCGCCTCGCCTGTTACGACACTGCGGCCGGACGCAGTGCCCCGGGCACGCCCAACACGGCCGAGTCGTCGCTGGGATGGGGAGCGGATGAGGACGACACGCTCGATGAAGAAGCCGTCGAACCGGTCAACCTGGCCGAGGAGGAGCTGCTATTCGGCAAGCGCATCGCCGAGGAAGCTGAGCTCACGGGCAACGCCTGGGTGATTACCCCCCATCACCGCAATTACCTGCTGCCACTCACCTACGCCGACACACTGAACCGCGAGGCCTGGGCCCTGCAGCAGCCGGACGAGCCGATGGACCGGCTGGAGGCCAAGTTCCAGCTGAGCCTGAAAACCATCGCCTGGGAGAACATCCTGGGGCGCAACAACCACCTGTGGGTGGGGTACACGCAACGCAACTGGTGGCAGGTGTACAACGAGTCATCGCCGTTTCGCGAAACCAACTACCAGCCGGAGGTATCCCTGTCCTTCGCCAACAACTGGCGATTCTGGGGTTTTACCAACACCCTCTGGGACGTCGGCTTCGTCCATGAGTCCAACGGCCAGGGCGGTGATCTCTCACGCAGCTGGAACCGCATCGTCGCGGGCGCCGCCTTCGAGCGTCGCCGCATGACATTGAACCTGCGCGGCTGGTACCGGATCCCGGAAAGCAGCGGCAGCGACGACAACCCCGATATCGAGGACTACCTGGGCTACGGCGACCTCACCGGCATCTGGAAGTGGGAGCAGCACGAGTTCGCGGTTCAGGTACGCAACAACCTGCAGGCAGATAATCGTGGCTCGGTGCAGTTGGAGTGGACTTTTCCGGTCAATCGCCGTTTCAAGGGCTACGTGCAGTATTTCAACGGCTACGGAGAGAGCCTGATCGACTACAACCTGCACCAGAGCCGCATCGGCTTCGGCGTATCGATGACCGATTTGCTATAATCCCGAGCTTTTATCGCGCAGCCAGCCTCCCGCGCGGGGAGGACTTTCTGCGCCCCGACGCGTACACTGCGTCCCTCACAAAGCCACTACCCACATCGCGACTATGAGCACACCCAACACACCCTATGCGATCCTCGGCGACGCCGGCATACGACGCCTGTGTGAGGATTTCTACCGCATCATGGACAGCAGACCCGAGGTGCGGGAACTCCGCGCCATGCACGCCGACGACCTCGGCCCTGTCACCGAGCGGCTCACCGACTATCTGACAGGCTGGATGGGAGGCCCCCCGCGCTATGCCGAAAAGCACGGCGGTGTCTGCCTGACCGAGCCCCACGCCCCTTTCCATATCGGCCCGAAAATGACCGAGCAATGGCTCTGGTGCATGGAACAGGCGCTGGAGGAAGGCGGTGCCAGCGATGAGCTGAAAACCATGCTGCGGGTGCCCTTCCAGCGCATTGCGCAGGCAGTGCAGAACCGCGACAACGACGACTCACCGCGCAACAACCCCAACATTATCGCCGCAGGATAAGCCATGCACGTCAACAGAACACTGGCGGGCGCCCTGGCCGCAGCCCTCTATGCTGCAACAGCCAGCAGTGAGCCCGTCCTGGAACAGGTCATCGTCAGCGCCAAGCGCATCAGTGAAGATGCCAGCCGATTGCCGCTGGCCTGGTCGGTCATCAACGATGAAGCGCTGACCCTGATCGGCCACACGCACCCCAACGAAATCATGCAGCAGGTGCCCGGCGCCTGGATCAGCCGAGGCAACGGCCAGGAAAGCCTCACCGCGCTGCGCTCCCCGGTGCTGACGGGGGCCGGCGGCTGTGGCTCGTTCTTCATGGCCGCGGATGGCATCAGCCTGCGCGCGCCCGGTTTCTGCAACGTCAACCAGTTGTTCGACGCGAACATTGAACAGGCCGGCCGCATCGAAGTGATCAAGGGGCCGGCAGGGGCCAGCTATGGCTCCAACGCCATGCACGGTGTCATCAATGTACTCAGCGCGGCGCCTGATCCTGCGGCAGGACAGCAACTTGCCGTGGAAGCCGGGCCGGACGATTACTACCGGACAAAGCTCAGCCTCAACCACGCCGCGGGGCGACACGCCTTCAGCCTGCGCGGCAACGTTGCTACCGACGGTGGCTACCAGGACGATTCGGGTTACGACCAGGAGAAACTCACGCTGCGCCACGACTACGCGGGTGACATCTGGAACATCCGTACGGTGCTGGATGGAGCCAACCTGAACCAGGAGACGGCAGGGTTCATCCAGGGCTTCGAGGCCTACAAGGACGATGATCTGCGCCGCAGCAACCCCAACCCGGAAGCCTACCGGGACGCCTGGTCTCTGCGCCTCTACAGTGAGGCCAGCAGAAACATCGGGCCAGACATGCAGCTCAGCATCACCCCCTACCTGCGCCGCAACCGGATGGAATTCCTGCAGCATTTCCTTCCCTGGCAGCCCGTGGAAACCAACGCTCACGAATCACTCGGCCTGAGAACCGCGCTGCACGGCGAGCAGGGTAATCTGAGTTGGGTGGGCGGCGTGGACCTGGAGATCACCGAGGGTTCCCTGCAGGAGGTGCAGGACCAGCCCTTCAGCCCCAACCAGCCGCAGGGCGTGCATTACGACTACACCGTGGACGCCAGTGTCGGCGCCGCCTGGAGCCAGCTGAACTATGCGCTGTCCGAGCGCTGGACGCTGGATGGTGGCCTGCGCGTGGAGTACACGCATTACGACTACGACAATCGCGGCCCCGCAGGCTCCGTCTGTGCGCCGGAAGCGACCGCCTGCCGGTTCTTCAGGGTTGCCGACCGCACCGACAGCTTCACTGACTGGTCCGTCAACGCGGGGGCCAGCTACCTCCTGCGCCCCGGCCACAGCGTTTACCTGCGCGCCGCCAACGGCTTCCGGGCACCGGATACCAGCGAGTTGTACCGTCTGCAGTCAGGCCAGTCGGTCGCCGACCTCGACTCGGAGGT
Organism: uncultured Haliea sp.; assembly: GCF_963973825.1. NCBI lineage: Bacteria > Pseudomonadati > Pseudomonadota > Gammaproteobacteria > Cellvibrionales > Halieaceae > Haliea > uncultured Haliea sp. Next base: position 172,969 of record NZ_CAXBAE010000001.1, read on the forward strand.
GATGGACAATATCGAAATCGGTCTGCGCGGCGACAACGGCGCCGGTTTCGGCTACGACCTGTCGCTGTACCACATGAACAAGGACGAGGTCATTTTCCAGGACGCGGACCGCCGTAATGTCAGCGGTGCTCGCACCGAGCACACGGGGCTGGAAATCAGCCTCGACTACCGCAGCCAGGATGCATGGTATGCACGCCTCGACGCCACGGCCGCACGCCATCGCTATGCCAACGATGCGCTGCCGCTGGGCGTGAATGAATCCATTGACGGCAACGACATCGACACCGCGCCGCGCCTGTTCGGCAGTGCGCGAATTGGCTGGGAGTTCGCCGCGCGACACGGCAGCACACCGGTGGCGGAACTGGAATGGGTGTACATGGACGAGTATTACCTCGAGCCGGAAAACGCCTTCGAATACGAGGGGCACTCACTGCTTAACGTGCGCCTGAGCGCGCCCCTGACCCGCAACCTCGGCGCCACATTGCGGGTGACCAACCTGCTGGATGAAGAGTATGCGGAGCGTGCGGATGTCGGTTTTGGCAACTACCGCTACTTCGTGGGCCGGCCACGCGGGGTATTCATGGAGCTGCGCTACAACTGGGGCGTATGACCGGCATCAGCGCATCGCGCTGATGCCTACGGCCTCGCGCACCTGCGCCAGCAACGGTACGCTGAAGGCCCGCGCGCGCTCGGCACCCCGCTGCAGGACAGACTCGATATGCCCGGGGTCGCCGAGCAGGGCCTCGTAGCGCTCGCGCGCCGGCGCCAGTGTCGCATTCACCAGTTCGAACAGCTGCCGCTTGGCTTCGCCCCAGGCGATACCCGCTTCAAAGTCGGCCCGCATACGCGCGGTCTCCTCCGCTGAGGCAAACGCGGACCAAATCTGGAACACGGTTGAATCGTCAGGGTCCTTAGGCTCGCCGGGCTCCAACAGGTTGGTCTTGATCTTGTTGATCGCCTTGCGCAGCTGCTTTTCCGGGAGAAACAGCGGAATCGTATTCTGGTAGCTTTTACTCATCTTGCGACCATCCAGGCCCTGCAGGACCGCGACATGCTCTTCAACCACGGCCTCGGGAAGCGTGAACAGCGGGGCAAAATGGTGATTGAAACGCTGGGCGATATCCCGCGCCATCTCCACGTGCTGGATCTGGTCGCGACCGACAGGTACCCGATGCGCACCGAACATGAGGATATCCGCCGCCATCAACACCGGGTAGCTGAACAGCCCCATGGTAACGCCAAAATCCGGGTCCTCACCCGCCTCCTCGTTGGCCTGGGTCGCAGCCTTGTAGGCATGCGCGCGGTTCATCAGCCCTTTGGCCGCGTTGCAGCACAGAATCCAGGTCAGCTCGGTGATTTCCGGGATATCCGACTGGCGATAGAACACAGCCCGCTCGGTATCAAGCCCAAGCGCCAGCCAGGTGGCGGCAATTTCCTTGCTGGACTGACGCACCTGGGCCGGGTCCTGACACTTGATCAGGGCATGGTAGTCGGCAAGGAACAGAAAGGACTCTGTCGCCGGGTCCTGTGAGGCGGCAATCGCCGGGCGTATCGCCCCGACAAAATTGCCCAGATGCGGCGTCCCGGTGGTGGTGATGCCGGTGAGAACTCGTTGTGTTGTCATGAATATCCTGTACATTGACGGCCAAACAGCTGCGGCCGCCAGTTTATCCTGTGCACCCGGCAGTGGCTACGCGCACGGCAGCCGGGGAGCGAGCTCAGGCTGGCGTCAGCCTGCCGGGGTGGTTGTAGAAGCGCTGCAAAACCCGACACAGCTGCGCGGCGTCGTCGCGCCCGGCCAGTTCACGAACCGAGTGCATGGCGAACGTGGGGACACCGATATCCAGCGTGCGGATACCCGTGCCACCGGCGGTAATCGGGCCAATGGTACTGCCGCAGCCCATGTCCGAGCGGACCACAAAGCTCTGCACCGCCACGCCCTCCTCCTTCGCCAGCAGGCGAAACAGACCCGCCGTCTCTGCATTGGTGGCGTAGCGCTGGTTGGCGTTAATCTTGATGACCGGGCCGGCATTCAGCAGCGGGCCGTGGTTATCGTCGTGCTTGTCGGCATAGTTTGGGTGGATGCCGTGGGCGTTGTCTGCGGAAATCATCAGCGAGTTTGCCACCAATTGCGCCAGCGTCACCTCGTCAGGCACCAGCCGCCGCAGCGTGGAGAGCAGCAGCGGACCCTGGGCTCCCGAGGTGGACAGGCTGCCCACTTCCTCGTGATCATTGCAAACCAGCAGACAGCTCTGACGTCCGTCTGCCGCCAGCAGTGACTGCAGCCCGGTAAAACAACTCAGCAGATTGTCGAGGCGGGCCGAGGCGATGAACTCCTCGTGCAATCCCACCAGCGCCGGAGGCTGTGTATCGTAAAAGCAGAGCTCGTAGTCCAGTACTTCCCGTACAGCACAGTCCGGCTGCTCCATCAGCAGGCGATCGCGCAGGAGTTCGCGAAACGACGGCGTGCCCGGCTCTGCCTGCAGGGCCAGTACCGGCAGGATATCTGTCTGCGGGTTGATGCTGCGCGACTGGTTGGCCTCCCGGTCGAGATGGATGGCAAGACTGGGGATTACCGCCAGCGGACGACGGAAATCCACCGTGGCGGTACGCAATGCACCCGCCTGATCGGCATAGCTGACCCGCCCCGCGAGCGACAGATCACGGTCGAACCAGGGGTTGAGCAAGGCACCGCCGTAGACCTCCACGCCCAGCTGGAAGTATCCCGCCCGCCGCTTCTCCGGAGCGGGCTTGACCATCAGGCAGGGGCTGTCGGTATGCGCACCTACCATGCGCATGCCGCCCTCGGGAGCCGCCTCGGAACCGACGGTAAAGGCGACAATGGAGCTATCGTTGCGCGTCAGGTAGTAGCGCCCCCCCGGCTCCAGCGACCAGGACTGGTCTGACTGCAGCGCGCGGAACCCCGCAGACTGCAAGCGGCTCACCAACGCGCTGACCGCATGAAATGGCGTGCTGGCGGCAGCGAGAAAGGCCAGCAGCTCGCGGTTGAACTGATCGACATGCATGGGTACTGCGCCTCCCGGAAACAACGTTAAAACAGCCACAGCGCGTACAGCACCGCAGCCAGAGCAATGCGGTAGTACACGAAGGGCATCAGGCCTACCCGTTCCAGCAGACGCAGGAACAGGCCGATACAGGCGTAGGCGGTGACGGCCGCCAACAGGGCAGCAGAGAGCATCAGCACCCAGTCTACCGCAGCACTCGCCTGCACCAGTTGTACGCCCTTCAATAATCCGGCACCGGCAATGACAGGTATCGAAAGCAGGAAAGCAAAGCGGGCCGCCGTGCCGCGATCCAGGCCCAGTAACAGGCCCGCCGTCAACGTCACTCCCGAGCGCGATACACCGGGCACGGGCGCCAGCGCCTGTGCCAGCCCGATGGCCAGAGCGATACCCAGGGTGAGGGTCGCGAAGGACGCGGCATGCCGGGCATGTCGATCCGCCAGCCCCAGAAGCAGGCCGAACAGCAGCGTGGTCGTCGCAATGACGGGCAACGTGCGCAGCTGTGATTCGATGACGTCGTCTGCGAGGAAACCGACCACGCAGACGGGCACCGTGGCAAGTGCCAGATACAGCACCAGGCGCGTGTCCTCGTTCCTGCCCCGACCCTGCAGCAGCCCGAGGCAGCTGCCGGCCATGGCGCACAGATCACGCCGGTAATACAACACCACGGCAAGCAGGGTGCCCACGTGCACCGCAACGTCAAAGGTCAGGCCCTCATCCTGCCAGCCCAGAACCAGCGAGGGAATGACCAGGTGTGCGGAACTGGAGATGGGCAGGAACTCGGTAACGCCCTGCAGGAAAGCGAGGAACATGGCCTGTAGCACATCCATCAGCCGCGTGGCCCCTGCTCGGCGAGCTTCTTCCAGCGCACCTCGTCGCGTACATAGACCGGGCAAACCGCCTCGGCGCGCTGCCATTCCCCGGCCAGAAAGGCGCGCTGGGCAAGTGGCAGAATGTCCTCGGCACTCGGCAGTAACTCACCGTGGACGGTGCTGAACAGATCCCGGCAGTTGCCAGGCATCTGCTCGAGATAATGCAGGCCACTGCCCACCGCGACCAGCGACTCCTTCACGGGAAGAACCAATTCCCCGGGGTGGCAGGCTGACGCCGCGGACGCCGCTTGGGGCAAACCATCAACAACCCGGTACAGTCCCCAGTAAAGCTCGCCGATGTGCGCATCCAGGGTGCTCAATACCCAGTCACCCTCGCCTGCCAGCCCGAGGCGAATGGCAGACTGCACCTGCGCGGCGAGCGTGGACACCGGCAGGGCGGGCAATTGCGCGGCGTAACAAATGCCCTGAGCGGCGCTGGCCGTAATGCGCAGGCCGGTGAAGGAGCCGGGGCCAGAACCATAGGCCACGGCGTCGAGATTACCAGGCCCTTGCGGCAACAGTTCACGCAGCATACCCAGCAGGAGCTGGTTGTGGCGGCGCGGCGCATGCTCCAGTAAAACACGCACGGTGTTGCTGCCCGACAGTGCAACGGAGCAGGCGTCGGTCGAGGTATCAATCGCGAGAATACTTGTCATGGATTCGCTACACGAGACAGGTGACAGCACAGGCCGCGCGCACGCAGCCCCTGTATTGTGCGATTATCTCACAGCAAGCGAGTGGCCTGAACCTGGGAGAGCGTGAAACGGTTGAATAATGTGCAGGGCAATACGCGCCTCACCGGCGTGATTCTGGCGGGTGGTGCCGGGCGACGCCTGGGCGGCCGGGACAAGGGACTGCTGCACTGGCGCGGACAGCCACTGGTTGCACAGGTCGCCGCACGCCTGCGTCCGCAGGTGGGTGAGCTGTGGATCAACTGCAATCGTAACAGGGACGACTATATTCGCTATGCAGACCGGGTTTTCAGCGACCTTACGGAGGCGTTCGGGCCCCTCGCCGGCTTGCGCTCACTGCCCGATATCAGCTCATCGCTGCTACTCGTGACGCCCTGCGACACCCCCCTTCTGCCCCTGGACCTGGGCGAGCGTCTGCTGCGTGCACTGGAGGCCTCGCCTGAGGCTGACATCGCCTACGCTTCAGCAGCGGGAGACGCGCACTACCTGCACGCCGTCCTGCGGCGTCGGGTACTGGCTGGGCTCCCGGACTACCTGGGATCCGGAGGTCGATCGGTGCAGGGATGGTACGCGTCACAACATACCGTCACAGTCGAATTCAGCGGTGCTGACTTTCTCAACTGCAATACGCCCGAGGCTTTCGACTGAGGCGAGCCGCTTACAGGCAAAAAAAAAACCGCAGCGGGCTACCGCTGCGGGGCTGTGTTGCGGAGGTGGCCTCAGGCCTGCTTTTTGGCTGCTGCCTTACGCTTTGCGGTAGCCGCCTTTTTGGGGGCAGCCTTGGCCTTGGCTTTCGTCTTGGTCTGGGCTTTGGCGGCCTTTGGCTTGCTCGCCGCGGCCTTGGTTTTCTTGGGTTTGGCGCTGGCAGCGGCAGACTGCTTCGCGCTGGGCTTTGCTGCCGCCTTCCTGGTGCTCGGTTTGCCGGCGCGAGACAGCGCTGAATCCACACCGGATGCCACCGACTTGCGTCCACTGCGGGCTTTGCCGAACGCGGCCTTGGCAGCGGCCTCGGCTTTTTTCTCTGCTGCGCGCAACTGGCCCAGGACTTTCTTTTCCAGCGCCGAGAGTTTCTCGGCATCAGCCTTGGCGCGCTCTTTGCTCCACTGACGGGCGTGCCTGGCCAGCGCGCGCGCCTTGTCCGCTTCAGCCTTGGCGGCAAGCTCTGCCTTCTTGGCCAGAATACGCTCCTCGGCCGCAACGCGGTGCGCCGCCAGCTGCGCCTCGGCAACCAGTTCCTTCACGCGCTGGCGCATGCCATCAAGCTTGCTGCGCGCACTGTCGAGGCGGGAGTTGACCCGATCCACGGTCTTGCTTGCGGCTTTGCGTGCGCGTGCGTCCGCGTCGCTGCGCGCGGCTTTCAATTTCGCGCGCGCCTCGGCAAGGGCTTTCTTTTCCGACTCTACAGTGGCCTGCAGTTTCGCCAGCGCGTCACGCGCGCGCTTCTCGGCGGCGGCTGCGGTTGATGATTTCTTGGCGGTGGCGACAGCCGCCTTCTTGCGTGGCGCCTTTTTCACCGGCGCTTTACGTGTGCCGGTCTTTGCTTTCGCCTTGCCTTTGGCCGTTGCCATACGCGATCTCTCCAACTGTTGGTGTTTCCAGAGTTGCTCGCAAAATAGCAATATTCAACTGCGCTTACAACTGCACATTTGTCACGCAGCCGCAAACCGGCGAACGTGACATTGCCGGGGCCTGCAGAAAAAGCACGTTCACCTGCGCTTGAGTTGCGCCCGGGTGCGAGCGCGACGGCTGGAAATACTCAGCGGCCCAATGCCGCGAACACTTTGCGACGAATATCTTCGACGCTGCCAACACCTTCCACACGATGGCAGGCGGGTGCGCGCGGGCCCGTCATGGACTGGTAGAACTGCACCAGCGGACGCGTCTGCTCCTGATAGACCTGCAAACGCTTGCGGATGGTCTCTTCCTTGTCATCATCACGCTGCACCAGCGGCTCGCCACTTTCATCATCCAGTCCTTCGCGCTGTGGCGGATTGTGCAGCACGTGGTACACACGACCGGATGCGGGGTGCACGCGGCGACCGCTCAGGCGTGCGACGATTTCCTCGTCCTGCACTGCGATTTCAACTACGTGATCGATATCAACGCCGGCGTCGACCATGGCTTCTGCCTGCGGAATGGTGCGCGGAAAGCCGTCGAACAGGAAACCATTGGCGCAATCCGGCTGTTTGATGCGCTCCTTGACCAGACCGATGATAATGTCATCCGACACCAGTCCACCTGCATCCATTACCGCCTTCGCTGCAATTCCCAGTTCGGTTTGGGCTTTTACCGCAGCCCGCAGCATATCCCCTGTGGAAATTTGGGGAATACCCCAGGTTTCGGTGATGAACTGTGCCTGGGTGCCTTTACCGGCGCCGGGAGCGCCAAGGAGTATTAATCGCATGCAGGTGAATCCTCGAGGTTATCGTGCAGCTCTGGCCCGTGCCGCTGCGCAGCGTAGCAATCTGGCCATACAAACGGGGGGCCTAACCATACACAGGGGCAGGTTTTTGCACAAGCCCCGCCGGGGCAGCCCGCCTCAGCAGCCCCGCTCAGGCAGCACGGCCTAATCGCGCGCCTTGGCCGCCACCCACAGCGCCTCGAGCTCACTGGTTGTCAGCGCCGCAAGCCCGCGCCCATCCGCTTCCGCCAGCGCGGCCTCCATCACGCGAAAACGCCGTTCGAATTTGGCGGATGCGTGGCGCAGTGTGCTCTCGGCATCAAGGCCGAGCCGGCGCGCCAGGTTCACGCAGGTAAACAACAGGTCGCCCATCTCGTCGGCAATCGCTGCCGTATCGCCTGTTGTTATGGCCTCCCGCAGTTCGTTGCGCTCCTCGTCGAGCTTTTCCAATACCGCACGAGCATCCGGCCAGTCGAAGCCCACCAGCGCAGCGCGCTTCTGCAGCTTCTGTGCACGCGGCAAGGCCGGCAGTGCCACCGGAACATCATCCAGCACACCACGTTGTGAGCGTGCCGCGCGCTCCTCGCGCTTGATCGCTTCCCAGCTGCGTTTCACCTCGGCAACCTCACACTGCGCTTCCACACGGCCTTCGATATCGCCGTCGGCAAAGACGTGCGGATGGCGCCGCAACAGCTTGTCTACCAGTGTGTGCACGATCTCCTCGAAAGAGAACAGGCTCTGCTCGCGACCCAATTGCGCATAGAAAACCACCTGAAACAGCACGTCGCCCAGCTCTTCCGCGACGTGCGGGTAGTCGCCCTGTTCAATAGCGGCGGCAAGTTCGTAACACTCTTCCAGCGTCGAAGGGACAATACTCTGAAAATCCTGGCGCAAATCCCAGGGACAGCCGCCATCGGGATCGCGCAGGCGCTGCATCACACGCAGCAGGTCGGCAATAGTGTAGGGCGTATCGGGCATGGCGTGACTCACTCGGACACCCTGGCAACGGACACCACGTTGCTCAGGCGGCTGATGCGCTCGAGCAGCTTGGACAGGGCGCCAAGGTCAGGCACTTCCACGGTGAGGCGCATGGTCGCAGTGTGTTTTTTCTTGTTGGTCTGAGTGGAGATGGCGAGGACATTGATCCGCGCATTGGCAAACAGGTTGGTGATATCACGCAGCAGACCCTGTCTGTCATAGGCCTCGATGGCGACATCCACTTCGTAGTTCTCGCGCGGTGACTCACCCCACGCCACTTCGATCACGCGCTCGGGAGCGCTCTCCTGCAGACCGAGCAGGCGCGCGCAGTCGCTGCGATGGATACTGACGCCGCGAATGCGTGTGATAAAACCGGTAATGGCATCTCCGGGCAGCGGCTTACAGCAGCCGGCCATATGCGTCAACAGATTGCCAACACCCTGCACACGGATCTGTCCGCGGGAGAGCGGATCGCTGCCCGGTCGCGCCACCTGCAGCTGCGGCTCCGCGCGTTTTTCCACCAGCGACTGCGCCGCATTCAGCACAGTGGAGTAGGCGAGATCGCCAGCACCCACGGCTGCGTACATATCGTCAACGGTAGGCATATGCACTTTATCAGCCACGCGACGGTAATCCACACTGGTCAGGGCCAGGCGACGAAACTCGCGTTCCAGCAGGTGTCTGCCGGCATCCACGTTATCCTCGCGCGCTTGCGCCTTGAACCACTGCTGCACCTTGGCCCGCGCCCGCGAGGTGCGCAGGTAGCCCAAACCGGACTGTAGCCAGTCACGTTTGGGCACACCCTGACGGCTGGTGAGGATCTCTACCCGCTCCCCGGTCTGCAGCGTGTAGGTCAAGGGCACAATGGTGCCGTTGACCTTGGCGCCCCGACAGCGGTGGCCGATTTCAGTGTGCACGTGGTAGGCAAAATCCAGCGGTGTGGCTCCATGCGCAAGGTTTACCACGTCGCCATTAGGCGTGAATACGTAGACGCGGTCCTGCGCCAGATCCGAGCTGAACTGCTCCACCATGTCACCGCTGTCGCCGATAACCTCGTTCCAGTCCAGCACCTGACGCAGCCAGGCAATTTTCTCTTCGTAGCTGCTCGCGAGGTTCGTCGGCACATCCGACTTCTTGTAACGCCAGTGTGCGCAGACGCCCAACTCGGACTCTTCATGCATCTGGGTGGTGCGAATCTGTACTTCCAGTATCTTCCCCTCGGGGCCGATTACCGCCGTGTGCAGAGAGCGATAGCCATTTTCCTTGGGGTTTGCGATGTAGTCATCAAACTCATTGGGAATATTGCGCCACAGCCCGTGCACCAGCCCCAAAGTCGCGTAACAGTCCTTGATTTCGGGCACCAGAATGCGCACGGCCCGAATGTCGTAGACCTGTGAAAAGCCAATACCCTTGCGCTGCATTTTGCGCCAGATGCTGTAGATGTGTTTGGCGCGACCGCTGATATTGAATTGCAGCCCGGCCTCGCCGAGCACGCGCGTCAGCTCCTCCGTCACCCGGGCGATATAGCGATCACGCTCGAGGCGCTTGCCGTCCAGCAGGCGAGCAATCTTGCGGTAGGCGTCGCCGTAGATGTAGCGGAACGACAAGTCCTCCAGTTCCCACTTGAGATGGCCGATACCCAGCCGATGTGCCAATGGGGCATAGACATCGAACACTTCGCGTGCGATCGGCCAGCGCCGCTCTTCCTCATCGTTCTTCACCGCGCGGATGGCGCAGGTACGCTCTGCCAGCTTGATCAATGCCACGCGGAAATCGTCCACAAGTGCCACCAGCATCTTGCGGATATTGTCTTTCTGGCCGTGGGGCTGACCGAGTACGGGCGAGTCAATCTGTGTTTTCAGGTCGCTGATGGCCGCCATGCGCAACACACCGCTGAGCAGGTGGCTGACACCGGCCCCGAAACGCTGTTCTACATCCTCAAGCGGGAGGCGCTCTTCCCGCACTGCGCGGTAGAGAATGCCGGCCACTAGGCAATCAGTGCCCACATGCAGTTCCGCGAGAATCAGCGCGATATCCAGGCCCGCGGCAAAACAGTCCGGGTCGTGGGCCCAATCGGGCAGATCGCGCCCGGGCCGGCTACTGGCGCTGCGCACCAGGCGACAGGCCTCGAGCAGGCGGTTCTCGTCATCCTCGCGATGCAGTATCGGCAGCTGTGCCAGCCAGCGCTCGAGATCTATCTCGCCAGTGGGTGTAAGGTGAGATTGCTCCCGGACTCGAACCATACTGCAGCGTGCCTCAGGAGGCGGCGAAAACGCCCGTGGACAGGTAGCGGTCACCGCGGTCGCAGACGATGGCGACGATGACCGCGTTATCGACTTCGGCGGAGACTTTCAGTGCCGCAGCGATGGCACCGCCGGAAGATACGCCGCAGAATATGCCCTCCTCCCGCGCCATGAGGCGCATGTGGTGCTCGGATTCCTGCTGCGAAATATCCATGACCCGGTCGACACGCGCCGCATCAAAAATTGCCGGCAGGTAAGCCTGCGGCCAGCGACGGATGCCGGGAATGCTCGACCCTTCGACGGGCTGCAGACCAATGATCTGGATGTCCGGGTTCTGCGCCTTCAGAAATGCGGACACGCCCATGATGGTGCCGGTGGTGCCCATGGATGCGATAAAGTGCGTGACTGTGCCTGAGGTCTGGCGCCAGATTTCCGGGCCGGTGCCACGATAGTGCGCCAGGGGATTGTCCGGGTTACCAAACTGGTTCAGCACGCGACCCTTGCCCTCTGCTTCCATCTTCAGGGCGAGGTCACGCGCACCCTCCATGCCCTCGGCCTGGGTCACCTCGATCAGCTCCGCGCCGTAGGCGGACATGGCCTGCTTGCGCTCGCTACTCATGTGCGCGGGCATGATCAGCAGCAAGCGGTAACCGCGAATCGCGGCCGCCATGGCCAGCGCAATGCCGGTGTTGCCGCTGGTCGCTTCAATCAGCGTATCACCGGGGCGGATGTCTCCGCGGGCCTCGGCCTCGGCGATCATGCTCAGTGCCGGACGGTCTTTCACCGAGCCCGCAGGGTTATTGCCCTCCAGCTTGGCCAACAGGGTATTCGAGGTCGCGCCGGGGAGACGCTGCAGCCTCACCAGCGGCGTGTTGCCGATGCACTGCTCTATTGTGGGATAGTCGGACATGATTCACCGTAACCCGGGTGGCGGGCCAGTATAGCGATTTTCCCGGCCGCGGGCATGTTCTGCGGCGGATCGGCCTGCCATCTCACTGCAGTGCGGCAAATGCCACCACATAGGCCTGCTCGTCCGCCAGCGAGAGCAGCACCCCATGGCCCCCGCGACGCTTCACGACCTCGGCTGCCCCGCCATGGAGCACCACCAGCGGAGCGCCCTGTGCGTCGTGCTGTATCTCGATGTCCTGCCAGCTGACGCCGCGACCGATCCCTGTGCCCAGCGCCTTGGCTATCGCTTCCTTCGCCGCAAACCGCTTGGCCAGCAGCCGCACCGGCTGCTGGCTGGCGTGGTACTCGGCGCGCTCAGCGGGGGTGAGGATACGCTGCACGAAACGGTCTCCGAGCCGCTCCACCACGGCAGCAATGCGTTCGATTTCAAGAATGTCCGTGCCCAGGGCAATCACTGCTGACGCCCGGCGTGACGAAACTGGCGGAAAAGCTCGCGGCTGTGCAGCGGTCGCTCACCCAAATGGCTGGCCAGGGCCTGTCGCAAGAGGCGTTTGGCCGCCATACTGTATTCACCGTCGTACTGCCCCGCGGCAATACCCAGCAGATCGGCCCCGGCAAAACGAGTCCCCTGCGCCGCAACTGCGTCGCTACAGGCGACCAGGCCAAATTCGGCCTGGTACTGGTACCAGCGCCCCGGCTCTACCGGCAGGCCGCTGTGACCGTCATGGGCGGGATCGAAACCGTAACCCAGCGCATCCAGCAGGCCAAACTCGAAGCGGCGCAGGTCGGCTTCCGTTGAGGGGTTGCAGGCCAGGCCGCCGAGGGTGTTGCCATAGAGCGCGAACAGCTCGGGTTGCGGGTCGTGTCGCTGCAGCAGTCGCACCAGTAATTCATTGAGATACAGACCGCTGAACAGCCGTTCAGCGCGCAGCGCCGGCAGGGCGCCGGCGGGCTCCACTGCCAGCAACGGTTTCTGCTCGGCGCGACCGGAAAAACTGACCAGCAAGGGCCTGAAGGGCTGCAGCAGGGATGCCTGGCTGCCCCCGCGGCTGCGGCGCTGGGCGCCGCGTCCGATCAGCGCCACACGGCCGTGCTCTGCGGTGAACATATCCAGCAGAAGACTGCTGTCGCGGTAGGGGCGACTGTGCAACAGGTAGGCAGGCTGGAGGGAGACGCGCATAGGGCTGGCGGCACCCGTCAGCGATCGTCGTAACCGAGGCTGCGCAAGGCGCGCTCATCGTCGGACCAGCCCGACTTCACCTTCACCCACAGCCGCAGCATCACTTTGCTGTCGAACAGGCGCTCCATGTCACGACGCGCATCCGTGCCAATACTGCGCAGGCGACTGCCGCCTTCACCGATCAAAATGCGCTTCTGCCCGTCGCGCTCGACCAGGATCAGGGCCGAGATGTTGAGAATTGCGCCCTCCTGCCGAAACTCCTCGATCTCCACTGCAACGGCATAGGGCAACTCGTCACCCAGCTGACGCATGATCTTCTCGCGCACCATCTCGGCCGCCAGAAAGCGCTGGCTGCGGTCGGTTATCTGGTCTTCGGGAAAGAAATGTGTGGACTGCGGCAAGCGCTGACGGATTTCGCCTTCGAGCGCGTCAAGATTCTGCCCGCGCAGCGCCGACAGCGGCACAATCGCGGCCTCCGGCATTTTTTCCGCGAGGGCCTGCAGGTGGGGCAGCAGCAGCTGTTTGTTCTCCAGCAGGTCAACCTTGTTCACCACCAGCAGCGTTGGCAACGCCGCCTGCCTGACACGCTGCAGCACCCACTCGTCTTCGTCTGTCCACGCCGTGCGGTCCACCACCATGACAATCACGTCGACATCGCGGATGGCACTGCTCGCCGCTCGGTTCATGTAACGGTTGATGGCCCTCGCCTCGGCCTGGTGCAGGCCCGGGGTATCGACAAAAATGATCTGGCAGTCGTCTTCGGTTTTGATCCCCAACACCTGGTTGCGGGTTGTCTGGGGTTTGCGCGAGGTAATGCTGATCTTCTGTCCCAGAAGATGATTCAGCAGCGTGGACTTGCCCACATTGGGCCGCCCTACAATCGCCACATAGCCACAGCGCAAGGCCGTCTGCGTTGCATCAGACATCAGACAGCGCCTCCAGCGCGGCTTGTGCGGCGGCCTGCTCGGCCTTGCGGCGGCTGCTCCCGCTACCCGGGAATGCGCCAGCGGGCGCCGGCAGCCTGCATTGAATGTGAAACCGCTGGTTGTGGTCTTCGCCTTCAACGGCGACCAGTTCGTAGGCGGGCAATGCCAGGCCCCGCCCCTGCAGGAACTCCTGCAGCCGCGTTTTATGGTCCTTGCGCGCCGCCCCCGGCTGCACCCCCTGCAGGCGGCTGTCGAACCAGCGCAACAGGCACTCACGGCAGGCGTCCACCCCACCGTCAAGCAGAATAGCGCCAGTCACCGCCTCCAGCACGTCGGCGATGATGGAGCCGCGCTGGTGCCCACCGCTCTTGCGCTCGCCCAGCCCCAGCCGAAGGTATTCGCCCAGTTCCAGCTCCCGGCCCACCTCGGCCAGTGTGTCGCCTTTCACCAGGCTGGCACGCAACCGGCTCAGGTCTCCTTCCCGTGCCTTGGGCAGACGCCGATACAGCGCTTCCGCGATGACGTGATTGAGGATGGAGTCGCCGAGAAATTCCAGGCGCTCGTTGTTCGTGCCCGATGCGCTGCGGTGGGTGAGAGCCAGCTGTAACAGCGCCGGATCGCTGAAGGTATACCCCAGCAGGCGTTGCAGGTGGGCCAGCTTATCCATGCAAGGTCAGGAGCCGTCCCCGGCGCCCGCCTGCAGTTCCAGATCATCAAAGCGGATAACCGCGTCGATTTTGCCAAACAGGGGGATGCGTGCTTCGTAATTGGCATCTATCCAGGTCTTGCCGTCCTTGCGAAACACATCGATTTCGCTCGGTTTGAGCCCGTATATCTGGTTGGTGTTGAACAGGTTGTCGAGCTTGCGGCGTATATCGGCGATGGTGTCGACATCGGGGTTATGTTCATTTGCTACCCGCGTCACAACGTCCTTGACCGTCATGTACTCAAAGTAGCTCGGCCCCATCTTCAGGCCGCACATGACGAAGAACCCGACCATGATGGCGACCGTGAGCATTCCCAGAAACGACATTCCCGATTGCTTGTGACGCAATTTCATACCCACCCCCGCGAGCTGGCTGACTTATTGGATAGACCCTACGCGACTGAAGCTGGGGACACTGAACAGGGAGTCCCAATGCATCCAGATCGCGAAGGCCTTGCCTACTATATCCCGTTCCGGGACCTGACCCCAGACCCGGCTGTCGCTGCTGTTATCCCGATTGTCACCCATCATGAAATAGTGGCCCGGTTTGACGACAACGCTGAAGTCGCGTGCAGGACGCAGCTGGTCTACCTGCATCAGGTGCGCAGTCTCGCCCAATGATTCCTGGCTGACCTGAAAGCGCGCTCCGGCGCCGGGCAATACGGCGAGATTCTCCGTCGCGACAGGCTCACCGTTGACCGAAAGACGCTTGTTGCGATAGCTGACGGTGTCCCCGGGCAGGCCGATCACGCGCTTGATGTAGTAGGTGTCATTCATGTGTGGCGGGAAAAACACCATGACGTCCCCGCGCTGGGGCTCGTTCAGGTCCATAACCTTGGTTCTGATCACCGGCAGCCGCAGGCCGTAGGTGAACTTGTTGACCAGAATATAGTCCCCCACTTCCAGTGTCGGCACCATTGATGAGGACGGGATCTGAAACGGCTCGACAATGAATGAGCGCAGCACAAAGACCACGAAGAGGACCGGAAAGAAGGAGCGGGAGTACTCCACCAGCGCTGGCTCCGCAGCCGTACTGGCAAGTTGCGCGTCATAGGCCAGGGCGTCGCGGCTGCCCTCCTGCGCCCAGCCGGGAAAGGTGGTACGCAGCGTATCCCGCTGCCGTCGGCGCTTGGGTGCGAACAGCAACGCATCCAGCAGCCAGATACCGCCACTGCCAAACACCAGGATCACGAGGATCAGTGGGAAATCTATGGTCATCGTGCTATCCGTCCACCTTGAGCACAGCCAGGAACGCTGACTGCGGTATCTCTACGTTACCCACCTGCTTCATGCGTTTTTTACCCGCCTTCTGCTTCTCCAGCAGCTTTTTCTTGCGACTGGCATCCCCGCCATAGCACTTGGCCGTAACGTTCTTGCGCAGCGCTTTCACGGTCTGTCGGGCGACCACTTTGCCGCCGACCGCCGCCTGGATCGCCACATCAAACATCTGCCGCGGGATCAGTTCCTTCATTTTTTCAGTCAACACCCGGCCCCGGTGCAGAATATGGTCTCGGTGCACAATCACGGCCAGGGCATCCACACGCTCGCCGTTGATCAACACATCCAGCCGCGACAGGCTGGCCGCCTCGAAGCGGTCAAAGCTGTAGTCGAGTGAGGCGTATCCGCGGCTTACCGACTTCAGCCGGTCGAAGAAGTCCAGCACGACCTCCGCCAGCGGAATGTCATAGACCACCGACACCTGGCTTCCCAGGAACAGCATGTCCTTCTGCGTACCCCGCTTCTCGACACAGAGGGTAATGACGTTGCCGAGGTAATCCTGCGGCACGAGGATGTTACAGCGCGCGATGGGCTCGCGCATTTCCTGGATGTCACCGGCTTCGGGCAGGCGCGAGGGGTTGTCCACCTGGACGATTTCGCCGTTTTTCTTGATCACCTCGTAGATCACCGTCGGCGCCGTGGTGATCAGGTCGAGGTCGTATTCCCGCTCCAGCCGCTCCTGGATGATCTCCATGTGCAGCATGCCCAGAAAGCCGCAGCGAAAGCCAAAACCCAGGGCATCGGACGTCTCCGGCTCGTAAAACAGGGAGGCGTCGTTCAGGGTCAGCTTGGCCAGCGCGTCGCGGAAATCCTCGTAGTCATCGGAGGAGATGGTAAAGATGCCGGCGTAGACCTGCGGCTTGATTTTCTTGAAGCCCGGCAAGGCGGGCACGTCGGGATGCTGGGCGTTGACCAGTGTGTCGCCCACCGGCGCGCCCTGGATCTCCTTGATCCCGGCCACCACAAAGCCCACTTCACCCGCCTGCAGGATATCCGTCTCCAGGCGCTTGGGCGTGAAGATGCCGACCCCATCCACCTGATGCACCTTGCGCGTGGACTTGGGCATGATCTTGTCGCGCTTGCGCAGCACGCCCTGCTTGACCCGAACCAGAGACACCACACCGAGGTAATTGTCGAACCAGGAGTCGATGATCAACGCCTGCAGCGGGGCCTCCCGGTCACCTTCCGGCGGCGGGATTTTCTCCACCAGGTATTCCAGCGCATCTTCGATACCCATACCGGATTTGGCGCTGACCAGGCAGGCTTCGGTGGCGTCTATGCCGATGATTTCCTCGATTTCCTTGCGCACCTTGTCGGGGTCTGCCTGGGGGAGGTCCATCTTGTTGAGAATGGGCAGCACCTCAAGGCCCTGCTCAATGGCCGTGTAGCAGTTCGCGACCGACTGCGCTTCCACCCCCTGCCCGGCGTCGACAACCAGCAACGCACCCTCACAGGCAGACAGGGAGCGGGACACCTCATAGGAGAAATCCACGTGTCCGGGCGTATCGATGAAATTGAGCTGATAGACCTGGCCATCGCGCGCGGTGTAGTTGAGGGTGACACTCTGCGCCTTGATGGTGATACCGCGTTCGCGCTCGATATCCATGGAATCGAGCACCTGAGCGCCCATTTCACGGGCGCTCAACCCGCCGCAGTGCTGGATAAAGCGGTCTGCGAGGGTAGATTTGCCGTGGTCGATGTGGGCAATAATGGAAAAATTGCGGATGTGGCTGAGTTCACTCACTCACGTTGCTCGGTCAGGATCATTGGGTGCTGGCGAAAAGACGCGAGATTGTAACCCAATGCCCTCCCTGCCGCCATGCCATCGGCGGAAAGCCGAGGGCATGGCGGCAGTTCGCTCAGTCGCGCAGTTTCAGACCGATGAACAGCGGTGAGCCACGGCGGATCAGCCGCAGGGGGACGGAATCGCCAGCGGAGAGCCGCTTCTCTGCACGCTGGAAACTGTCCACATCCTTCACCGGGCTGGCGCCAAGCATGGTGATCACGTCACCGGGGATCACGCCCGCGTCCGCCGCCACTGAATCGGGCGCCACCTGGCGCACCACCACGCCCCCGGAAAGCCCCAATCGCTCCAGCGCTTCCGGACTGGCATCCTCCACCACCAGCCCCAGGCGCCCTGCTCCGGCGTCGCCGCCGCGCTCGCTGCGCAGGGCAAAACTGTCATCGGCGTCCAGGCCACCCACGGTCACCCGCAGGGTCTTGCGCTTGCGATCGCGCATCACATCTACCGGCACTGTCTTGCCCGGCGCGACCAGACCAACCACGTGCGGCAGGTCCGATGACGTGGGTATATCCTTGCCGTCAAATCGCAATATCACATCACCCGGCTGCAAGCCGGACTTGGCGGCGGGGCCATCCTCGGCGATCTGTGCCACCAGTGCACCCTGCGGCCGATCGAGGCCGAACGACTCAGCCAGCGTTTTGTCCACATCCTGTATGGTGACCCCCAGCCAGCCGCGCGTTACGCGGCCTTTCTCCTGCAGTTGGGCAACCACGTTGCGCACAACACTGGAGGGGATGGCGAAGGAGAGGCCGATAGAGCCACCACTGCGGGTGAAGATCTGGGAATTCACGCCGACCACCTCGCCCTTGAGGTTAAACAGCGGGCCGCCGGAGTTACCCGGGTTGATGGCCACATCGGTCTGTATAAAGGGCACGTAGTTCTCGCCCTCCTCGGTGGGCAGGCTGCGCCCCATGGCACTGACGATGCCCGCCGTGACCGAGTAGTCCAGGCCAAAGGGAGAGCCAATGGCCAGCACCCACTCGCCCACTTTCAGTGAGTCCCCAGCCTCCAGGCGCAGGAATGGCAAATCCTCGGCAGCCACGCGCAGCAAAGCGAGATCCGACCTGGGGTCGGTGCCAACCACCTCGGCCTCGAACTCCCGGCGGTCGATCATGCGCACCAGAACGCTCTCCGCCCCGTCGACCACGTGGTTGTTGGTAACAATGAAGCCATCCTCGGAAATAATGAACCCTGACCCCATCGACATGCGCTGCCGCTGCGGAGGAACGTCGCCGCGGTACTCGAAAAACCGCCGCAAATACTCGGGAATCTGCTCCATATCGGGTTGCCCACTGGCCGCACGGCCCGCGGAGTGCTCCACGATGATCTTGACGACGGCCGGGGAACCTGTGTCCACAATGCGGCTGAAGTCCGGCAGTGACTGCGCAGATACACCCGGCGCCAGCAGCGCGAGGCACAGGAAAAAGGCGGTCGACAAGCTTCTACTCGAGATCATTCGTTCAATCCTTGGTCAGTAAAAACGTTTTTCAGGTCACGTGCAGCGCATGCGCAACACCGGCGCGGCGCAGCGGAGCGCCCATCAGAACGGGCTGCAGGCGGCGGTCATTGCGGTGGCGCCAGGCGTGCCAGCGCACGACCAACAGGCCGATAGCGAAGCCACCCAGCATGCCCAGCCCCGCGGCCAGATCGGGCGACAGGGGCAGCCAGCGCGCCGCCAGGGCGGCCCCCGCGAGCAGGGTGAGCAGCGGCAACATGTAAACCACCAGGGAGCCCCGCACAATGACCTCATCGGGGATACCGATCTCGACTTCATCGTCGATCCGGTATTCCGCGGGAGAAAACTGGCCGGGCAGCACGCGCACCAGGCCAACCTGACCGTCACGGATACGATTCAGCAGCCCATGGCCACAGCCCTTTTGCGCCGCGCAGCTGCCACAGGTGCTGCGGCGGATGGTCTCCACCCACAGGCTGTCTGCCTCAAGTGCGACGACGCGGCCGGTTTCGATCAACATTCAGCGCGCCACCCGGATGGAGTCCGCCACCATACGTGCCGTGTTCACCGGCACCTCGCCGATGACGGTCACCAGCACCGGCTGATCGGCGAGGTGCATGCCGCGCGTGTAGGACAGCGAGCTGCCGAGTCTCGCCAGGCCTTCGCCGGGGCGCAGTTCCCGCGGCAGCTGTTCGAGAAACACGGAGAACACCGCAAGTCCGTCGGTGTAGGTGCGGCGGGGACCGGCGGGATCGACAGTGTCCGTGGCGGTAAATCCGCCGGGCAGCCAGCTCACGGTCCAGGGCACCGTGAGGCGCGCGCCGGCCGCCGGGTAATCGGGATGTGGGTGCGAGGCGGGGTGAATCGTCTCCATCCCCTGCCGCGGCTCAAGCGGCTCACCGTAGCTCAAATCCGCGAACTGGAAGCGCTCAAGCACCTTGTCGCCACGGCCCAGGGTACTGGCGCGCAGCATCAATGCGGTTTCCTTGTCCAGTTCGAGCAGAAACCCGTAGCGGTACATGTCGCGCGGCTGGATTTCCAGCTTGACCGACTGACGGCCCGCGATGCGCTCTCCGGGGCTGAGTTGGAAGCGGTAGTACCCGGCAAGGCCGCAATCACCCGGGTCTACCCGATCTCCCAGGTTCAGCAGGCGCTCTCCGGGGTGCGTGCAGTTGAGCGGGTGATGGGAGCGGATCACCTGGGCACCCTGGCCGGTGAGCCGCGTCAGATGTTCGGATGAGTACCCGTCGGCAAGTGAGCGGGCCACCTGCACGACCTGCATATCGTCGCCGCGCTGCAGCGTGACAACGCCGTGATAGGCCACCTCGCTGTGGCTTCGGGCCATACGGGCCAGCCAGTCAAGCGCTTCGGTATCAACCTCAGAGCAGGCCGCGCGTTGCGCGGCGGCACTTGACGCACCGAGCAACAGCCCACAGACAAGACTGGAAGCAAGCAACCAGTTCAGGCACTTCACGCGGGTTTACTCCTCGATCTGGGGAACGCGCGCAAACGGAATCAGGCCCTGCGGGGAATTGAGTGCTGCGTGCTCCGCGTGCTCCTGCATGTACTGATACATGCGCTGACGCGCCAGCTCGCGATAGGCTGTGCGTGCCGCCGGCTCCAGCTGCGGAACAGCCTGTGCGCCGTAGCTCGCGCGCATCGGCACAGCACCGAGGCTATTGACAAAGCCCACGGCCGAAACGCCACTGGCGGCCACCGGCGTGCTGGCGGCATCGGGGCTTCCCGCCTGGTACAGCTGCTGCCCCCCCAGCACAACCACTGCGGTGACCGAGGCGGCTACCGCAAGGCTGGCCAGGGGCCGCAGCCAGCGCTCGCGCAGGCCGGAACGGGGCTCTCCTGCGCCCGCCTCAGCGGCGAGGGCAGCGCTGACACTGCGGGAAATATCCAGCCCGGCATGGCCGACGGGCTGCCCTGCCATCACCGATCGGGCGACCTGGTAGCGCACCCAGGTCTGGCGCAACTCGGCGTTGTGCTCAAGTTCGCCCAGTACGCGATGCAGTTCCAGTTCCGTCGCTTCGTCGTCCATCAATGCCGAGAGAGACTCACGCAGTTGTTCTGTCATTACCCACATCCTCTGCCTGTTGTACCGGCTCTGTCAGTTACTTCAAATACACGGGGGCAGTTCGCACATTGCCCTGCCCGACCTGCCTGCTGTGCTGTGGCGCCGCCTGCCATCACGCCACACCGTCGATCTGCTGGCGGACCTGCCGGTCTATCGCCTCCCGGGCGCGGAAGATGCGTGATCGCACCGTGCCGACAGGACAGTCCATGATCTCCGCGATATCCTCATAACTGAGACCATCAAACTCGCGCAAAGTTACCGCGGTGCGTAAATCATCCGGCAATTCGGCAATGGCCCGGTCGACAACCTGCTTGAGCTCCTCGCCGAAGAGCGCGCTTTCGGGTGTCTCGATCTCGCGCAGCGCCGCGCCGCCTTCAAAGTACTCCGCATCATCGATCTCGACATCGGAACCCGGTGGCCGCCTCGAGCGTGCCACAAGATGATTCTTCGCCGTGTTGATGGCTATCCTGTACAGCCAGGTATAAAACGCGCTGTCGCCACGAAACCGCGGCAGCGCCCTGTAGGCCTTGATGAACGCTTCCTGCGCCACATCCTGCACTTCATCGGCGTCGTGCACATAGCGGCTGATCAGGCTGAAAATCTTGTGCTGGTATTTCAGCACCAGCACATCGAATGCCCGCAAATCGCCCTTCTGTACTCGCGCCACGAGTTGCTGGTCGGTCTCTGCCGCTGTCACTCCGTGACTCCTTTCCTGCTCAACGCCAGCATTTCACTGCTGCGAACCGGCGGCCCGGTAGCGACCACTATTTGGACAATCACACTCACGCCACGATGCCTGTAAGAGGGGCTGTTGCCCAAAAAGTTCCACAATGGTGTATTTCCTTAATCCGGGATACCTCGTTTATACTCGTCATCCCGGTGACCTGCTGTAAGCTGTGTTACGTAAGTTATTGAGCAACATAATATATTTCACATCCTGAGGCAGCAAGCACCCACTCATGTCCGCCACTTCCCTGCAACACGATGTCCTGATCATTGGCGGCGGCGCTGCCGGACTCAGCGCCGCGCTGCGCCTGCCTGGCCATTTGCGGGTCGCCCTGGTCTGCAAGGGAGACCTCAATGAGGGTTCAACCTACTGGGCCCAGGGCGGGATGGCCGCCGTACTGGATTCGTCGGATACCGTGGATTCGCACGTCGCCGACACCCTGGTCGCGGGCGCCGGCCTGTGCAACCACGAGGCCGTGCACTTCACCGTCAGCCACAGTCGCCGCTGTGTCGAGTGGCTGGTGGAGCAGGGTGTGGACTTCGACCTGCGACACGGCGCGTCAAGCGAGTTTCACCTCGCCATGGAGGGTGGACACAGTCACCGGCGCATTATCCACGCAGCTGATCGCACCGGTCGAGCAATTTCTGAGGTACTGACCGAGCGCGTGCTTGCCGCGGACAACATCGATGTGTTCCCCCACCGGGTCGCCGTAGACCTGGTCACCCACGGGGGGCGCTGCGAGGGCGCCTATATCCTCGACCGCGAACGCGACCGTGTCGACCTGTTCCAGGCCCGGGCCGTAGTGCTGGCCACCGGCGGTGCAAGCAAGGCCTACCTGTATACGAGTAATCCCGACGGCGCCAGCGGTGACGGCATTGCCATGGCGTGGCGCGCGGGCTGTCGCGTTGCGAACCTGGAATTCAACCAGTTCCACCCCACCTGCCTCTACCATCCCAAAGCGAAGTCTTTCCTGATTACCGAGGCGATTCGCGGCGAAGGCGGAAAACTGCGGCTGCCGGACGGCAGCCAGTTCATGCACAATTTCGATCCCCGCGCGGAGCTGGCGCCGCGGGATATCGTGGCCCGGGCCATCGACCACGAGATGAAGCGACTGGGCGTGGACTGTGTGTTTCTCGACATATCACACAAGCCGCGCGCCTTCCTCGAAGAGCACTTCCCGACCATCACCAGCCGCTGCATGGAGCTGGGTATCGACATCGCACGCGAACCCATTCCGGTGGTACCCGCTGCACACTACACCTGTGGAGGTGTCATCGTGGACACCGCCGGCCGCAGCGATGTGAGCGGGCTCTACGTGATTGGCGAGGCCTCCTGTACAGGCCTGCACGGTGCCAACCGCATGGCCAGTAATTCATTGCTGGAGTGCATTGTCTTTGCCGAGTCCGCCGCCGCGGATATCGCCGCCACCATCGCGGCCTGCCCCGATCCGCGGCCCGCCCCACCCTGGGACGAGAGCCAGGTAACGGATTCCGACGAGGACGTGGTGATCTCGCACAACTGGGACGAACTGCGGCGGTTCATGTGGGATTACGTGGGCATCGTGCGCACCAACAAACGCCTGGCGCGTGCGGAGCATCGCATCCGGCTGCTGCAGGATGAAATCAACGAGTATTACAGCAACTACAAGGTCAGCAATGACCTGCTCGAACTGCGCAACCTGGCGATGGTCGCGGAACTGATGATCCGTTGCGCGCAGGCACGCAAGGAAAGCCGTGGCCTGCACTACACCCTCGACTACCCGGAACTGCTGGAGCAGGCAGAGGACACCGTGCTCATACCCCACGCACCGGCCGCCGGTATGCCGTCCAGCGCCCGCTGAGGCGCGCTGCGCCAGCGGCCGCCGTGCAGGGAAACCTGTATTAATACCGTTATTCCCGCTGAGAGCACGCACGACATCGGGTGTACCGTTTTACCGGTGGTTGAGGGGTGTTGGCCAATGCAGGGCATTCACAACGCAAACAGGCAGTGGCTGAAGGGGCTGGCTCCCCTGTTCTTCCTGCTCATCTGCGCCCTCGGTAGCGCACTGAGTTCAGTGGCTGCGACGAACGACACCGGAGCGGGCCTGGCAAGCTACGGTGACATCATCGACACCTCGCTGTTCGAGGACAGCAAAGGCGAGCCGGCACTGCCCGGTCGCGCAGTCACCGCGCTGGTCGATACCGGATACCACGTTGCTGCCTGCACCGCCCTGCGCAGACCGGCCACTGCACACCCCTATCCCCCCCAAAACCCCAGGGCTCCGCCCGTTCGCTGAATCTCTCCGTCACCCTTTTTTCTGACACAACAAGGGTCCACGCTCGCGTGTGCCCCGGGAGATATTCAATGGACGCTTACAAATCACTGCACACACTGCCGCTGACCGAGGTCAAACGCATTCACCAGCCCGAACTGCCGCGCGATCTGCAGCCTTCCAGCCCGGCCAGTAAAGCCCTGCTGGATTTTGACTTCACCGCGCCCCCACTGCTGGAAAGCAACACCGGTATTGCCGAAGCCCTGATGCTGCTGGACCGCGAGCACGCCAGCCTGAAACTGGTCATCAACATGGATGAACAGTTGAAAGGCATTATCACGCGCCGTGACCTGGTCTCATCGCGGCTCATGCAGGTGGCTGTTGCCACCGGCAAGGTGCGCCAGGACCTGACGGTAGGCGACGTCATGACGCCCTGCTCAACGCTGCAGGGCGTGCGGCATGACCAGGTGTTGCACGCCAACGTTGGCAGGATTCTGCAGACCATGCAGCACCTTGGCCAGGACTACCTGATGGTGATTGCCAATGACGGCGTGAGCCTGCGCGGCCTGCTGGATGCGCGACAGATCGCCCGGCGACTACAGGTTGACTATCAGGATCGCATCCAGGCCCGCTCTTTCGCCGACATCTGCGAAGCCCTGCTGCACTAGCGCCGGCCAGGGCGGGCCCGAAGCACAGGCTCAGCTCGGACCCGGCGCAGGCCGGGGGATAGCGCTCAGCGAATCAGCGTCTGGCTCAGCCGCCTGCCGCCTGCGCGGCGGTGGCGCGCATCTGCTGCATTTGCTGCATCTGTTGCATGATGCGGTCAATCGTGAAACTCGCCGTCGGCTGCCGCGGCGGGAAATCGCGGAACGTGGCCAGCCACTTGCCAACCTCCTGCTGCACCGGCACGAACAACCACAGCTGATCGGCAAAGAAGCGCGAGTACAGGCCGGAATCGATGGACGTTTCATAGGGGTCGCTGCGCAGGTTGATGATGCGCGGGAAATTCAGCGCCTCGCGCGGGCCGCTCCAGCCCTGCATGGCCCAGGCGAAATGCAGCTTCCAGTCGCCCCAGCGCAGCGCATTGAAGTTGGCGTTGTCGTCAAAGTAGAACAGGTTGTTGCGCCTGCCGGGGCCCTTGCCAGCCAGCAGTTCCGTCTGGTCGTAGCCGTCGAGATAGACCTTGAAGGTCTTGTTGCCCGCGCGATGTCCGCGCAGCAGTTTGTCCTTGATGTCGGGTTCACCCACGGCGGTCAGCAGCGTGGGCAGCCAGTCGAGGTGGGAGAAGATATCGTTGATGATGGTTCCCGGCTGGACCACACCAGGCCAGCGGATCATTGCCGGCACCCGGAAGCCCCCTTCCCAGGTAGAACCCTTCTCACCGCGAAACGGCTCAACACCCCCGTCCGGGTAGGTATTGGTTTGCGCACCGTTATCCGTCGAGTAGATCACGATCGTGTTGTCGGCGATGCCCATCGCGTCCAGGGTGTCCAACAGCTGCCCGACGTGGTCGTCGTGCTCCATCAGGCCATCCGCGTACAAACCGTAACCGGATGCGCCGTCCCACTTCGGCGCCAGGCGCGTCCAGTTGTGCATGCGCGTGGCATTGAACCAGACAAAAAACGGTTTCTCGTCGCGCTGCGCGCGGCTCATAAAATCGATCGCCGCATCGGTGAACTCCTGGTCCACCGTTTCCATGCGCTTGCGGCTCAAGGGACCGGTGTCCTCAATGCGGCCATCCGCATAGGAACGGATCACACCGCGCGGTGCAAAGCGTTTGCGGAACTCCGGGTCTTTCGGATAGAAATACGTCTCAGGTTCTTCCTCGGCATTCAGATGGTAGAGGTTGCCGAAGAACTCGTCGAAGCCGTGATTGCTGGGCAGGAACTCGTCCTTGTCGCCAAGGTGGTTCTTGCCGAACTGACCGGTGGCATAGCCATGTGGCTTGAGCAGTTCCGCAATGGTGGGGTCCTCAGCCTGCAGGCCGATTTCTGCGCCCGGCATGCCCACCTTCAGCAGCCCCGTACGCAGGGGGTGCTGGCCGGTGATGAATGCGGAGCGCCCGGCGGTGCAGCTCTGCTCACCGTAGTAGTCGGTAAAACGCGCGCCCTGCTGCGCGATGCGGTCGATATTCGGCGTACTGCCACCGAGCATACCCTGATGGTAGGCGCTGAGATTGGACCAGCCGATATCGTCCCCCCAGATCACCAGAATATTGGGTTTCTGGCCGGCCGCGACCACTGTGCCCGCACCCAGCAGGAGCAGCGTCGCGCACAGGTGCAGCCAGCTGCGAAGCAGATTACGCATAGTCATCCTTATTATCCTGTCAAACACTGGACATCCATTAGGACACGACAGGCCTCCGCGATGCCACTGCAACGGCGGAATGACCTCGGCAGGGCACAAATACCCAAACCCGCAGCCTACCCGCTGCCCACCCACGCCACCGCTTTGGAACCCGCCGCTGTCACCCTTGCGCGCCGCGCAGGACTTGCTACGCTACGCCCGCCCATTGCCGAGGAAGGCCACATGACCCCCTGCCACATCAGCCTGCGATCCCTGCTGGCAACACTCTGTTTCAGTGCCGTCCTGCTGCTGACCCCGCCGCCGGCGGCCGCTGATGACAGCGCAGGCACGACCAGTAAAACCCAAGCTGTACCGGCACCCCTGCACGTCGAAACCAGCGGGCGGGTGCGTATCGACGGCAGGAACATCGACTATCGCGCAACTGCCGGCACACTGGAGATGAAGAATGACGACGGCGAGGTAATCGCGCACTACGGCTACACGGCCTACGTGCGGACAGGCACAGACAAGCGCAGCCGCCCCCTGCTGTTCGCCTACAACGGCGGGCCCGGTTCCGCCTCGATGTGGCTGCACATGGGCATTCTCGGGCCGCAGCGCACCGTGGTTGAAGACACCGCCTTCAGCACCCGGGGGCCCTTTCGCTACACCAACAATGAACACAGTATTCTCGACAAGGCTGATCTGGTCATGATCGACCCCGTCGGCACAGGATTCTCACGCGCCGTCGGCAAGGGCAAGGGTGAAGACTTCTGGGGCGTCAGCAAGGATATCCAGACAGTCTCCGACTTTATCGCGCGCTACATTACGGCAAACGGCCGCTGGACGTCTCCCAAGTATCTGCTCGGGGAGAGCTACGGCGGCACTCGCAGCGGCGGTGTGGCCTGGGATCTGCTCAACCGGCACAGCATTGCGCTGGACGGGGTGGTGCTGGTCTCACCCTACATGGACTACATCGCCGGCAGCGCGGGCAGCCCGAACGACCTGCCCTATGTAAACTACCTGTCCACGTTTGCCGCCACGGCCTGGTATCACGGCGTCAGCGAATTTCGCCCCGAGTCGCTGGAAACGATGATTGAAGAGGCCGAGCGCTTCGCGCTGGAGCAGTACGCGCCGCTGCTGCTGCAGGGCAACGCCGCCAGCGCCGCGGCGCGCGAGGAGGTGCTGCGCGGCCTGCAGCGACTCACCGGCATCAGCGCGGATTACTGGGAGCGGGCCAACCTGCGCATCGATGAGGCGCGCTTCGCCAAGGAATTGCTGCGCAGCCAGCGCAAAACTGTTGGTCGCATCGACTCCCGCTTTGTCGGCGACGGGATCAATCATGTGGCCGAAGACTTCATGTATGATCCCTTTTTCCCCGCCGTCGGCCCGGCCTTTGTCGCCACATTCAACGACTACTATCGCGAGGTGGTCGGGGTGAAGACTGACCTCACCTACATCACCTCGGCAGACCTCTGGCAGGCGTGGAGCCAGGAACACACCCATCCGGGCCCGGTGGGCACGCAGCCCGTCGCCAACACGGCGGTGGATCTGGCCTTTGCAATGACCCAGAACCCCAATATGCGCGTGCTGGTGCAGCAGGGCTACTACGACCTGGCCACCCCACTGGGTGCCACGCGCCATTTCCTGCGACATATGGATCTGCCGGAGAAGCTGCGCGGCAATATCAGCGAAGCGTACTACGAGGCGGGACACATGATGTACCTGCACCCTCCGTCCCTGCAACGCTTCAAGGCTGATCTCGCACACTTCATCCGTTAGCGGACACGCGCTGCGCGAGGGCGGTAGACGAGCCACCAGCGGCGCAGTGCGCGGTAGTCGGCGTCATCAAAGTCAGCGCCCCAGAGCCACAGATAGTGGCGTCGGCGGCTGCCCAGCGGCACCCAGGCCAGTACGCAGACACGCGGCAGCAGGACAGCATCCGGCTCAAAAGCGACCGGTGCCAAAGGGCTGCGGCAAGGGCCGCTCAACCAGCACTGCTGCGCATGGATCTCCAGGCGCCAGCGGTAACTGGGCCGCGGCATGCCCACCCGGGCAATGACCGCCCAGGCGGGTAACGCCGCCAGCGCATACACCCCATACCCGCGCGTGGCCACCTCGGCGATGGCCAGCAGAAGCAGCAGGCAGAGCAGACGCCAGCAGGGTTGTGGTCGACGGTCAGTCCAGGTCAGGACGAGTGAAGGTGAGTATGCTGCGAACAATGGCGGCCAGCTCCGGATCCTCGGGCACCTCCCGGCGCAGGAACCAGCCAAACAATTCCTGATCCTCGCAGAGCATCAGTTGACGGTAGCGTTCCCGATCGACGGCATCGAGCTGCGGGTAGCACTGGTTGACGAATGGCTCCAGCACAAGATCGAGCTCCAGCATTCCGCGACGGCTGGCCCAGCGCATGGGATTATGGTCTTCCGTGTCGAGCATGACAGCTCCCATTGGGTACGCAAACATCAAAAGCCGCTATTATAGCCCGTCGTCGCCACGCGCGGCCAAGCCGTGGCCCCAGTACACAGACAGGAGGTGCAAAGCATACCGTGACAGACCAACACAGCCCCGACTGCCCCCAGAGCAAGCGACTGCTGACGCCCCTGGCTTCCGAAGCGTTGCTGGAAGTTAGCGGGCCCGATGCCGTGAGTTTCCTGCACAACCAGGCCAGCTGCGACATTCGGCAGCTCGCATCGGACGCCGCCTGTTACGGTACTTTCTGCAACCCGCAGGGCCGCGTGCTCGCCGATTTCGTCGCTCTCGCCACGGCACCCGATACGCTGCTGCTGCGCCTGCGCGCGGAGATACTCGAGCGCACACTGGACAACCTGCGTCGCTTCGCCGTGTTTTCCAAGGTACAGCTGCGCAACGCGAGCGAGGACTGGCAGCTGCTGGGGATTCAGGGGCGGGAGCTGGCCAGCGCGTTGGGCGCGCGGCTCCCGGCGTTTCCTGCAGCCCCACTGATCTGGACGCACAGTGCAGACGCCATTGCCCTGCGAACCACGGGCGATCCCGACGCCGTGGAACTCTGGGTGCGCAGCGCCGCTGCGAGCGAGTTGCTCAGCGCACTCAAGGCACAGTTCGCCCTGCAGGCGGATGAAAGCGCCTGGCAGGCCGCCACCCTGCGACAGGGTGTCGCGCGGCTGTCTGCCGCAACCAGCGGCGAGTTCCTGCCGCAACAGCTGAATTACGACCTCATCGGCCACATCAACTTTCGCAAGGGCTGTTACCCCGGGCAGGAAGTGATTGCACGCATGCACTACAAGGGCAAGGCGAAGCGCCGCATGCTGCTTATGACAGCGCCTGCTGGCACTGCGCTGCGCGCGGGTGATGCACTGTACCGGGCCGGCCAGGCGCAGCCCGCCGGCACGGTCATCAATGCCGCGCGTCCGGACAGTGGCGCACAGCTGGTCCTGGTATCCACGACCGAGACCGCAGTGGAGGACGGGCTGCTCACCGCGGCCGAAAAGGGCACCGCACTGGCGCTTCTGCCGCTTCCCTATGCAGTGCCTTTTGGCTGAGGTGGCAGCTCCCAGTCGATGGGCGGCTGTCCTTGCCGAGCCAGCCAGGTGTTGGCCGCGCTGAAATGACCGCAGCCAATAAAGCCACGGTGCGCGCTGAGTGGCGAGGGATGGGGCGCGGTCAGTACGCAGTGGCGATCGCGGTCAATGGCCGCGCCCTTGCGCTGGGCATAACTGCCCCAGAGCATGAACACAACGCCGCGGCAGTGGCGGTTGACCAGGTCCACCACGCAGTCGGTAAAGGTTTCCCAGCCCTTGCCCTGATGTGAGGCTGCGCGGCCCGCAGCGACGGTCAACACGCTGTTCAGCAGCAGGACTCCCTGATCTGCCCAGGGAATGAGGCAGCCCTGCTGCGGGCGCGGTATGCCCAGGTCTCGTTCCAGTTCCTTGAAGATATTCTGCAGCGACGGTGGCAGCGCAACGCCAGGACGCACAGAAAAGCACAGGCCGTGGGCCTGGCCGGGGCCATGATAAGGGTCCTGCCCCAGTATCACGACCCGTGTGCGCTCCAGCGGGGTGTGCGCAAAGGCGTTGAATATCTCGGCGCCCGGCGGGAACACCTGTACACCGGCAGCCTTTTCCGCCTGCAGGAAAGCGCGGAGTCCGCGCATGTAGGGCTTTTCAAACTCCGGGGCCAGATGCCTGAGCCAGCTCGCTTCAAGCTGTACACGCGAGGCCACGACTCAGTTACAGGCCGCCATCAGTACCACCTGCTCTGGCGGGGTGGCGACGGGTAGATCGGCGTGCGGCAACAGCCGTTTGTCACGGGCGAATTTCCCGGCGTCGGCGTTTTCTATCGTCACCAGGGGAATGGCTGCATCCGCCGCGATGCGGCGCTCCGCGGCTGCATCACCATACAGGGTGGTGCGCAGTCGTGGGCTGCGGCCGAGTGCATGGATGCGCGCCTCCATCACTGCGGGTGCCCACTCCTGGCCGTGGGCCGCGCCGGCAGCCCGCGTGATGCTCTCGTTCATCAGGGTACCACCGAGATCATTGGCACCGGCGTTCAGGCAGACATCCACGCCCGCCTCGCCCATCTTGACCCACGAGGTCTGGATGTTGTCGATAAAGCCGTTCAGCACCAGCCGCGAAACCGCGTGCATGAGCACCGCCTCGCGGAAGGTTGGGCCGCGCCGGGCCTTGCCGCGCAGGAACATCGGGGCTTCCATGTGCACGAAGGGCAAGGGCACCAGTTCGGTAAATCCGCCGGTGCGCGCCTGCAGTGCGCGCAGCTGCAGCAGGTGTCGCGCCCAGTGATGCGGCTGTTCGATATGCCCGTACATGATGGTTGCAGTAGTCCGGAAGCCGATGCTGTGAGCCGTTTCCATCACCTCCAGCCACTCCGCCGTGTTCAGTTTGTCCGGACACAGCGTGGCTCGCACCTCGTCATCGAGGATTTCCGCCGCGGTTCCCGGCAAGGTTCCGAGACCTGCAGCCTTGAGCTGGCGCAGGTAATCCACCAGCGGCAGACCCAGTGTTGCGGCGCCCTGCCACACTTCCAGCGGTGAGAATGCATGAATATGCATATCGGGAGTCGCTGCCCGTACCGTGGCCAGAATATCCAGATAGGTCTGACCCGTGTAATCCGGGTGGATACCACCCTGCATGCAGACCTCTGTGGCACCCCGCGCCCAGGCTTCGCGGCAGCGCCGCGCGATCTCGGTGGCGCTGATATCGTAGGGCCTGCCACGCAGTTCCTCGTTGTGCTTGCCCTTGGAAAATGCGCAGAACTGGCATTTGAAGTAGCACACGTTGGTGTAGTTGATATTGCGGTTGATGACATAGCTCACCGCGTCGCCACAGCGCGCCCGGCGCAGGCGATCCGCTGCCTCAACGACAAAGCGGAACTCGGGACCACGGGCCGCAAAAAGACGCACCACATCAGCCTCGCCAAGGGGCTCCGCGCGTTCGCATCGCTCCACCACGGCGCGCAGTTCGGACGTAACCGCAAAGGCGTTCAGGGGCGACGAAAGCAGTGCTGCCTCAACTGCCGGAACAGGCGCCTCCTCTCCCGGAACCCAACTGTCGCGCCGCGCAAACCCGGCGGCATCCTGCAGCCTGAGCACCGGGGTGCGCAGGGCGGGGTCGAGCCACCGTGATGCCTGCTGCACATAGCCGGGGTAGATCGTCAGGCGCTGCTCCAGGAATTTACCGGCCGCCGCCGTCTCCCGGGCGAGGTGGTCCAGATGCGGCCAGGGGGCCTCGGGATTGACGTGGTCTGGCGTTACCGGCGAGACGCCACCCCAATCGTTGATACCCGCTGCAAGCAATTGCGGCAGAACGCCGGGGCTGAGATTGGGGGGCGCCTGCAGGTTCATATCGGGACCAAAGAGGATGCGCGCCACGGCCAGGGTCCAGAGCAGGTCTTCCAGGTCGGGTTCCGGCGCACCGGCCATCAGGGTACCGGGCTTGGCACGGAAGTTCTGCACAATCACTTCCTGCAAATGCCCGTGCTGCTGGTGCAGCCGGCGCAGCGCCAGCAGGGACTCAATACGTTCACGCCGGGTCTCACCAATACCGATAAGAATACCGGAAGTGAACGGCACTGAAGCCTCGCCGGCCAACTGCAGAGTGCGCAGGCGCTCCGCAGGCAGTTTATCCGGTGACCCGTAGTGCGGCATGCCCTTTGCACACAGGCGTTCGGAGGCAGACTCCAGCATGATGCCCATAGACGCACTGACCGGTCGCAGCGCGGCGATTTCTTCCGCTGTCATGCAGCCCGCGTTGATATGCGGCAGCAAGCCGGTTTCTTCGAGGATACGTCCAGCGACATGCGCCACGTATTCGAGCGTTGTGGCGAAACCCATCTCGGCCAGTGCCTCGCGCGCCGCCCGGTAGCGCAACTCGGGCCTTTCACCCAGCGTCAGCAGCGCTTCCTGGCACCCCTGCGCCGCACCGGCGCGGCACAGCGCCAGCACCTCGTCAACACTGAGGTAAGGCGCCGCGACCTGCCGGGGGGTCGTGGCGAAGGTGCAGTAGTGGCAGACATCGCGGCACAGGCGCGTGAGGGGCACAAACACCTTGCGCGAGTAGGTCACCACCTGGCCGTGACCACGGTCGCGAAGCTCACCTGCGAGTGCCACCAGGCCGGGCGTATCGGTGCACTCCGCGAGGGACAGGCAGGCCGCC
The DNA here is from genome assembly GCF_963973825.1 of uncultured Haliea sp. Lineage (NCBI taxonomy): Bacteria > Pseudomonadati > Pseudomonadota > Gammaproteobacteria > Cellvibrionales > Halieaceae > Haliea > uncultured Haliea sp. The sequence goes on from NZ_CAXBAE010000001.1 coordinate 205,428, forward strand.
TCGGAGGGCTGTACACCGCGCATGAGTTCGGTGCGCAAAGCGGTCAGATCGAAGCGCGGTGCCGCTGCCGCCGTCGCACCCGCCAGTTGTCTCGCGGGGGCAGACTGCCCTGCCCAGGCACGGGTCAACGCACCGGGAATGGTCTCCGGCGCGGCTCGCAGACGCTCCAGGTCACGCGGGGTGTCGATATCGCGCGCCAGCCCGGCGCGCAACAGTGAACCCGCCGCAAGGCCCTGCCGGCGGGCCCACTCGAGGTGTCGCGCGCAGGAGTCGCCGCCAAACGAAAACGCTGGCCGCAGGTCCGCTCTGAACAGCAACAGGTTGGTTCCAGTGCCCGCCTCATCACAGGCCACCAACAAGCCACTCCCCGCTTCCTTTCGGGCGAGTGCAGCGTCGATATCTTCGGGGGTGAGAAATGGCAGGTCGGCATGCATGACCATCAGCAGGGCATCTGCAGGCACAACGTCGGCACGCAACCGCTCGCAGGCCGCTTCCAGCGCCAGGTTGAGCGCCTGCAGCGGCGCCCCTGCCGCAGCGGGGGTCGCGAGCAGGGAGGATTCCGACCAGAGGCGAACCTTGCCACCAGTGGCCAGGGTACCTGCCTCCGGGGCGTCTGAAATGAGGGTAATCGAGGCCACGCCCGGATGTGCTGAGAGCACACCCACGACATCGCCAGCCATCGCCAGCACCAGCGCCCGTCGCTGTGCCGGTGGCAGCGCCTCGGCCAGACGGGTCTTCGCCGTTTCCAGCTGCTTCAATGGCAGCACCACGTGCAGCGGCGACGTCACAGCAGCTCCAGGCAGGTCTTCGCCAGCGCCTGTTTGCTCGCGCGCTCCTGCATGACGGTTGATCTCACCTGCACCTCCATTCCAAGCGCCGCAATCTCCGCTGCCAGTGTAGCGTCACTGTGGTCGATAACAAACGTCGTGACGAGGCCGGGGTAATGCCGCGCGTAGTGTTCTGCCACGCCGCCGGCGGTCACCGGCATCCCGAGTTCCGCCATCATCTTCGCCGCGGGACCTTTCAACGCCTGCCCGGCAACAATAGGGGCGACCGCCACAACACGGGTGTTGCACTGTCTCAGGGTCTGCCAGAAATTGTCCAGCTGCAGTATCGGGTCGATACTCACAAAGGGATTGGAAGGACAAATAATCACGCCAGCCAGATCGGACGCGCTGCAGAGCGCGGCCAGTGAAGGCTGCAACCGGGCGGTATCGATATCACGGAAGCGGAAACCACTGACCCGCGGACGACACTGTTCACGCACGAAGTACTCCTGAAATGCCAGTTCCCCCGCATCGGTCTGCACCAGGGTAGGCACCGGATCATCGCTCATGGGGTAGACCTGCGCCCGCACACCCAGGCGGCGGGCCAGTTCAGCCGTCACGGCGGACAGGGTCCCGCCGCGCGCCAGTTCGCCGGCGCGCCAGAGGTGTGTCGCGAGGTCCCGGTCGCCCAGGCGAAACCAGGTGTCAGCTTCCAGGGTCTGCAGCGCCTGCAGCACCTCCCAGGTCTCCCCGGCCAGCCCCCAGCCCCGGGTCGTATCGTTGCGCCCTGACAGGGTGTACAGCACCGTGTCGATATCCGGGCAGATGGTCAAGCCGAGGTGCTGGAAATCGTCTCCGGTATTGCAGGCGATGTGCAGGCGCTCTGCCGGCAGGCAATCACTCAACCCCAGGCACAGCTTAGCACCGCCCACCCCACCGGACAGCGCCAGCACGGGACCTGCAGCGGTCGTGCTCACCGGAACATGTCCTGCTCACGGGGCCGCAGCAGCGCACGCGCGTCCCGCGAGGACGCGCGCAGGCGCGCACCGCGGGCCAGCACCACCGGCAGGCCCTCAGCCGCCTGGCCTTGCACCAGCGATGCCGCCGCGGCCAGCTCATCGGCCACAGCCGGCTCCGTCACTTCCAGCCGGTTACCAAAGCGGTCACAACCCCCAATCTGGTTGAACAAGGGATCGAGACCCGCGGTGCCCAGTGCCAGCCCCACCGTACCGACCCGCCAGGCCCGGCCGGCGCTGTCGTTGATGATCACCTGGGGACGCAAGCCGCAGAGCACGCCCAGGTTGTCGCGCAGGCGCGCCGCGGACGCATTGCTGTCCTCTGGCAACAGCAGCACCCGGGGGTCGTCAGTGGCGTTCTGGATATTGGAGCGGTCGATGCCGGCGTTGGCATGCACATACCCCTCACGGTGCTCGACAATGATGACCCCCTTGCGCACGCGCAAGACCGCCTGCGATTCATCGAGAATCAGCTGTACCAGCCGGGGATCCTTGTCCGCCTCGCGGGCAAGTTCGAGAGCGCGTTCGCCGGGGACAACGTCAGCGAGCCGACGGTAGCGGTTCTCCGCCTTGGAGACGATTTTCTGCGCCAGCACAAGCACGTCGCCGTCCTGCAACTGCAGGCGGTTGTGCTGGAGGCTGGCGTAAATCAGTGCGGCAAGGTCATCCCCCGGTGCGACTTCGGGAAAGCCCTCCAGGGGAATCAGTTCAAGCCGTGCACTCATCCATGGCTGTCCAGACCGGAGATGCGGATACCGGCGTGGCAACTGTACTGTTTGTTGATCGTGATCAGTACCGAGGTCAGCGCTTCCGCTGCAGCGGCATTGGCGATCATACCGGCGTGGAAGCCGCGCAAACCCGCCGCCTCGACCAGGGTAATGACCGCAGCGCGGGCTTCCTTCTTGTTGCCACACACCAGCACATCACAATCCACCGCCCCTTCATCCTGCAGGTGCGCTGCGGCCACGTTCTGGAACGCGGAGACCACGTCCACACCCTCGCCAAGAAGGTCCTGTGCGATCTGGCCCGCGCTGCCCTCAGGCGGCAGCTGCACGCGGGCCACGCGTGGCGGCACCAGCGGCACGGTGACGTCGATCAGGATCTTGCCTTGCAGGGCCGGTGCGACCAGCTCCAGGGTGCTCTTCTGGTGGCTGAAGGGCACCGTGATCGCGACGATATCCGCAGCCTCGGCAGCCGCCAGGTTCTCCATGGACTCCACGTTCACCGTAGCACCGCGCGCAGCCATCACCTGGCGCAGGTCACTGGCGGCCTGCTCCGCTTTCTCCTGGGTGCGCGAGCCGATGATGACCCGATATCCCGCCTGCGCCCAACGCCGCGCCAAACCCGTGCCGAGATCACCGGTACCGCCAAGAATGGCGAGTACAGGAAGAGATTCTGTTGTCATAACTGTCTACGTCCTGGTTGCTGGATGGAGGGGCGAGCAGTTCAGCAAAGTCTACCGACCGCGTGTCTGTTCGCCCGAAAATGACCGCATGACCGTCGCCGTTTCCGCTTTTCTGTGGACCGGGTTAGGATGCGCGAGGCCGTCGCATATTAGGCAATTCACACGCCGATCACAAGTTGCCGGCCATCCCTGACAAGGAGCAAGATATTATGCACAACCCGATGGATTTCAGCGGCCGCGTGGTCCTGGTGACAGGCGGCGGCAAAGGTGTTGGCCGCGGCATCAGCGAACGATTCCTCGCGGCGGGCGCCGAGGTTGCCATCTGTGGCCGCAATCCTCCCGACCAGCTGCCGGCCGCGAACGGCCGCGAGGCCTTCTTCGTCCCCTGCGACGTGCGCAAGTACGACGAACTGGAGACGCTGATCGATACCGTGGTCGCACGCTGCGGACGGCTTGACGTGCTGGTCAATAACGCCGGCGGCGCGCCGCATGCGGACGCGGCGACGGTCTCTCCGCGTTTCCACGAATCCATCATTGCCCTCAATCTGACCTCGGCGCTGCACGCCGCCCAGCTGGCCAATCGGGTCATGCAGGGGCAGGCGTCGGGTGGCAGCATCATCAATATCGCCAGCGTCAGCACGATCAGGCCCTCTCCCGGCACAGCCGCCTATGGCGCAGCCAAGGCGGGACTGGTCAACCTGGGCCACTCGCTGGCCGTGGAGTGGGGCCCCCTGGTACGCATCAATGCCATCATCGCCGGCCTGGTGGAAACCGAACAATCCCACCTGCACTACGGCGACGCGGCCGGGGTGGCCGCCGTCGGCCGCACCATACCGCTGGGCCGCATGGCAGTACCGGAGGATATCGGCGATGCCTGCCTGTTTCTGGCATCACCCCTCGCCTCCTACATCAGCGGCACCAGCATTGCCGTGCACGGCGGCGGGGAGAAACCCGCCTTCCTGCAGGCTGCCAACACCTCGACCGGCTCGTGAACCGTTATCGCGGCCTCGCTGCACTCCTCGCTGCCCTTGCCCTGGCCGCTGGCTGTCATGCCGCCACCGACACCGCGCCGGCACACCCTGCGGCAGCCGATGCTGCGGCAGCCGATGCTGTGGCAGCCGACGCTGCGGCACAGGGCTGGCCGCATTACGGCGGCAGGGAGGCAGCACAGTATGCCGACCTGACCGACATTACGCCGGAGAACGTCGACCAGCTGGAGCTCGCCTGGAGCCACCACTCTGGCGATTTCAGCGACGGCAGCGGGGACTGGGGACTGACCTCGCTGCAGGTGACGCCGATCGTGGATGGTGACAGCCTCTATTACTGCACACCCTTTGGTCGCGTCTTTGCGCTGGATGCAGAGACCGGCGAGGAGCGCTGGGTGTTTGATCCCGATGTGCAGAATCGGCGCAGTGGTCTCTACCCCGCCGTCTGTCGCGGCGTGGCGCTGTGGCGGGCCGCCGCGCCCGAGGAGGCTGCCGCCCACTGCGGGACACGCATTCTCTACGGCACCCGGGACGCCGAGTTGATCGCCCTGGATGCGCGCAGTGGGCAACCCTGCGAGGATTTCGGCACTGCAGGTCGGGTCTCGCTGAAGGAGGATATCCAGGGCGGCGAACCGCTGGTGTACTACCCCACGTCACCGCCCTGGATACAGAACGACCTGGCGATTATCGGCGCGCTGGTACCGGACAATGAACGCAAGGATGTGCCCTCCGGTGTGGTGCGCGCCTTCAGCGTGCGTAGCGGCGAGCTGGTCTGGGCCTGGGAGCCTGTCACCGAGGCCTACCGGGCGCGGCATCGCGACAGCCTGGGCCGCGCACGCTACCACCAGGGCAGTCCCAACGTGTGGGCGCCGATTGCCGGGGACCCGGAGCGCGGTCTGATCTATGTCCCGACGGGCAACCCCGCCCCGGACCTGTTTGGTGGGGAGCGCGATGGCATTGACGCCTACGGGTCCTCCGTCGTCGCGCTGGATGCCAGCACCGGCGAGGTGCGCTGGCATTTCCAGACCGTGCATCACGACGTCTGGGATTACGACGTTGCCTCCCAGCCCACGCTGTTTCGTATTCCCGGCGTGGGCGCCGGCCGCGCGGGGCTGGCGCAGGCCACCAAGATGGGCCATGTGTTCCTGCTTGATCGGGAAACCGGCGAGCCGCTGTATCCCGTCGAGGAGCGGCCGGTTCCGCAGAACGGTGTACCGGGCGAGACCCTCTCCCCCACCCAGCCATTCCCGACACACCCGGCGCCGCTGCACCTGCCCGCCAGGCTGGGCCCGGAAGACATGGATGGGCTGGTCTGGCTGGACAAACTCGCCTGCCGCAGAGCGCTCGCGCGCTATCGCTCGGAGGGGATGTTCACGCCACCGAGCCTGGAAGGCAGCGTGCTTTATCCGAGCACCACCGGCGGTATTAACTGGGGCGGCGCCAGCATTGACCCCCAGCGCGGCCTGCTGATCGTCAACCAGATGCACCTCGCGACGGTGGTACAGCTCATTCCGCGAGCCGAGTACGATGCCCTCAACCCCTCGGCGGGCTACCCGATCGAGCACTACCCCATGCGAGGAAGTCCCTATGGGGTGCGCCGGTTCCCGCTCTTCTCTCCGCTGGGCGCACCCTGCAACCCGCGTCCCTGGGGCAGCCTGACAGCCGTTGATCTGGTCTCCGGGGAGGTCGCCTGGACACGCCCCCTGGGCACGACCCGCGGGCAGGCGCCCTGGCCGTTCTGGTTCGAGGCGGGCTCCCCCAATGCGGGCGGTCCGCTGACCACTGCATCCGGCCTGGTCTTCATCGCGGCCACCACCGATGCCTACCTGCGCGCGTTTTCCAGCGCCAGCGGCGAGTTGCTGTGGCAATACGACCTGCCGTACACCGGCAACGCCACGCCGCTGAGCTACCGGGCCAGAGCCGGTGGCAGACAGTTTGTCGTGCTGGCTGCGGGCGGCCATGGCTGGTCCGCCGCCGGTGACGCAATCCTGGCCTTTGCGCTGCCGGAAAAAACCTCCGCCGCGCCCTGAGCGCGGCCGCCGGCGCCCGACAGCGGCGCTTGTCGCCGGGTTTGGTGCAGGTATACTGCGTGCATTCGTTCGCCGTGGCGGGAGCTTCCCCATCCTATATAGAGCTGACATGTCACCTGCCCCCCTTTCCGCGATCCGACTCCGCGCGTCCGTCCGGGGCTGCCGCACGGCGTGGCCCACTCCACCACCGGCCACGGAGAAACCCGCGTGAACGCGTTTGATACCTACCGCCAGATCAGCGAGCGGGAGCTCGAGCGCCGCTTTGCCCGGTTCCTGGAAGAACTCACCGAAAACCTGCTGCGCTCTGCACCCTCGCCGCGACAGGGGCAGATATCGCGCACCCAGGTCACCGATGCCATCGGCATTCTGCAGATCCACCAGCGCGGCATGGTTGGCAGTTTCTTGGGGCACTACCGCGGCTTCCACGACAAGCTGACCCCCCCCGCTGCTGAGCTAAACCACTGGTGGGATGTCATGGACGACAGTGGCACCATGGATCTGGTGGATCTCCACACCTTCGAAAACTACCTGGCCGTCGACCGCCTCGCGCACGTCGGAGAGGACCTGCACCGCATCGGCATGGAAGCCCTGCAGATTCGCGTGGCGGATCTGGTGCAGGTCGATCCGCTGACCCTGCGACTGCCCGAGCACGTCGCCCAGCTGGCGCGTGCGCTGCAGCTGGTGCTCGAGGAGTACCGCATACCGCAGCAGCTCACCCAGCGCATCTATGACCTCTTTGCCCGCCTGTTCGTGCGCAATCTGGACAGTCTGTACCGGCACCTGAACGAGATCCTCGAACAGGCCGGGATACGACCGGACCTCGAGGGACAGATACTCGCCAACGGCTCCCTGCTGCGCAAGGCCGACGAACGGCCCGATCGCAGCCGACGGCGACAAGCTGCAGGCGACGCAACGGCTGGCGCGGGAGGCGGCGGCAGCGCTGAGCAGCGTCCTGAAAAGCTGTATTCCTCCGTGATCAATGCGCTGAACTTCAAGCGCAAGGTTGAGCAGCCGCCGGCACAGGCCGGCGCCGTCATCGATACAGAAAAATTGATCAACGCACTGGCCCTGCTGCAGCAGCGTGGTGAATCGCCACAGGCGGCTCGGGGCGAGACCGCCGTCGCGGATTTCCTGCTGGGCCAGACACCGGAACTTGCAGGCGATGTTGCGCTGAGCGCGGACAACCGCAACCAGCTGGAGATGATCGACAGCCTGTTCGAGACCATCCGCTCACAGCTGGATGTGAGCAGCGAATTGCAGCCCGTGCTGAGCAACCTGCAGCTGCCCCTCGCCCGGCTGGCGCTGACCGAACCGCAGTTTTTCCTGCAGCCGGACCACCCGGCGCGCACGCTGGTGGACAAGCTGGCGGCACTGGGCAGTTCGGCTAACTTCCCGAACCGAATGCTGGAGAGCCGCGTCGCCGAGATTGTCGCGGCGATTGTCCGCGACTATGACGGCGACTCCGCAGTGTTCGCCGCAGCGCTTGAACATGTTGAACGCCTGTCACGACAGCAATCGCAGGCGCATGCGCGCAATATCGAACGGGTGGTCAAAACCCAGGAGGGCAAGGAGAAACTGCGCCGGGCGCGCGACGCGGTGGAAACCGTAGTGCGGGATTGCCTCCCCCCCGGGCAGATCCCCCGGATACTGCAGGACCTTATCGATCAGGGCTGGCGCGACCTGATGGTGCTGACCCACGTCAAACAGGGCGTGGACAGCGACGAGTGGGAGGAGCAGCGACGCACCCTGCAGCTGCTGACCACCTGGTTGCTGGAGCAGCAGCGCGGCGAGGTCAGCGAGGACCAGTGCGTCGAACGCAGCCTGGAGGCAGAACCCTTCATCGACCTGATGGAGCAGCAGATCAGCAGCGCGCTGCCCGGCAACGTGTCCATTCAGGCCGTATTCGATGAACTGCGCGGCGTGCTCGCCGGCGACATAGCGGTCGAACTGCTGCAGCGTGAGGGCGAGGCCGATTCCGGCGCCGGCGATGAACCGGAACCCACGCGCGAGGAGCGCCTGGCGAAAACCCGGCGCCTGCGCCGCTGGGTGCAGCGGGTGGACAGCCTGGGCAAGGGCATGTGGCTGAATTATCGCGACAAAGCCGGCGTCAAACACCGTATTCAGCTGGCCTGGATCAGCGACGACCGGGAACGCTTCCTGTTCGTCAACGATCGCGGGCAGAAGGTCGCCGAGCTCAACCAGGTGCAACTGGCACGCCAGCTCAGTCGCGGGGCGCAGCCGCCGGCGCCGGCCGACCGCCTGTCCGTCGTCGACCAGAGCATGTACAACACGCTGGAGGATGTGCAGCGCACCCTGAGTTTCGCCCGCAACCACGACCCCCTCACACGCCTGATCAACCGGGACACCTTTCTTGACCAGGTGGGTCGCGCGCTGCGCCATGCCCATGCACACAACTCGCAGCACGCCATCCTGCTGCTCAATATCGACCGCTTCGGCCTGGTGAACGAGATCTACGATCGCATCAGCGGCGACCAGGTACTGCTGGAGTTTTCGCGCCTGCTGGCACAGCTGCATGGACGCAAGACCTCCTCCGCCCGCCTGGAGGAAGACACTTTCGCGATTCTGCTTGTCGATGGCGACACCGAGAAGGCCCAGGCACTGGCGGAACAGGTGCGCAGCGACATCGCCAATGGCAGTGTGGATATCGACGGCGAGAAGGTCAGTTTCACAGTCTCCGTGGGCATCGCCCCGATTCAGGACTACAGCCCGGATGTCGACGCAGTCATGGCCAACGCCCAGGCTGCGGTTACCCAGGCGAAGCAGCTGGGCCGCAACTGTGTACACCTGTACCAGCCCAGCGAGGATACGGTGCGCAACCTGCGCAGCGAGCAGCGTCGCTCACGCAAGGCGCTGGAGGACGAACTGTCCAGCGAGCGCTTCATGTTGCGCGCGCAGCCCATTGTGAAAACGGCAATGACCGGCGAGAGCGCCACAACGCGGCACTACGAGCTGTTGCTGGCCATGCGGGACAAGAGCGGCAAGCTCAGCTCGCCGCAGAACTTCATCACCTCGGCCGAACGCCACGGCATCATGACGCTGGTGGACCGCTGGGTGGTACGCGAAGCGTTCATGTGGATAAACTCGTTGATGGACGCACAGAAAGTCGTCCCCAGTGTGGCCATCAACCTGTCCGGGGCCAGCGTTACCGACGACGCCTTCCTCGACTTCCTGTTCGAGCAGATATCGGAGTTCGGAGTCGGCACCAACCGCCTGTGCTTCGAAATCACCGAAACCGGTACCATTTCCAACCTGGTGAAAGCGGCGGATTTCGTGCGGGCTTTCCGCAATATCGGCTGCAAGTTCTCTATCGATGATTTTGGCACCGGGCTGGCCAGCCACAATTACCTGCGCGAGCTGCCGGTGGACTACGTCAAGATCGACGGCAGCTTCATCACCAGCATCGACCAGGATAGCAACGACTACGCCATGGCGCGTTCGATCAACGACCTCGCCCACTTCCTCGGACAGGAAACCATTGCCGAATCCGTGGAGAACGAGAACATCATTCGCAAACTCCAGGAGATTGGCGTTGACTACCTGCAGGGCTGGGGTATTGGTCGACCGAAACCGCTTGCGGAGGTCACCATGGATCTGTCGAGTATCGAAAAATGAGCCCGCGGGGCGATCCGCTGGATGTCGCATCGATCGGGGCTGTGCCCGCTGCCTATGACGATCTGGTGGCCGCCCTGTACCGCGGCCCACTGGAAAACCCACCCTGGTCCACAGCGCTCCCCCTGCTGCGCAGCCTGGTTGATTGCCAGGTTGTCTCACTGGTCCTGCGGCCACCCGCGGAAGACGATCGCGGCGTCATCCTGAACAGTGTGCGGCCAGCGGCGGACGGCGCGTCCGCCCGGCCGCTTTCCGACCCGGCGGATTGGGAGGTCACCGCCTACCGCGAACAGTTCTTCGCGCTGGACCCGTTCGTCAATCTGCCGCCCGACAAGGTGGTTGCACTGGAGGACATTCTCAGCGACGATGAGCTGGTCGCCTCGGAGTATTACGAGCACTACCTGAAGTCCGCCGGGCTGTTTCGCATTCTCGGCCTGGACACGGTGGAGCCCGGAGGGATGCTGGCACGCCTGCGATTTTCCCGGCGTCACACCGAGCCGCCCTTCAACGACGACGAGCGCGCCGCCATTGCCCGCATCGCGCCCCACCTGCGTCTCTCCATCCAGCTGTATGCCACCCTGGGGCGCACCGCCTCGGAGCGCAACCTGTACGCCGGCGCCGTGGAACAGCTGGCGGTGGCCACCATCGTGCTCGACGAGCAGGGCCGCGTCCTCAGCGCCAACACCGTCGCACGCGCCCTGCTGGAAGGCGACAACGGCCTCAGCATACGTGGACAACACCTGGTCATTGAAGGACGGGACAAGAATCGCGAGCTGCAGACCGCACTGGATACCATCATCAAGGCCCTGCACCGGGGTGAGGCGTCCGTCATCCATGCCCTGCGTGTACCTCGGGGCGGCGATCGGGCACAACTGGGGCTGGTACTGCGCCCAGTCCCGGTTTCAGAGTGGGGTGAGGGCCAGTCCAGCCCCTGCGTTGCCGTGTTCATTTCCGACCCGGACCTGAATGAGCCCAGCTCTCAGGGCACCCTCGGCCAGCTGTTTGATCTCACCCCTGCCGAGGCCAACCTTGCCATCCTGCTGTCGCGGGGACTGAGCCTGGCTGAGGTGTCTGAGGCGCAGAATATCTCGCAGCACACCGCCCGCGCACAACTCAAGTCCATCTTCGCCAAGACCGGGGCTTCGCGGCAGGCGGAACTGGTGCGACTGGTGCTGAAAAGCGTGGCCTCGCTGGGCTAGAAAATCGTTTTGCAAGCCGGCCCACAGAGGTTCAGTAGCCCCGCCAAATACACTATACTGCGCGTTACAAACCAGGGGAGTCACGCATGTCCATGCGCCTGCAAGATGTCAGTGAAACCGCGCCCTTGCGCTCGTGCACCCACGAGTACAAGGTCAACTGCGAAACCTGCCGCCTGAGCAAAATCTGCCTGCCACTGGCCATCAACCACCAGGATCTGGAACAGCTGGAAAGCATCATCCAGCGCAGCAAGCCGCTGCAGAAGAACGAACTGCTCTACCACGAAGGTACGCCGTTCCAGTCCATCTACGCCGTGCGTTCGGGTGCCGTAAAGGGCTATCGCACCACCAGCGACGGTCGCGAGCAGGTTACCGGCTTCTATTTTCCCGGTGAAATCCTCGGTATGGACGGCATCAGCAACAACAGCCACGCCTCCTCGGCGCGGGCGCTGGAGACCTCGGCCATCTGCGCCATACCTTTTGATTCCCTGGAGCGCCTGAGCGCCTCCATGCCCAGCCTGCAGCGCCACCTGTTCCAGCTCATGAGCCGTGAAATCACCGAGGATCAGCTGCTGATCACACTGCTCAGCAAAAACTCCGCTGACGAGCGCGTCGCCACCCTGTTGCTCAGCATTGCCAGCCGCAACGCGCGGCGCAACCTGAGCGCCAGCCAGTTCCGCCTGCCCATGTCGCGGGTGGATATCGGCAACTACCTGGGCCTGACCGTGGAAACCATCAGCCGGGTCTTCAGCAGGATGCAGAAAAACGGCATCCTCTGCGTCGACAACAAGGAAATCGAAATCCTGGATCAGGAAGCCCTGCAGCTGGCAGCCAACATCGCCAACTGACACCTCGAGCGGGACGACCCCGCCGATTCTTGATCTGCATCATGGCCGCGGGCGTGCGGCCCGGTACACTTCGCCTGTGCCCGGCACCAGTCATTCTTTGGGGAGAAAAAAAACACATGATCCAGCACACGATCGGTCTTCTGACCAAACCCGGCGCCCAGTGGCGCAGCGTTGCCGGCCTGCCGACCAGCAGCCAGAACATCCTGGTGCTCTACCCCTGGTTGCTCGCCCTGATTCCTGCGGTTGCCTGGTATTTCGGCACCACTGACGTGGGCTGGACAGTGGGCAACGGGCCCGCCATACGCCTGACCTATGACAGCGCGCTACAACTCTGCATCCTGTTCTACTTCGCCATGGTCGGCTGCGTCGTCGCGGTGGGTTACTTCATCCACTGGATGGCGGGCACCTATGGGGCGGAAACATCTTTCGCCAAGGGCATCGTGGTCGCGGGTCTCACCGCTACACCGATGTTTGTCTTCGGCGCGGCGGGGTTCTACCCCCTGCTCTGGGTCGACCTGCTGATTGGGGTGGTAGCGGTGAGCTGGTCTGTGTATCTGCTCTACCTGGGCATCCCCATCATGATGAATATTCCGGAGGAGCGGGGTTTCCTGTTCTCTACCGCCGTGGTCGGTGTCGGCCTGGTTATCCTGGTATCGCTGCTGGTGACCACGGTGTTCCTCTGGGATCTCGGCGCCGGGCCAGCATTTACCGATGTGTAAAGGCATTTATCGAGCGGGCGATCTGCCTGACATTACTGACAGTGGAAACAAGACATGAGTGAACTCAACGCTGCACTGGAGCACTCGACCTACAACTACAAGGTCGTTCGCCAGTTTGCCATCATGACGGTCGTGTGGGGTATCGTGGGGATGCTGGTTGGCGTCCTGATCGCCGCCCAGCTCGCCTTCCCCATCCTCAACTTCGACCTGCCCTGGACCAGCTTCGGGCGCCTGCGCCCGCTGCACACCAACGCGGTGATCTTCGCGTTTGGCGGCAGCGCGCTGTTCGCGACATCGTACTACGTGGTTCAGCGCACCACCCAGGCGCGGCTGATTTCCGACAAGCTGGCGGCCTTCACGTTCTGGGGCTGGCAGGCGGTGATCGTGCTGGCGGCGGTGACGCTGCCACTGGGGATGACCTCTTCCAAGGAATACGCCGAGCTGGAATGGCCCATCGACCTGCTGATCGCCGTGGTCTGGGTCAGCTACGCCATCGTGTTCTTCGGTACCATCGCCAAGCGCAAGGTGAGCCACATCTACGTCGCCAACTGGTTCTTCGGCGGGTTCATCCTCACCGTGGCGGTCCTGCACATCATCAATAGTGCGGCGATTCCGGTGGGCCTTACCAAGTCCTACTCGGCCTACTCCGGCACCGTGGATGCCATGGTGCAGTGGTGGTACGGGCACAACGCGGTGGGCTTTTTCCTGACCGCCGGCTTCCTGGGCATGATGTACTACTTCGTCCCCAAGCAGGCTGAACGCCCCGTATACTCCTACCGCCTGAGTATCGTGCACTTCTGGGCCCTGGTCGCCGTCTACATCTGGGCCGGCCCTCACCACCTTCACTACACCGCCCTGCCCGACTGGGCCCAGAGCCTGGGCATGGTCATGTCCATCATCCTGCTCGCTCCCTCCTGGGGCGGCATGATCAACGGCATGATGACTCTGTCGGGCGCCTGGCACAAACTGCGCACCGATCCGATCCTGCGCTTCATGGTGGTCAGCCTGTCCTTCTACGGCATGTCTACCTTTGAAGGCCCGATGATGTCGATCAAGACGGTAAACGCCCTGTCCCACTATACCGACTGGACCATCGGCCACGTGCACTCCGGTGCCCTGGGCTGGGTTGCCATGATCTCGATCGGCTGTATCTATCACCTGATCCCGGTCCTGTTCGGCAAGGAGCGCATGTATAGCACGGCCCTGATCAACACCCATTTCTGGATGTCGACCATCGGTACGGTACTGTATATCGCCTCCATGTGGGTCAACGGCATCCTGCAGGGCCTGATGTGGCGCGCCTACAACGATGACGGCACACTGACCTACACCTTTGTCGAGTCAGTCGCCGCGAGCTACCCGGGCTACCTGGTTCGCCTCGCCGGTGGAGCCATCTTCTTCGGCGGTATGTTGATCATGGCCTACAACGTCTACATGACCACGCGCAAGGATGTCGCCGCACAGCCCCTGCCCGCTGGTGCCGCACAGGGGAGTCACGCATGAAGCATGAAGTCGTAGAGAAGAACGTTGGCCTGATGATGATCCTGATCATCGTGGCCATCAGCTTCGGCACCTTGGTCGAGTTGGTCCCGCTGATGTTCATCAAGCAGACCAACGAGCCGATCGCGGGCCTCAAGCCGCTGCCTGCCCTGGAACTGGAGGGGCGTGACATCTACATTCGCGAGGGCTGCAATAACTGCCACTCGCAGATGATTCGCCCATTGCGTGCAGAAACGGAGCGCTACGGTCACTACTCGGTTGCCGGTGAGTTCGTGTATGACCACCCCTTCCTCTGGGGCTCCAAGCGCACAGGACCGGATCTGGCCCGGGTCGGCCAGCGTTACAGTGACGACTGGCACCGCGCCCACTTCTACAACCCCCGTGACGTGGTACCGGAATCCAATATGCCTGCCTACCCCTGGCTGTTCGAACGTGAAGTCGACGGCACGGTCACCGGCAAGAAGATGAATGCCCTGCGCACCGTGGGTGTGCCCTACACCGATGAAGACATCGCCGGTGCAGAGGCCGCAGTCGCCGGCAAGCTGGAAATTGATGCCCTGATTGCCTATGTGCAACAGCTCGGCACGCTGCTGCAGACGAGGCGCTAGGGATTATGGATATCAACGACCTTCGGGGTCTTAGCACTGCCATGCTGCTGTTCGCCTTTATTGGCCTGTGTATCTGGGCCTGGAGCAGCAAGCGCAAGAAATCTTTTGACGAGGCTGCCAACCTGCCCTTCGCAGATGAGGAACTGAGTCAACGTAGCACGCAGGAGGAAGCAAGGAATGGCTAGTTTCTGGCACTGGTGGATCATCATCCTGACCACCGTCACCATCGTCGGCATTACCTGGATCCTGCTTGCCAACCGCAAGCGCGGTGAAGGCACTACCGAACAGACCACAGGCCACGCGCACGACGGCATCGAGGAGTATGACAATCCGCTCCCGGCCTGGTGGTTCTATATGTTCGTGATCACCATCGTCTGGGCTATCGGCTACCTCATCGTTTACCCCGGCATGGGCAACTACCCCGGGCTGATCGGCTGGACCCAGCTTGAGCAGCACCGTGAGGAAGTCGCCGCTGCGGATGAACGCTACAGTGAAATGCGCAGCCGCTACCTGGCCATGTCCGTTGAGGAGATTGCCAAGGATCCCGCGGTGGTGAAAATGGGTTCCCGCCTGTTCGGCAACAACTGTGCACAGTGTCACGGTGCAGACGGCAAGGGGCGCTATGGCTTCCCCAACCTGACCGACGACGACTGGCTCTGGGGCGGGTCACCGGACGCCATCAAGACCGCCCTGCTCCAGGGGCGTCGTGCCGCCATGCCCGCCTGGGCCAGCGTGTTGGGCGATGATGGGATTGCAGAAACCACCGAGTACGTGGTGTCACTGAATGGACGCACCGCGGACCCGGAGCTGGCGGCAGCGGGCGAAAAGCACTTCCAGATGTACTGTGCTGCCTGCCACGGCCCGGACGGCAAGGGTAACGCCATCTTCGGCGCCCCGAACCTGACCAACGGCATCTGGCTGTACGGCGGCACCCGCGAGCAGATCGCACACAGCCTGCGGGCGGGGCGCAACGGCGTCATGCCCGCCTTCGGCGACAGTCTGACCGAGGACAAAATCCACATCCTCACAGCCTACGTGTACAGCCTCAGCAACTAGGCCCCTCCGCCGGCCTTCCATTCGGAAGGCCGGCATCACGACGCCTCGCGTCATGTCTCTTCGGTAACGCGGTATGAACGACAAACAGCTTATTGACGTGCAGGAAGTCGCGCCGGCGGAAGTCAGCGAGATCGACCTCTACCAGCGCCGTGAAAAAATCTACACACGCAAGATCGAGGGCTTTTTCCAGCGCATCCGGCTGTACACCGGCTGGCCGCTGCTGCTGGGTTATTTTCTGCTACCCTGGCTGTCCTGGGATGGCCGCCAGGCGGTATGGTTCGACCTGCCGGAGCGTAAATTTCATATCCTGGGCCTGGTTTTCTGGCCCCAGGACTTCCCCCTGCTCGCTTTCATGTTGATTATTGCCGCGTTCGGATTGTTCGCCGTGACCGTGTTTGCCGGCCGCGTCTGGTGTGGTTACACCTGCCCGCAGACCGTGTGGACCAGCATTTTCATGTGGATCGAGCAGCGTTTCGAGGGTAGCCGCAACCAGCGCATGCGCCTCGACAAAGCGCCGTGGTCGCTGGAGAAAGTGGTCCGCAAGAGCCTCAAGCACGGTGGCTGGCTGTTTATGGCATTCCTGACCGGCATGACCTTTGTCGGCTACTTCTATCCGATTCGCGAGCTGCTTCCGGACCTGCTGACCCTGTCGGCCGGGCAGTGGGGCGTGCTGTGGACGATTTTCTTCACCTGCGCCACCTATATCAACGCGGGTTGGATGCGCGAACAGGTCTGCAAGTACATGTGCCCCTATGCGCGCTTCCAGTCCGTCATGTTCGACCAGGATACGCTGATCGTTTCCTATGATCCGGGCCGCGGCGAGCCCCGTGGTTCACGCAAGCGCGATGCCGACCACAAGGCGCAGGGGCTGGGCGACTGCATCGACTGCAACCTTTGCGTGCAGGTCTGCCCCACCGGTATCGACATCCGCAACGGGCTACAGTATGAATGCATCGGCTGCGCCCTGTGCATAGACGCCTGCAACTCTGTGATGGACAAGATGTCCTACCCCCGAGGGTTGATCAGCTACACCAGCGAACATCAGTTGCAGGGTGGCAAGACACACTGGCTGCGCCCACGTATGATCGGCTACGTGCTGGTGTTGACGGTGATGGTCAGCCTGTTCAGCTACCGCGTCATCAGCCGCGTGCCGTTGGAGATGACGGTGATCCGCGACCGCAACGAACTGTACGTGACCACCATGGACGGCAACATCGAGAACATCTACACGCTGAGCCTGGTGAATATGGAACAGTCGATGCATGAATTCGAGATTGGTGTCAGCGGTATTGATGGTGCCGAAATTATCGGTGAGACATTGCACACGCTGGACGGCGGCGAAGTACGCAGTATCAATCTGCGGGTACGTGTAGCGCCGGAGCGGCTGTCTCGCCCCAGCACCGAAATCGAATTCACGGCACGCGCGACGGACCGCGAGTCCCTGCAGGTCAGCTCCGAATCACGCTTCATGAGACCCTTATGAACAGACCCCGGTATGCCGACGACGACACCCAGCCCTGGTACCGCCAGTTCTGGCCCTGGTTCCTGATTGCGCTGCCAGCCGCTGTGGTTGTGGTCAGCATGCACCTGATCTACACCGCCTATAACCACGCCGACGACCTGGTCGTGGATGAGTACTACAAGGTCGGCCTGGCGATCAACCAGCAACTGGGCCGGCAGGAACGGGCCAGGGCGCTGGGCATCACCGCAAACCTGATGCTGACACCGGGACAGGTGACCGTGCATACGCCCGAGGGAGCGGTGTCCGATGCCACACTCGAGCTGGTGCTCTCGCATCCCATTGAGTCCGACCGTGATTTCACCGTGAGCCTGCAACGGGTTGGACCAGGCGTCTATAACGCTGCCCTGCCCGCGCCGGTGGCCGAACGCTGGCACTGGATACTCCGGGATGGTGTAGAGGGTACATGGCGACTGGACGGCATCGTGGAATCCTCCGACCTGCTGCAACAGGGCGTCCAGGAAACGCTGTGAGCCTGTCATGACGGGCGCGCAACCCTGCTTTCACTGCGGCGAGCCGGTGCCGCCGGGCACCGGCTTTGCCGTGGCGATCGACGGCATCCGCCAACCGATGTGCTGCCCGGGCTGCAGCGCCGTTGCCAGCCTGATAGCCGGCAGTGGCATGGGCGGTTTCTACCGCCAGCGCACCGCCTACAGTGAAAAGCCAGCCAGCGATGCCCCGGCAGCGACACCGGATGAATACCTGCTCTACGATGACCCCGCCCTGCGCGCGCAGTACTGCCGGCGTGAAAACGATCACAGCGAATACGCCAGCCTGCTGCTCGGCGGTGTGACCTGCGCCGCCTGCACCTGGCTGATCGAACAGACCCTGCAGCGCGAAGCCGGCCTGCTCGACGCCCAGGTGAACCTGCAGCAGCAGCGCCTCAGCGTGCGCTACGACCCGCAGCAGCTGCAACCCAGCCGGCTGTTTGCCGTATTGGAATCGCTCGGCTACCGTGTGCGCCCCTTCCAGGCCAGTGCACAGCGTGCACAATTGGAGCAGGAATACCGTGCCGACCTGCGCCGAGTTGCCGTCGCCGGCATCGGCATGATGCAAGTGGGCATGTTCGGCATTGCCCTGCACGCGGGCGACCTGCAGGGTATCGCGCAGGAATACCAGATGCTCTTGCGCAGCGTCAGCCTGCTGGTCGCCAGTTTTGTCGTCGCCTACTCTGCACGCCCCTTCTTCGTCACCGCGTGGCGACACCTGCGCCAGGGCGCCCTGGTGATGGACCTCCCGGTCGCGCTGGCCATTGGCCTGGCGTTCGTGGCCAGCGTATGGGCAACGTTCACCGGCAGTGGTGAGGTGTATTTCGATTCCGTTGTGATGTTCACGTTTTTCCTGCTGCTCGGTCGCTTCTTCGAAAAGCGCGTCCGGCGTCGCCATGCCATCGCCTGCCAGGATGCGGAGAGCCACCTGCCACTGGCGGTTCTCGTACAGCAGGAGGACGGTCGCTGGCTGCGCCAGTCGCGACGACAGCTACAGCGCGACGACACGGTGAGAGTGCGCGCCGGTGAAATCATCGCGGTCGACGGCACGGTGGTCACAGGCAGCAGTGCGGTGCGCGAGGACACGTTCAACGGCGAACACGTACCGCGCACTGTCGAACCCGGGGATTCGGTATTTGCCGGCACGCTGAACCTCGAGGGAAGCATCGACCTGCGCGTCGACCAGCTCTATGAAAACAGCCGCCTGGCGGCACTGCAGAACAGCGTGGACCGGGCACAGCGTGCCAAGCCGGCACTCGCCCGCATGGCAGACCGCCTTTCCGCCTGGTTCGTGGGCGCCATCCTCATCATCACCGCGGTCACCGGCGTGGTCTGGAGCCAGATAGCGCCCGACCAGGTGCTGTGGATCTGCCTTGCGGTACTGGTGGTCAGCTGTCCCTGCGCTCTGGCGCTGGCCACACCCGCCGCACTCACCGCTGCAGCCAGTGCACTGCGGGCGCAGGGCATCATCGTACACGGCGAGAACGCCATTGAAGCGCTGGCACATGCAAAGCGTCTGGTCTTCGATAAAACCGGCACACTTACCCAGGGCAGGTTGCAGCTGGAATCGGTCATTCCCTGCACAGCGGGCGAGCGCGAACCGGACCTGATCGCTGTGGCCACGGCCTTGCAACAATACTCCAACCACCCTATTGCCAACGCGTTCAGCGGGGACGCTGTTGCGGGGCTCAGCGCACCGCGCTACGTCACGGGCGCCGGCGTGGAGGCCCTGTGGCGCGGTACGCGCTATCGTATGGGCAGCGAACGTTTCTGTCGGGAGCTGGCACCCGGGCTGCCACCGCCGCCCGACGCAGAGCTGTATTGGGTGGCGCTCTGTGCCGGCGACAGGCCGCTGGCCTGGTTCGGGCTATCCGACCCGCTGCGACCCGAGGCCGCTACGGTCGTAGTGGCCGCGCGCGAGGCCGGCCTGTCACTGGCGCTCCTGACCGGCGACAGCTCCGCCGCGGGTCGCCGCCTGGGCAGCCAGCTCGGGTTCGACTTCGTCGCCACGGGGTTGTCGCCCGAGGACAAAATGCAGCAGGTGCGGCGCTGGCAGGAGGCCGGTGAGGTGGTCATGGCCGTCGGCGATGGGCTCAATGATGCGCCACTGCTGAGCCTCGCCGATGCCTCGTTTGCCGTAGCCAGTGCCACGGACCTGGCACGCGCGCAGGCTGACTTTGTTGTCGACGACGACAATCTCCACGCCGTCACCCGCAGCCTGGCCAAGGCCCGGCAGTGTGTCAGGGTCATCCGCCAGAATTTTATCTGGGCACTGAGCTACAATGGCCTCGGCATACCCTTGGCTGCACTCGGCTATATTCCACCCTGGGCGGCAGCGCTGGGTATGTCGCTCAGCTCGCTGATTGTGGTCATGAACTCGCTGCGCCTAAACCGGGTGCAGCGCTGAGGTAGCGTCGTCTATGGAAAGCCTGTATCTGCTGATTCCGGTTGCGCTGGTGTTTTGCGTGATCGTGATCCGCCTTCTTATCTGGGCCATCGACAGCGGACAATACGAGGATCTCGACAAGGAGGCTTCGCGCATCCTGATGGACGAGGAGCAGAACCACCGCAAGAATGAGGATAGCGATGATCGCTGAACTGGGCAGTGCCTTCGCGCTGGGACTGGCGGGTGCCGGACATTGCCTCGGCATGTGTGGTGGCATTGCCGCGGCCCTGCAACTCGGTGGGGTAAAAAGCACCGGCATGACCCTCGCCTACCACGCTGGCCGTATCGCCAGTTACACCGCACTGGGGGCGGCGCTGGGCTTTGCTGCGGGCAGTATCGATATTGCCGGCTGGACGCTGGCGCTGCGCTACCTCGCCGGTATCCTGCTGATCGCCATGGGGCTCTATATTGCCGACTGGTGGCGCGTGCTCACCTGGCTGGAGCGGGGTGGAGCAGTCCTGTGGCGGCCGGTGCAGCGCTGGTCACAGTCACTGCTGCCGCTGCGCCACTGGTACCAGGGCGCTGCGCTGGGGCTGTGCTGGGGTTTGATGCCCTGCGGACTGATCTACAGCAGCCTGGCCTGGGCAGCCACTGCGCAGGAGGCCAGCCAGTCCGCGTTGATGATGCTGTTTTTTGGCCTGGGTACGCTGCCGGCCATGCTCGCTACCAGCTTCGGCGCAGGCGCCGTGCAAACGGCGCTGCGGCGCAAGGGCTTGAAGCTGGCGCTGGCGTTACTGTTGATCGCCTCGGGATGCTGGACGGTCTACCTGACGGCGGCACATGCGGGGCACGGCGCCCACGCCATGCAGCAGGAGACAAGCCCTGACGCCATGGACCACAGCCACCATCACTGAATACGGGCCCGGAACGGGAAACTGAATCGGGAAAAACGCGGGAACCGTCGGTAAGCAGAATCGGCGGAGGTGCACAGGGTGCGCACCTCCGCTGCACCTGCCTAGAAGCGGTAGGCAATACCGACGTTGTAGACCCAGGGATCGATATCGACATCAAACGCCACCGTACCGACATCGGTGCGGATCTTCGCCGTGGTGTCGATGTCGATGTACCAGACCGCAGCATTAATGGCCCAGTTGTCCGACAGCGGAATGTCCACACCGACCTGCGCCGCCAGGCCGAAGGAATCATCCAGCGACAGATCGGCCTCGGTGGCACCCAGCAGGCCATTCAGGGCGCCCGCAAGCGCCGGATCCACCTTCTCGTCGAAAATAAACGTGTAGTTCACGCCCGCACCGACGTAGGGCTGCCAGCCCTTCTGGCCACCGCGCGGATACCACTGCATGCTGACCGTGGGCGGCAGGTGCTTGATTGAACCCGCGGGAATACCGACACCGTCGACCGTGATATCGTGCTCAAAGGGCGTCGCCGCCAGCACTTCAATCGCCCAGTTGTCCGTGACCATGTAAACCGGGATGATACTCAGCTGGGTGTCGTTATCGACAGAGACACCGGGCAGCACGGTGGGTGGAGCTGTGGGCAACACGATGCTGTCACTGTCTTCGTCCGGCGCCACCGTCACGGCACCTGCGCGCAGTATCCAATCACCTTGCTCGTAGGCGGCCGCATTCACAGCCATGCCCGCGACAACCGCCGCCAGGGCGAGTTTTGTTACCTGTTTCATCATTCACTCCTCAATATGGACCAGGGTGTCCATCACCCTGTGTGCAGGTTAAGGCAGCTACGGATTACAGGCATTGATGTCGGTCAACGCCGCGCGCATTGCGCGCGGCTGTCAGGGGGGGGGAGTCAGGAGGCCAGACAGATGGCGCGACCGTGGTCGTGCGGCTCCACCAGTGTGGCGTGCAGGCCGCGAATTGCCTGCTCGTAGTCATCGTCGTTGACGATAAACTGAATGTCCACCTGGCGCATGGACTGGTGAATTGCCAGCACACTGATGTCGTGCTTGGACAGGGCGGCGACGGTCCGTGCCAGCAGGCCGGGCACCTGCATGTCGCTGCCGATGGCCGAGACGATCGCCACCTTCTGCTCGCGGATTTCAGCCTCTGGAAACATCTCCTGCAGGGCTTTCTTGATGCGTTTCACCGTCTTCAGGTTGACGTCCAGGTAGTGGGTGACCGTGTTGGCATTGATGTCCTTGCCCACGATGTGCCCCTTGAACCGCTGCACGTAGCGCAATATCTCGGTGTCATAGTGGGCAATGATCCCCGCCATGTCCTGGTCGAAAAGCTCCAGGGCATACACGCCGCGACAGCCGGCAATGATCTCCACGCAGGCGGTGTCACTGACATAATCGCCGGTAATCAGGGTGCCTGTGTGCTCTGGCTCAAAGGTATTCTTGACCCGCAGCGGAATGCCGTTCTGGCGCAGGCCCTTGGCTGCCTTGGGATGAATGGCCTCCATACCGAGATTGGCAAGCTGGTCCGCTACATCATAATTGGTGCGCCCGATGGGTACCGCGTTGTCCTCCCCAACCAGCCGTGGATCCGCACTGCTCAGGTGGAACTCCTTGTGAATGACCGCCTCGCGGGCGCCGGTCAAAACCGCGATACGGCTAAAGGTCATCTCGCTGTAACCGCGGTCGAACTGCGTGATCAAGCCCTCGCTGCAGTGTGCATAACCCGTCACGACAGGCAGTTCAGTCTCGAGGTCAATGTCTGCAAAGGCCTGTTGAACGCAGGCGTCCAGCGGCTGGCTGCCGGCACCCTGCCAGCCGCTCAGGTCGACAAACCGGGTATTGAGTCCATCGCGACGCAACAGCGTTGCCATGTTCCAGGCGCTGTGCACCTCGCCGACACTGGAAAGCATCTCGCGCACCGTCACCAGGTGGTCTTCCACCGAAAAGTGCCCGTGCCCGCAGAGACTGTGCAGATCTTCCAGGCACTTGCGCGCGTTCTCGAGGCGCTCGCCAATGAAGTCGTTGGCTTCCTGCAGGGCTTGCGCCTCGCCAAACAGCTCCGCGTTGATGGCAAACATGCTGTCGCGCACGCCGTCCAGCGCCTCTTCCCAGCTGCGGTCCTGGAAGCTGCTGGCAAACAGGCCGTAGACGCCGGGCTTGCCGTCTTTCTTGTGCTCCAGCAACTTGTTGGTGATGCCACCATAGGCGGACACGACAAAAATGCGCTGGTACGGCGTATCGCCATTGCGCTGGCCGAAAACAATGCTGTCACGAACGGCGGCGTAGTCGCTCATGGACGTGCCGCCAATTTTTTCCACGGTATGCGTGTTCACGGATCCCCCCGTCTTGCGCCCGGAGCGCAGTTCCGCACTGCGCCCACCGGGACCGGCCGCTTGTACTATGTTTGAAACCTCAGCCATGGGACTCATGCCCCCACGCGGTCAGCGTGCAACTCGTAGGCGCCCTCCGCGTTGTGCACTTCGGTGCCGTGCAGCGGCGGGTTGAACACGCAGGCCATCTTCATTTCCTTGGTGGCTCGCAGCTTGTGTTCATCGTGCTTGTCGAGCACGTAGAGCGTGCCCGGGGCGATCGGGTACACCTTGCCATCGGCCAGGGTTTCGACTTCGCCCTCTCCGGAAATGCAATACACCGACTCGAGGTGGTTCTTGTAGTGCATGCGGAAATCCGCGCCGGCGTAAATGGTCGTGATGTGGAAGGAAAAGCCCATGTTGTCATCCTTCAACAACAGGCGTGTGCTGTCCCAATTACCCGCGGGATCCTTGATCATGCGGCCTTCCCGGGCCGCCGTATCCAAATCTCTTACAATCATCCTGCAATTCTCCAGTTCGTGTACGTGTCCATCACCGCCCTGCGCGGCCGCGGCGATCAGCTCGCTTTGCGAAACCGGTCGTCGTCCGAAACGCTGTAGTCGTCTTCGAAAAAGTCCACGACCTCCGGGATTTCTCCTTCGGAAGCACACACCTCGGCGATCGCCTGCTCGACAATATCAATGCCTCGCTTGAGGTTTTCCCTGGAGATGGTCAGCGGACACAGGAACTTGACGACCTGGTCGTCTGCACCGCTGGTCTCGATCATCAGACCCTTGGCAAAGGCCTTGCGGGTGATGCGTCCGGCGATTTCGCCGTTGACACAGTTGATACCCTGGAACATGCCGCGGCCGTGAGTGCTGAAATTGCCCTCCCCATACCGCGCCACAATGGCGTCCAGACGCTCCGAGACGTAACGCCCCTTGGCCTGCACCTCTTTGGCGAAGGTGTCGTCGGACCAGAAGTGGTCAATCGCGGCCTTGGCGGTCACAAACGCAAGATTGTTGCCGCGGAAGGTGCCGTTGTGCTCACCCGGCTTCCACTGGTCGAGCTCCGGCTTGATCAATACGACCGCGAAGGGCAGTCCGTATCCGCTGAGCGACTTCGACAGCGTGACGATATCCGGCTTGATACCGGCTTCCTCGAAGCTGAAGAAGGTTCCGGTGCGGCCGCAGCCGGCCTGGATGTCGTCCACAATCAGCAGCATGTCGTGCTTGCGGCATACGACCTCCAGATTGCGCAGCCACTCAAAGCTCGCGGCGTTGATGCCACCCTCGCCCTGCACGGTTTCCACCAGCACAGCAGCCGGCGCATCAATGCCACTGCTCGAATCCGAAAGCACCTTGTCCAGATATGCTGTGGTGTCGATGCCGTCGCCGAGATAACCGTCGAAAGGCATACGGCTGCTGCCACTGAGACTCACGCCAGAGGCGCCGCGGTGGTGTGAATTACCCGTGGCCGCCAGCGACCCCAGGCTGACGCCGTGGAAACCGTTGGTGAAAGAGATCACGTTTTCGCGGCCGGCAATGTTGCGCGCCAGCTTGAGCGCGGCCTCCACCGCGTTGGTGCCCGTGGGACCCGTGAACTGGACCACGAACTCCAGGTCGCGCGGCTTCAGGATCTTCTCGTTGAAGGTCTCCAGGAACTCCGCCTTTGCCTTGGTGTGCAGGTCGAGACCGTGGCTGATACCGTCGGCCTCGATGTAATCCAGCAGCGCCTTCTTGAAGGCCGGGTTGTTATGGCCATAGTTCAGTGTGCCGGCTCCGGCCAGGAAATCGAGGTATTGCGTACCGTCCTCATCGTACAGGTACTCGCCCTGGGCCCGGTTGAATACGCGGGGGAAGGAGCGGGCGTAGCTGCGAACTTCGGATTCAATCTCTTCAAAAATCTTCATGTGTCATCCTCTCGTTAAATCTGTGTGCTGTTACGGTGAAAAACGTCTCGTGCGGCGGACGCGCTGTGGCCCCGTCAGCGCCCCACGGCGCGCAGCAGCGGGCTGGACAGCGGCCCGATGCGCGCGCGGATCTCGCTGTCATGGCTGCCGTTGAAATGGCGTTCCCGGTCGAACCATACCGTACGCTCCAGCGTTGCGCCGCGCCGACCGGCAAAGCTTTCGAACAGCTTCCATGATGCGGCGTTGTCTTCGGTGATAGTCGTCTCCATATGCTGAATCCACTCGTTTCCCGGGCGGTCCACGATCGCATCGAGCATGCGCCCGGCCAGTCCGCGACCTCGGCCACTCTCGCCCACCGCTACCTGCCATACGAACAGGGTGTCAGGCCGTTCGGGAATACGGTGCCCGGAAATGAAGCCCGCGACTGTGCCGCCGGCCTCCGCGACCACTGATGTCGCTGCGAAGTGCGAACACTGGACCAGGTTGCAGTAGGCGGAGTTGGTGTCCAGCGGCGGACAGGCTGCGATGAGTTCGTGCACTGCCATGCCGTCTGCCGCGGTGGGCACGCGTAATCTCAGGTCGTTCGCCATGATCTATTTGCCCTCAAATATTTAGTACGCTAAACATTATAACCAAATTTAGCGCACAACGAAAATCCTGTTAGTTTCTTTTTACCTCTTTTAGCCGTTTTTTATGGCATTTTGATGAATTTTTTGTTTTTTGTTTACTAAATATTTACAGTGTGCCGGCACGTTTGCCATTTTTCCCAGAGTCGAGGCGGCTGCCACTAACATCGCAGCGGCTTCCGGAGGTACACTATGTGGATTCACGCAACGGAGAGGAGCCTCCTGTTGGCCCGTATCGATGATGTCCTGGTCGCGCTGCGACGTGTAATCCGAGCCACCGACCTGCATTCGCGACATCTGGCCAAGACCACGGGACTCACGGCGCCACAGATCCTGCTGTTGCAGACCATCCGCCAGCGTGGTGAAGTCACCATCGGCGAGTTGGCCACCGATATCAGCCTGAGCCAGGCGACCGTGACCACAATACTCGACCGGCTGGAAAAGCGCGGTCTGGTCTATCGCAAGCGCTCGGATACCGACAAACGCAAGGTACACGCCCACCTGACACCCCGGGCCATGGAAGTACTGATCAGCGCACCCATTCCGCTGCAGGAACAGTTCAAGCGCCAGTTCGACGAACTGCAGGAGTGGGAGCAAACCATGATCATCTCCTCCCTGCAGCGCATCGCCAGGATGATGGATGCCGAGCATATCGACGCGGCGCCCGTGCTGGACGTCGGCACACTGGACCGACAGGATAACCACTGCAACGCCGAGGCCGGCGAGCCGGGGGACAAAACCCGCTAACCCCGCCACCGGCGGAATTTACCTGAACCCCCGCCCGGGCTAGAATGCTCCACCTTCACGGCCCGGTGTGGCCGCTGGGAGTGAGGGCAGAGGGCATGGGGAAAAACAACACGTTTGACGTACTGGTGATCGGCTCCGGTCCGGCGGGTGAGAGCGCCGCGCTGAACGCCGCCAAGCACGACAAGCGGGCAGCAGTCATCGAGGACCGCCCGCTGGTCGGCGGCGGCTGTGTGCACCGCGGCACCATCCCTTCCAAAGCCCTGCGCCACGCCGTCAAGCAGCTGATCCGCTTCAATACCGGAAAGCTGTTTCGCGAGATTGGTCACAGCCGTCAGATACCCTACCCTACGGCCCTCTCCGTCGCTACCGGCGTGATTGAGCGGCAGGTCGATATGCGCAGCAAATTCTATGCGCGCAACGCCATCGAACTGCACCTCGGCAAAGCGAGCTTCATCGACGCACACACGCTCGCCGTGCGCCGCCCCGACGGCATCACCGAGCGCCTCACCGGAACGGATATCGTCATTGCCAGCGGTTCCCGGCCCTACCAGCCAGACAACGTCGACTTCAGTCACCCGCGCATCTACGACAGCGACACCATACTCGACCTGCAACACACCCCGCGGAAGCTGCTCATTTATGGCGCCGGGGTCATCGGCTGTGAATACGCGTCGATTTTCAGTGGTCTGGGGGTCAAGGTCGAGCTCATCAACAGCTTCGACAACCTGCTGGCCTTCCTGGATGACGAGATCTCCGTCGCCCTGAATTACCATCTGCGCGATATGGGCGTGATGGTCAGGCATCGTGAGGAATACGAGGCCGTGGAAGCGAGCGACCGCGGGGTAGTGCTACACCTGAAATCGGGGAAACACCTGCGCGGCGATGCCCTGCTGTGGTGTAACGGACGCACCGGCAACACCGATGAACTGAATCTTGAAGCTGTCGGGCTCTCCGCGGACCAGCGCGGGCAATTGCAGGTGAACAAGCATTACCAGACCGCAGTACCGAATATCTACGCCGTGGGCGACGTGATCGGCTGGCCCAGCCTGGCCAGCGCCGCCTACGACCAGGGGCGTTCCGCCGCTGCGGTGTCCCGCGGCAAGGCGAGTACCCGCTACGTGGATGACGTGCCCACGGGCATCTACACCATCCCGGAAATCAGTTCTGTCGGAAAGACAGAGCGGGAGCTCACGGACAGCCGGGTGCCCTTCGAAGTGGGCCGCGCCTTCTTCAAGGACACCGCGCGCGGGCAGATTTCGGGGGAAGATGTGGGCATGCTGAAAATCCTGTTCTGCCCTGACACCCTGAAAATCCTCGGCATACACTGTTTTGGCGCAGAGGCGACCGAGATCATTCACATCGGCCAGGCCATCATGAAACAGGCAGGGGACGGCAATACCCTGCGCTACTTTATCTCCACCACCTTCAATTACCCGACCATGGCAGAGGCCTATCGCATTGCGGCCCTGAATGGGTTGAACCGGCTGACGGGATGAGTCGCGGGCGGCGGATGCAACCAGCCGCCGCCCGCCGGCGGCGCTGCTGACTCAGGCGCTGTCGCGGGCCCGGGCCATATCCATGGCCAGGTCTTCGATCATGTCTTCCTGGCCACCCACCGTACGACGGCGGCCCAGTTCCACCAGAATATCCCGCGCGGAGAGACCGTACTTGGCGGCGCTGCGCTTGGCGAACAGCAGGAAGCTGGAGTACACCCCGGCCCAGCCCAGGGTCAGGGAATCGCGGTCCACGCGCACCATGTGGTCCATCAGCGGGACAATCAGGTCTTCCGCCACATCCATGGCCTTGAACAGGTCGACACCGGTCTCCACGCCCATGCGGTCACACACCGCGAGGAAGACCTCCAGCGGCGTGTTGCCTGCCCCTGCCCCCAGCCCCGCAAGGGAGCCGTCAATGCGCGTGGCACCGGCCTCCACCGCAGCAAGGGAATTGGCAATCCCCATGCCCAGATTGTGGTGGCCATGGAAACCCAGTTCGGTCTCGGGCTTCAGCTCCTTGCGCGCCAGCGCGATGCGCGAGGTGACGTCGTCAGGCAGCATGTAGCCCGCGGAGTCGGTGATGTATACACAGTTGGCACCGTAGGACTCCATCAGCTTCAACTGCACGACCAGTTCTTCCGCCGGAATCATGTGGGCCATCATCAGGAACCCCACCGTATCGAGGCCGCTGATCTGCGCCGCCATGCTGATGTGCTGCTCGGAGACATCGGCCTCCGTACAGTGTGTGGCGACGCGAATCGTCGAAATACCGCAGTCCACCGCCATCTTCAGGTGGTCCACGGTGCCGATGCCCGGCAGCAGCAGCGCGGACACGCGGGTCTTCTTCACCGCCTTGCACACCGCGGTGAGGTACTCCTGGTCGCTGGCCGCGGGGAAACCGTAGTTCACCGACGCGCCCCCCAGACCGTCACCATGGGTCACCTCGATCAGCGGAATCCCCGCTTCGTCCATGGCCACCGCGATCTCGACCATCTGCTCCACGGTGATCTGGTGCTGCTTGGGGTGCATGCCATCGCGCAGCGACATATCGTGCACCTGGATTTTCCTGCCCTGTAAATTCATTGCGTCTCTCCCCTTCATGCCGCTGCCGGCACAAAGCGACCGGCCAGTATTTCCTCGGCATACATTTCTGCCGTGCGCAAGCCGGCCGCTGTCATGATGTCGAGGTTCCCCGCATAGCGCGGCAGGAAGTCACCGAGGCCGGCCACTTCCATATAAATACTCACCCGTTTGCCATCGAAGGTGGGCCCGTTCTTCAGGGTGTAACCGGGCACGTACTTCTGCACCTCGGCCACCATCTCGTGCACCGAGCGGGTGATCGCCTCCTGGTCCGGGTCATCCACCGTCAGGCAGTGGATGGTGTCGCGCATGATCAGCGGCGGCTCTGCGGGGTTGATGACGATGATCGCCTTGCCCTTCTGCGCGCCGCCGATCAACTCAACGCCCTTGGCGGTGGTGCGGGTAAACTCATCGATGTTCTTGCGCGTTCCGGGGCCCACGGAGCGCGAGCTGACGGTTGCCACAATCTCACCATAGCTCACTGCCTGCACACGACTCACCGCAGCGACCATGGGAATGGTCGCCTGCCCGCCGCAGGTCACCATGTTGACGTTCATGGCCCGCTCGGCCACGGCGTCCTTGAGATTGACCGGCGGCACACAGAACGGGCCGATGGCCGCCGGTGTCAGGTCAACCATCACCGCGCCCTCGGCATTCACCTTGCGGCTGTTGTCCGCATGGACATAGGCGCTGGTGGCATCAAAACAGATCTGGATATTGTCTTCGCGCATGTGGGGTACCAGGCCATCGACCCCTTCACAGGTGGTCTTGATACCCATGTCACGGGCCCGCGCCAGCCCGGGCGAATCCGGATCCACACCCACCATCCAGACCGGTTCAATCACCTCACTGCGCATCGCCTTCATCAACAGGTCGGTGCCGATGTTGCCGGGGCCGATAATGGCCGCCCTGATTTTCTTACTCATTGCTCATCTTCCACATCAGTGTTCAGTTGATCACACAAACCGGCAGCTGCACTCACCGATTCCCTCGAGTTCCAGGCGCATGCTGTCACCGGCCACGACCGGGATCAGCGGTGCCAGCGAGCCGGACAGGATCACTTCACCGGCCTTGAACGGGATACCGAACTCGCCCAGCGTGTTGGCCAGCCATGCCACCGCCGTCAGCGGATTACCCTGCACTGCACTGCCGAGCCCCTCGGAGTGGAACTCGCCGTTCTTCCAGATGCGCATCTTCAGGTTGGGCAGGTCGAAATCCCGCGGGTCCACCGCGTTCTGGCCGAGCACATAGACGCCGCAGGAGGCGTTGTCCGCCACCGTGTCCTGGATCTTGATTTCCCAGTTGCGAATGCGCGAATCGACGATTTCAAAACAGGGCATGATCGCTTCGGTGGCGTCCAGGACATCCTGTTCGGTCACCCCGGGGCCCTGCAGGTCCTTCTTCAGGCGAAAGGCGATCTCACCTTCCGCGCGGGGCTGAATCAGGTGCCCGGCCACCGGAATGTCGGCGCCATCCGGAAACTCCATGGCATCGGTGAGAAAGCCGAAATCGGGCTGAAACACCCCCAGCATGTCCTGCACGGGCTTGCTCGTGACGCCGATCTTCTTACCCACCACACGCTCCCCGTCCCGCTCCACACGCAGGTTCAGCATGTGCAGACTGATGTGGTAGGCATCGTCAATGGTGATGTCCGGAGCGCGCTCGGTGAGCGGCGCCAGGGTACGGAATTCGCGCAGTGCGCGATAGAGCTCATCGCCCAGAGCCATGCGGCCGGCCTTATCCATGACGCAGGAACTCCACACATTCGCGATTGAACAGGTCCTCGTGCTCCACCATCACCCAGTGTCCGCACTCGGAAATCAGGATGAGCCGCATATGCTTGAGGTTCTTGGCCATCGCCAGAATCCCGTTCTCCGGCATCATTTTCTCATTCATGCCCCAGAAGCCCAGCACCGGGCACTGGATTTCCGCCAGGCGCGGGGTGAGCACCGGAATCTTCATGCTCGCCATCACGTGGCCGTTCATGATCTGCATGATCTGCATACGCTCTTTCACCAACTCGTCGGTGGCATGCCGCGGATCGTACATCAGTCCAGTGGCGAACAGGTCCTTCATGACCTCGTGGGTTACCGGCTCGCCGGAGCCAAACACCTTGAACACCTTCTGCATACCGGGCATTTGCTGGTATTCATGCAATTCACTCAGGCCACCCGGCGCCATCAGGATCAGCTTGTCCACCAGTTGCGGATGCTGCAGCGCCAGCCCCAGGGCCACCGCACCACCCAGCGAGTTGCCGACCACGGTGCAGCGCTCTACGCCTACGGTATCCAGCGTCTGTTTGATGCACTCCACGAAAAAGTCGAGTGTATGATCGACATCGTCGGGCTTGTCGGAGAAACCGTAGCCGATGTGGTCGGGAACGATGCAACGATAGCCTGCCTCGACCAGTGCCGGGTAGTTGCCCTTGAAATTGCTGTGGCCGCTCGCGCCCGGGCCGGAGCCGTGCAGAAACACGACCACATCGCCCTGCCCCTCATCGAGGTAGTGAATGCGGTAGCCGTTGGCGCAGTCCGCGTAATTGCCCTCGGGTAGCAGTCCCTTGTATGCCATATTGTTCACCCCTGTTAGAGATCAGATCGCGTAGTCGTGGTTTTCCTCGCCAAACAACACGCCACCCATATTGTCGGCGAAAGGCAGTGAATTGTTGGCCACATGCGCCTGGCTCGCCAGTATATCCAGATGCCGCGCGAGCAGTTCGCTTCCGAGACGGATGCCACCGCTGCCCGCCGCCTTCAACATGCGCCCCGAGAGCTCGAGACAGCGGTCGGCCACAACAGCGGAATCGTAACGATATCGAACCCGATCTTCCACAGGAATAGGCTCACCGGCGCGTGTGCAGGCCATCATGGCGTCGAAATTACGCAGCATCGTGAGCTTCATCTCCTCAATGGAGGCTTTCACCTCCGCTGCCAGGCGGCGTACGGCGGGATCCGCGCTCATGATATTGGGGCCGATGCGCCGCGTTTTGGCCACTTCCACAAAATCGTCAAGTGAGCCCTGCAGGGCGCCGAGACTGGCTGTGCACACGGCGCGCACGAACACCTGCATGAACGGGAGGCGGTACAGCGGCGCGTCGTTGACCGCGTTGCCCGGATTGTCGCAGTGGTAGCCGTCGATGGAGCGGTGCGTGCGGTGCTCTGGCACGAAGACGTCGTCCACCACCACATCGTGACTGCCGGTTCCCTGCAATCCCACTACGTCCCAGTTATCCACAATCGCGTAGTCGCTCGCCGGCACCAGGAAAGTGCGGTAATTCATCATGTCGAAGGGCGCGTCCGCCGTGGGCACCACCGCCCCGAGAAACGCCCACTGGCAGTGCTCGCTGCCCGAGGAAAAACTCCAGCGACCGCTGAGCCGATACCCCCCCTCGACCGGCGTCACCTTGCCTACCGGTGCGTAGGACGACGAGATGAGCACCGACGGGTCGTCCCCCCAGACATCCGCGGCGGCACGGTCGTCAAACACGGCGAGTTGCCAATTATGCACCGCAACCACGCCCAATACCCAGGCGCTGGACATGCAGTGCCGGGCGATCTCCAGCCCCACGCAATAGAAGACCTGCGGATCCATGGCGTAGCCGCCCCACTGCTCCGGCTGCAACATCTTGAAAAAGCCTGCGTCGTGGAAATCGGCGATGGTTGCCGCCGGCACTTTGCGCTCGGCGCGGCACTGGGCAGAACGCTCCCGGAGCACGGGCCCGAGCGCGCGGGCAGCCTCGAGAAGGGCTTCGGCGCGCGCCGAACCCAGACTGTAGGTATCCGCCGCGGATATCGCGCCGGCTGATGAAGTGGCCATGAGAACCTCCTGGTGCCTGTTATTGCTATTGTCGATGGCGACTGTACGCCCGAATGGTCATTAAACGCGAGGCGCGGTCGAGCAGCATCCTCTATTTAAGGTATGGCTACTCGACCACCGCGTCTCCGAAAGTGGTCGGCGGCCCGAAAAATGCGCGGTGTGATGGCGGCTGGTTGCCGTTGATGTCCTGCACACCGTAAGCCTCACCGAGTTCGGCACCGATGCACACCGTGCCACTGTGAGCCATTCTCTCCGGGTCCGCCCACAGGGCCGCAATCACCCGGCCACTGAATTCCGGGTGCTCCGCGGTCGCCATCAGATCCGCATACTTGTCCGGCTCGGCGTCGAATACCTGCTGCGTGCGCTCGGTCAGCAGCAACCCCATCCACAGGGAAATCACCGCAACATTGTGCGGGCGAAAGTCCACCGCCATATCGTGCGCCATCTTGTCAATCGCGGCCTTGCCGGCGCCATAGGCGGGCCCGTGCATGTAGATGCGTCCACCGAAGGATGACGTATTGACGATCAACCCCTCACCGTTGGCGAGCAGCAGGGGAGCAGCATACCAGCTTGCCGTGTAGTGCGAGCGCATGCCCACGTCCCAGAGCGTGGTCAGATCCAGCGGCTTTTCCCAGAACGGCCCGGTCTCGGTGAGCGCCGGATGCAGGCTGGTCGCGTTATTCACGAGGACATCCAGCCGGCCCTGCTCCTGCTGCACGCGTGCGAACAGCGCGGCTACCTCAGCGTCCACGCTGTGGTCGCAGCGCACCGGGACTGCGACCCCGCCCGCAGCTTCAATCGCCTGCGCCGTCTCCGTCAGTGAACCGGGCAACGCGGCCTCGCCAGCGGCCCAGCTGCGGCCGGTGATGTACACGGTGGCACCGGTAGCCCCCAGGGCCAGTGCAATCCCCTTGCCAGCGCCCCGACTGGCCCCTGTCACCACCGCAATACACTGTTTGCTCTGCTGCATACTCACCTCTGCTTGCTTGCCCGGCCACATTCGCCGACCATGCTACTGACCCCGATCGCGATGACCAAGCATGCACCGCACAAGCCTGACCAACATGTTGAGCCATACTGGAAAAAAAGCCCTGGCCCGCGGTCTCGCGCTGACGCTGGCGCTGCTCATCGGCGCCGGTACGGCGGGCGAAGACCCGCGCCGACAACTGTCCGTGGATTCACCGCGCTGGCTGTCTGCCATAGGCCAGCTCAGCGTGCCCGGCCTGAAAACCGAACAGGGGCATGCCAGCCACCACACCGAACGGTGCAGTGCCACGCTGATCACGGCCGATGAAAACGCTGAGGCTGAACTTATTGTGACCGCCTGGCACTGCCTGGAGGCCTACCGCGACCTCAGCAAACGCATTACCTTCACCCTCCTGCCCGGGTCCCCGGCGCCACGCATCATCAGCGCGCGCCCGGTCGCGGACGGCGGCAGCATGGCGGCTGACTGGGCCCTGCTGCGCTTGACGGAATCGGTAGCGCGCACGGATATTCCAGCGCTGGCGCTGCACCCTGGGCTGGCCGATACGGAGAAAACCGTACTGATGGCGGGTTATTCCAGAGATGCGGGTGTCGGCGCCGGGGGCCGTATCCTGAGCTACGACCCCGCTTGCCGCATCACGCGCAGCAACGCCGCGCTGGGCTACAGTGACTGCCGGGCACACAAAGGCGCCTCCGGCGGCGCCGTGATACAGCTGAACGATGACGGAGAGCCGCTCCTGAGCGGCATTATTTCGGAGGGTGATGGCCTGCAGGACAGTCGCTTCGTCCCCATAGCGGTGGTGCGGGATGCGCTGCCGGCCCGGCTTTCGCCAGCGCACCCGCAACGCCCCTAAGGCACCGCGACTGCCGGATCAGGACTCCCCGGCGGCCGCCGCAGTGCGCCGCTGCCGCAGTGGCGGAGCTGCTCCCACGTGCGGCTCGCCGCGCTGCGCTGCCAGCTCCATCTGCCGCTGACGCTCCGCAAACCGGGCCTTCTGGTCATCGGTCAGGCTGTCGTAGCACTGCGGACAACACACCCCGCGCTGATAGCGGCTCGAGGCCTTGTCGGCCTCCGTGATCGGATGGCGACAGCCATGGCACTGGTCATACTGGCCCTTTTCCAGCCTGTGATTGACGGCCACCCGGTTATCGAAGACGAAGCACTCCCCTTCCCAGGTGCTCTCGGCCTCCGGCACTTCCTCGAGGTATTTGAGGATACCGCCCTGCAGGTGGTAGACCTCCTCGAACCCTTCCTGCAGCATGAAGGCAGACGCCTTCTCACAGCGGATCCCGCCGGTACAGAACATCGCCACCTTGCGGTGCTTTGCGGGGTCGAGATTTTCACGCACGTAGGTTGGAAACTCGCGAAAAGACGTGGTTTGCGGGTCTACCGCGCCGCGGAAGGAGCCGATACCGTATTCATAGCGGTTGCGCGTGTCCAGCAGCAGCACCTCGGGGTCATTGACCAGATCATTCCAGTCGCGAGGCGCCACATAGGTACCCACCACACGATTGGGATCAATACCGTCGATGCCCATGGTGACGATTTCCCGCTTCAGCTTGACCTTCATGCGGTAGAACGGCATCGCGGCATCGAGCGATTCCTTGTGCTCCAGTGCGGCCAGCCGGGGGTCGCTTCGCAACCAGCCAAGCACGCGGTCAATCCCCTCCCGGGAGCCGGCAATGGTACCGTTGATACCCTCTGCGGCGAGCAGCAGAGTGCCCTTGACACCGGCTTCCAGACACACATCCAGCAGGGGCTCGCGCAGGGCACGGTAGTCGTCGAGGGTGACAAAGCGGTAGAGCGCCGCAACGACAGTGTCCGTCATGACTGCGCCTCCCGTGACTCCGCCTTGCTCCCGCCCAGGCAATCCGGTGAAGCCGGTGCAGGTTGCTCCCGTGCCTGCCACTCCGGGGGTGAGTAGGTGTGCAGGGCCAGCGCGTGCACCGGCCCCTGCATCTGCGCCGCCAGCAGGCCGTAGACCTGCTGGTGCCGGGCTACCTGGCGTTTGCCGGTGAAGGCATCGCTGACCAGGACGACACGGAAATGGGTTTCTGAATTGGGGGGCACGCTGTGCATGTGGCTTTCATTCACCACCTCCAGATGCACAGGGGCCAGGCCGGTGACCAGCTGTTCCCGAATTTGCTCTGCAACGGACATAAAACCTCCAGAATTGTGGGGTCAATTTTACCCGAGATCGGTGCACGGCGGTACTCGCCTGCGGCAGCATGTCACCGGCCACCGGGTGGCGCTTGGTCTGCCCGCCGTCAACGCCTATACTCAAATCAGGCAAGGGCAGGCAGGACGACCCATGGATATCCGCTACGATGTCATGTTCGCAGGAGAACTTCTCGACGGTCAGGACGAGGCCACCGTGCGTCGCAACCTGGGGCGACTGTTCAAGGCTGGCGACCAGACCCTCGACAAGCTGTTCAGCGGCAAACCGCAACTGTTGAAGCGGGGTTGCGATGCCGATGTGGCACGCAAGTATCGGGAAGCGATCGAGAGCGCCGGCGGCAAACCGATCATCCGGCAGGTGAGCCAGGACACCCCATCGGGCCTGACCCTGGCTCCGCCGGGCAGCGATGTACTGCGCCCGGAAGAACGGGCAGTAAAGCCCAGTGCGGTTCCCTCGCCACCCTCACTCGATGTGGCCGAGGTGGGTGCGCGCCTCGCCGCGCCGAGTGCGCCACCTCCTCCGCCCCCGGACACCAGTCACCTCACACTGGGCGAGGTCGGCGATACGATTCCCACGCTGGAGCACAACACGGCAGCGGCACCGATCCCCGACTCGGGGCTGTCGCTGGCAGCGCCGGGGAGCGATCTGCTTGAAGGGACCTCGCGACCCGCGGCACGCGAGGTGGACGTCTCCGGGATCAGTCTCGCGCCGCCCGGCGCCGACGTGCTGGAATCGCAGTACCGCAAACGGGACACCGCCGCGGCACCGGACACCAGCGGCATCAGCCTGGCTGATCCTCCACCGGCAAAATAACCTCCACACGCAGCCCCGGCTCGTTGTCATCCAGCGCGATCCGCCCGGCGTGATAGTGCACGATCGCCTGCACAAGGCTCAGGCCCAAACCGTGCCCGGGCTGCTCGCCACGACTGGATTCGACGCGGAAAAAGCGCCTGAACACGTTCTTGCGATCCAGCGGGTCGATACCCGGCCCGGAATCGGCCACCACAATCTCGTTGCCCTCGGGCTGTCGCGAAAGCCCGACCTCGATCTGCCCGCCGTCGGGTGTGTACTTGATGGCGTTGTCCAGCAGATTGGCGCACATCTGGAACAGCAGATCGGTATCGCCCGGGCAGGAAATACCTGTCGCAAGCGATAGCCGCAGCTGGATATCGCGCTCATTCGCCACCGGCTCATACAGCTCCACCACATCGGCCAGCACGCTGGACAGGTCCACCTGGGCATGTACCGGTGGGCGACTGCCGGATTCCAGTGCCGAGATACGCAGCAGCGCATTGAAGGATGACAGCAGGCTGTCGCAGTCTTCAATGATACGATCCACCTCGTCCTGCCCCGTGGCGTCCAGCCGCTGCCGCAGCTGGCTCAACTGATTGCGGATTCGCGTCAACGGTGTGCGCAGGTCGTGCGCGATGTTGTCGGAGACCAGGCGCACGCCCTGCATCAATGATCCGATCTGATCCAGCATCTGGTTCATCGCCCGCGCCAGCTCCCGCGGGTAACCGTGCTTTCCCGCCACCGTAAGGCGCTGGGAAAAGTTCCCGCGCACAATGCTCGACAGCTCACTGTTCAAACGCTCAAACCGGTGCAGCGTGGTAGCGGCACTGAAAAACCCGCCCACGATCCCCAGCAACAGGGTGGCGATCATGGCCCTGAACAGGGTGTTGAAGACCAGACCACCACTGGCAATCGCATCGGCGTAATTACGCGCGACCAGCGCATTGACTCCGCCACCCAGCTGCGCCCGCCGGGCAAGGAAATCAACGTCTACCGGCTCGCCCCAGTTCAGTAGCGCCAGCTGAAAGCCGAGCCAGCCACCGGAAAATTCACGGTAGCGCGGCGTCTGCGCCAGATCGCCGGCAATCTTGTTGCCATCCCCGTCGACAATCAGGTAATTGAAGCGCCCAATGGTCGGCAGGTTGCGCTGGTCCTCCAGATACTGCTCCACGCCCCGCAGCTGTTGCCCCGCGTACACAACCTGCAGGGTTTCCAGTTCATCGAGGATGGACGACCGGAGCTCGCTGAAGTAGCCGTAACTGAAATAGCCGTAGAGTACCGCAAGGAGCAGAAACACCGTGGCACTGAGCGCCGTGACATACTTGGCGATATAGCGGAAAGTCAGGCTCTTGACGACATCCAGGACCCGCATGATCGTCTACACCGCGCCCAGCGTGTATCCGGCACCGCGTACGGTGGTCAGCAGCTGGGGCGAAAAATCGCGGTCGATTTTCTGCCGCAGGCGGGACACGTGCACATCGATCACATTGGTCTGCGGATCGAAGTGATACCCCCATACGTGCTCCAGCAACATGGCGCGGGTCACCACCTGCCCCTCGTGGCGCATGAGATACTCCAGCAACTTGTACTCACGCGGTTGCAGGCTGATCAGCTCGCCCTGACGCCGTACCTCCTGGCTGAGCAGGTCCATCTCCAGGTCAGCAACCTGAAGACGTGTTGCCACCTCGCCACCCAGCTCCCGCGCGTGTCGCGCCAGGATTTCCAGGCGCGCCAGCAATTCCGCCATGGCAAACGGCTTTACGAGATAATCGTCGGCGCCACAATGCAGGCCCTGCACCCGGTCGTCGACGCTGCCCAGAGCGCTCAAGAGCAGCACCGGCGTGCGCTGCCCCTCCTCGCGCAGCAGGCGCAGCAGGGCCAGTCCGTCCAGCCGCGGCAGCATGCGGTCGACCACCAGCACATCGTGCTGGCCGCTACGCGCAGCCGCTAGACCTGACTCACCGTCAGCACAGTGGGTACAGGTATGCCCGGCTTCCTGCAGCTCCGACACAATAAAATCGGCCACCGCGCGGTCGTCCTCCACCAGCAGCACGTTCATTTGTCCATCCCCTGCCTGATTGATGCCGCAATGTAGCACTGCGGGGCGCGGCGGAACAATTTACAATCCGGTAATGCGCGCGCGGTGCTAGACTCTCCGCGCCTTGAATTCAGCAGGAGCCAGCATGCCCGAACAGGAACCGATTGCGCCCCCTTCGCTACTGCGCAGGCTCGCCGCATTGCTCTACGACACCCTGCTGGTGATTCCGCTGATCGGGGTCACCGTTGCCCTGGCCAGTGCTGTGGAAATGTGGGTGCTGGGCGTCGAGGAAGGCGTCGACTACTACCAGATGAATCCGCACATCGTGCAGTTGCTGAGCGTCTGCTGTGTGGCAGTGTTCTTTACCCTGTTCTGGCGCAAGGGGGGACAGACACTGGGTATGCAGGCCTGGCGGATTAAACTCGTCGACGAGCAGGGCCAAATTCCCGGCACCGGGCGCTGCCTGCTGCGCTGCGCAGCCACACTGGTGTCGCTGCTGCCCGCAGGTCTGGGCTATTGGTGGTGCCTGTTCGACAAACAGGGGCGCTACTGGCACGACACCCTGAGCGGCACCCGACTCCAGTTGCTGCCCAAGGCGAAGAAATAGGCCGTCAGCCCAGGCTTCTCAACGGGTCCGCAGGAGCAGCACCACCCCTGCGCCAATACACAACAGCACAGGCGCCAGTGCGGCGTAGAGCGGCGGGAAACCGAACACAAGGCTGGCGGGACCCAGCAGGTCTTCGCCGATCTGGAAGGTCACGCCAACGAGCACGCCGGCAAATATTCGCAAACCCAGGGTACCGTCGCGCAGCGGGCCGAAAATAAACGCGATCGCGACCAGCACCAATCCGGCAATGGAGGCGGGTTGCAGCAACTTGCGCCACATGGCGAGTTCGAAGTCATCGGCATCCAGACCCTGCTGCTGCAGGTAGAGGCTATAGCGCTGCAGATCAATCAGTGGCAAACGTTCCGGGGAAACGACTTCCATAGTCAGTAGTTGTGGTGTGATACCCGTGTCCCAGCGCAGGGTCTCGGCGCGTGTACGGGTCGTCGCCCAACTACTGAAATCGGTTTTTACCACGTCCTCCAGCACCCAGTGGTCGCCGGCAAAGCGGGCACGCGGCGCGGCAAGTGACGACACCATGCGCCGTCGCTCATCCAACTGCACCAGCAACACCCCACGCAGGGAGGTCTCACTCTCCACCGCGTTGAAGTACAGGTAGGAATCGCCTTCGCGGTTCCAGATGCCGTAGCGGCCGGCGAGCCCGCCGGGCGCGCTTTGCGCCAGCGCACGACGGCTCTCGGCCAGTTGCTCGGCAGGCGGCGCCACCACCTCCCCCAGCGTGAATCCCGCCAGCGCCACCAACAGGGCGTACTTCATGACCACCACAACCAGGCGCGCGATCGATACACCTGCACCGCGCATGACAGTGAGCTCGCTGGCCGTCGCCAGTTGCCCAAGGCCGACCAGGCTTCCAATCAGTGCTGCGGAAGGTATGAATTCATAGAGGCGACCGGGGATCGTCAGCAGGACATAGCGCGACACTTCCAGGAACGTGTAGGTTTCGCTGAGGTTGCCGGATTCATCGATGAACACGGAAACCACGTCGATGCCCACAATGACCAGCAGCACCAGGAAAATGGAGGCGAGCAATGTCCGCCCGATGTACCAGTCAAGCAGGCGCATCGACGCCTCCCCGGGAACGGGCGCTGCGCAGGCGTCGGCGCAGGGTGTCACCGTAGAGCAGCACCAGGGCGAGCGTGGCGTACAGCAGATGCACCGCCCAGAACACCAGAGGGCCCGCGCCCTCCTCCATGGCCGAACGCGCCTTGGTCAGCAAGACCAGGTAAATGAGGTACAGGGCGAAGGCGGGTGCCATCTTGATGTAGCGACCGCGCCGGTGATCCGTGCGGCTGAGGGCGAGCGCGATGATGGCCACGATGGGCACGGTGACCGGCAGTGACAGGCGCCAGTGCAGCGCAGCCCGCTCCTCCGCAACGGTCGAGTCAAGCAGCGCCCGGGTGGGCCGCGCATCGACCCGCGGGACACTGCGAATACCGCCCTCCGGTTCGGGAATACGCTCGCCAAAGCGCTCGAACTCCACCACCTCGTAGTCAAGCTCGCCGGGCTGCCCGCTGTAGCGGTAACCATCGCGCAACTCCAGGTAGCGCGCCCCAGTCTCGGGGTCGAGCACAATTTCGCCCTCTGCGGCCACGGTGATGGTCAACCGGGTACCTCCACCCGCTGCTGCCGACTGCTGCGACAGAAACACGGAATGCATCACACCGCTGTCCGGATCGATGCGCTCGGCATAGCTGACCACGCCGCTTGACTTGCGGTTCTGGAAGCGGCCTGCAGCCAGCGTTTGCAAGCCCTGGGATGTTTCCGGATCATCCAGCAGCGCCGATGAGCGGGCGGCCCCCAGCGGCGTCACCAACAGGCTGAGCAGGGCTACCAGGGCCATCACCAGCAGCGCCGACACCAGCGTGTAGCCGGCCAGCCGCGTGGGGCTGACGCCACAGGCCGAAAGCACCACCATTTCACTCTCCACATACAGCCTGCCATAGGCCATCAATATGCCGAGAAACAGGCCCAGGGGGAGAATCAGTTCAAGGAAACCGGGCAGGCGAAAGAACATCACCGGCAGCAGGATATCGCCGGCGAGGTTGCCCACCGCTGCTTCGGCGAGGTATTTGACGAAGCGTCCGCTGAAAATGATCACCAGCAGTGTAAAGCTCACCGCAACAGTGTGTTGCAGGACATCGCGGGTCAGATACGCCAGGATTTTCATGCGGGCCCAGGTTGCAAGGCGGCAGGCACCTGATCGGGGCCGCCGCCAAAGGTTCAGTTTCTTCGCCGTACATCATACACTAGCGCTCTTTTCCCCGCCCACGAAAACTAGCAGGCACCGATGATGAGCACACTCACCTTTACTACCGCCCGCGCCAGCGCTGACCCGGCCAAGACAAAAACCCGCTGCGCCATTGTCGCCGTGTTCGGCAATGAGCTGTCCGCGACCGCGGAGGCCCTGGACAGCGCCGGCACGCTGCGCGCCGCACTCAAACTCGGCGACTTCAAAGGCAAGCCGGGGGAAACCCACATGCTGCCCGGAATCGGCAATGCCGAGCGCGTGATGCTGCTGGGCTGCGGCGAGCGCGCACAGTTCAACCCGGCGGTCGCGCGTGACGCTGTGCAGGGGCTGAGCACCGCTCTGAACGCCTGCAGTACAACCGAGGCGCTGCTGCATGCTGCCGATATGCTCGGCGACAACGTAGAGGGCGCCTGGCTGCTGGAACTGGTCGCGCGCACCATCACGGTTGGCAGCTACCGCTACACGCGCACCCTGTCCAAGCCCAAGGATCCCCTTGCGCTGAAGAAACTGGCGGTCAATCCCGGCAAGGGCCTGTCCAGCCAGAAGGCGCAGACGGCGCTGGACCAGGGCGCAGCGCTGGGCCGGGGAATCAACTACACCCGTGAGCTGGGCAACCTCCCGGGCAACATCTGTACGCCGACCTATCTGGCCAGCGAGGCGCGCAAGCTGTCCCGCGGTAACAGCAAAGTGCGCACCCAGGTGCTGGAGGAAAAGAAGATGCGCGAGCTGGGTATGGGCTCGTTGCTGTCGGTGTCTGCCGGCAGCGACGAGCCCGCCAAGCTGATTGTCATCGAGTACCGGGGCGGCAAGTCGGGCAGCGCGCCCCAGGTACTGGTGGGCAAGGGCATTACCTTCGATTCCGGCGGCATTTCCATCAAACCCGGGGCGAAGATGGATGAGATGAAGTACGACATGTGCGGGGCGGCAAGTGTGCTGGGCACCCTGCAGGCGGTGATTGACATGGCGCTGCCGCTGAACGTCACCGGCATCATCGCCGCGGCAGAGAACATGCCCAGCGGCCGGGCCACCAAGCCGGGCGATGTGGTCAAGAGCATGTCGGGAACCACCATCGAGATTCTCAATACCGATGCCGAAGGCCGCCTGGTCCTGTGCGACGCGCTCACCTTCGCCCGTCGCCTCAAGCCCGCCGCCGTCATCGACATCGCAACCCTGACCGGTGCCTGCGTCGTCGCGCTGGGCTCCCATGCCTCGGCGGTCTATGCCAACAACGACGCGCTGGCCGAGCAGTTGCTGCAAGCCGGGACAGCCACCCACGACCGCGGCTGGCGCATGCCACTGTGGGAGGATTACCGCAAACAGCTCAACAGCA
Organism: uncultured Haliea sp.; assembly: GCF_963973825.1. NCBI lineage: Bacteria > Pseudomonadati > Pseudomonadota > Gammaproteobacteria > Cellvibrionales > Halieaceae > Haliea > uncultured Haliea sp. The sequence continues at coordinate 248,699 of NZ_CAXBAE010000001.1, forward strand.
ACTTTGCGGACCTCGCCAACATCGGCGGACCCGAGGGCGGCTCAATCACCGCCGCCTGCTTCCTCGCCGCGTTCGCCGAGGGCTACCCCTGGGCGCACCTGGACATCGCCGGCTCCGCCTGGAACAGCGCGCCCAAGGGGGCCACCGGGCGTCCCGTCGCGATGCTTACCCGCTACCTGCAGGATCGGGCTGCAGGCTGACATGACCCGGGTCGGGTTCTACGTGATCCAGCAGGCCGGCGAGGCACGTCGCCTGCAGGTCGCCGCCCGCCTCGCCGACAAGGCGTTTCAGCGCGGACACCGCATCTACATCCACGCCCGCGACCAGGATCAGGCGCAGGCACTGGACACCCTGCTCTGGGGGTTTCGGCCCAGCAGTTTCCTCCCCCATGGGCTGGCCGGCGACCCCGGCTCCGACCTTGTGGCAATCGGCTGGGGCGAAGAGCCTGCCAGGCACGATGACCTGTTGATCAACCTGCAGCTTCAGGTGCCGGCATTTTTCGCCCGTTTCCACCGGGTCGCCGAAGTGGTGACCCAGGACGATGCCAGTCTCGCAGCGCTGCGGGAATCCTGGCGCTTTTACAAAGCCCGAGGTTACCAATTGGAAAAGCACGACCTCAGCGGCGTATAATCCCGCGCTTTTCGCACCCGGACAGCTGACGCGATGGACAAGACTTTCCAACCTGCCGCAATAGAATCCCGCTGGTACGACCACTGGGAACAACAGGGGTATTTCAAGCCCGGTGGCGGCGACCGCAGCTACAGCATCATGATCCCACCGCCGAATGTCACCGGCAGCCTGCATATGGGGCACGGCTTCAACAACGCCATCATGGACTGCCTCGTGCGCTACCATCGGATGTGCGGCGACAATACCCTGTGGCAGGTCGGCACCGACCACGCAGGTATCGCAACGCAAATGGTCGTGGAGCGCCAGCTGGCGGCGGACGGTGTGTCGCGCCACGATCTGGGCCGCGAAGCCTTCCTGGGCAAAGTCTGGGAGTGGAAGGCGGAATCCGGTGGCAACATAACCCGCCAGATCCGGCGCCTCGGCTCCTCGGTTGACTGGAGCCGCGAACGGTTCACTATGGACCCCGGTCTCTCCGCAGCGGTCGGCGAAGTCTTTGTACAGCTGTATGACCAGGGACTCATCTACCGTGGCAAGCGCCTGGTGAACTGGGATCCGGTTTTCAACACCGCCATCTCCGATCTGGAGGTGCTGAATGAAGAAGAACAAGGTTCACTCTGGCATTTCCGCTATCCACTGGAGGGCGAGGCAGGGCATCTGGTCGTCGCCACCACACGGCCTGAAACCATGCTCGGCGACAGCGCGGTCGCCGTGCATCCGGAGGACCCGCGCTACCAGCACCTGATCGGTAAACAGTTGCGCCTCCCCGTGACCGGGCGCCTGGTGCCTATTATCGCCGACGACTATGTGGACCCGGCGTTCGGTTCCGGATGTGTCAAAATCACCCCGGCACACGACTTTAACGACTATGAAGTCGGCAAACGCCACAACCTGCCGTTGATCAATATCTTCGACCGCAATGCGCACGTTCTCGGCGAGTTCACCGTACTCACCTTTGAGGGCTACGCCGCCCAGCATGGCGAGCAGGCACCCGCGGCGTACGCAGGCATGGAGCGTTTCGAGGCGCGAAAGGCCATCGTCGCCGAGTTCGAAGCGCTGGGACTGCTGGAGAAAATCGAGCCCCACACCCTCAAGGTACCTCGCGGTGACCGCTCCGGTGCCGTGGTGGAGCCATGGCTTACCGACCAATGGTACGTCAAGGTGGCAGACCTGGCGAAGCCCGCCATCGCCGCTGTTGAAGACGGCAGTATCCAGTTTGTGCCCAAACAGTACGAGAACATGTATTTCGCCTGGATGCGCGACATCCAGGACTGGTGCATCAGCCGTCAGCTCTGGTGGGGGCACCGCATTCCGGCCTGGTACGACACACACGGCAAGGTCTACGTTGGACGCAATGAAGCCGAAGTCCGGGAAAAATACGCCCTGGACACAGGTACCGAACTGCTGCAGGACGAGGACGTGCTGGACACCTGGTTCAGCTCGGCGCTGTGGACCTTCTCCACGCTGGGCTGGCCCGAGGATACCGAGGAGCTGCGCACCTTCCACCCCACCAATGTGCTGGTGACCGGATTCGATATCATCTTTTTCTGGGTGGCGCGGATGATCATGCTCACCCTGCATTTTCTCAAACACCCGGACGGCAGCCCGCAGGTGCCGTTCAGGACCGTGTATGTACACGGCCTGGTGCGCGACTCCCAGGGCCAGAAAATGTCCAAGTCGAAGGGCAACGTACTGGACCCGATCGACCTGATCGACGGCATCGAGCTCGAGCCGCTGGTGGCCAAGCGCACCCAGGGCATGATGCAACCGCAACTGGCGAAAAAAATCGAGCAGCAGACACGCGCCGAGTTCCCCGAAGGTCTGGCCGCCTACGGCACTGATGCGCTGCGCTTCACCTTCTGCTCGCTGGCCTCCACCGGCCGTGACATCAAGTTCGACATAGGCCGCATTGAAGGCTATCGCAACTTCTGCAACAAGATCTGGAACGCGGCGCGCTACGTGCTGATGAACTGCGAGGGGCAGGACTGCGGCACTGACGCGAGCCTGCCCCTGCAACTCAGCCTCGCAGACCGCTGGATTCTCTCACGCCTGCAGGAGACGGCGGGTGCGGTAGCGAATGCAATCAACCAGTACCGCTTCGATCTCGCCAGCCAGGCGCTCTACGAGTTCATCTGGAACGAGTACTGCGACTGGTATCTGGAACTGTCGAAACCGGTGCTCTGGGACGAGCAGGCGGCACCCGAGCAGCTGCGGGGAACGCGCCACACCCTGATCACCGTGCTGGAAACCTGGCTGCGATTGCTGCACCCCTTCATGCCGTTTATCACCGAGGAGATATGGCAACGCGCCGCGCCACTGGCAGGCATTACCGGTCCCAGTATCATGCTGCAGCCCTGGCCGGAGAGTGATGCCGGCGCCGTGGACAGTGCCGCGAATGCGGAGATAGAATGGCTCAAAGCGGTGATTGTCGGCATTCGCAACATCCGGGGAGAAATGAACGTGCCGCCGGGCCGGGGTCTGGAGCTGATGTGTCGCAACGGGAGCGATCTGGATCGCGAGCGGCTGCGGAACAATGCCGGTTTCCTGAAGAAGCTCGCCCGGCTGGACAGTATTGAATGGCTGGATGCCGATGCCCAGGCACCGGTTGCCGCCACGGGACTGGTGGGAGAGCTGGAACTTCTGGTACCGCTTGCCGGGCTTATTGACCGCGATGCCGAGCTGGCCAGACTGGGCCGTGAGGTGGAAAAGCTCGAGAAGGAGCGCGGCCGACTGCAGGGCAAACTGGGCAACAGTAACTTTGTTGACCGGGCACCGCAGGATGTGGTCGACAAGGAACGGGAAAAACTGGCAGCGCTGGATCAGGCGCTGCACAAGCTGCGCGGGCAAGCCGAATATATCGCGCAGCTGTAACGCACACACTCGGTGCAAGCATTCAGAACCCGTCGCAGACATGCGCCGGGAATAATAAAAAGTGGCAGGAAATACCGAGGAAAGGGGTATGAATGAACGTGTAAGTGGCACGGTGAAGTGGTTCAACAACGCCAAGGGGTTCGGCTTTATAACCCGCGAGGAAGGCAGCGAAGACGTGTTCGTGCACTTCCGCTCCATCCAGGGCGAGGGGTACCGCACTCTCAATGAGGGTCAGACTGTAGAGTTCAGCCTGGTGGAGGGTCCCAAGGGCCTCCAGGCCGAGGACGTACAAAAGCTCTGAATTGCAAAGGCTGTCGCTCAAGGCCCCACGCAAAGCTTTCGGTTTAACCTGTATCACGCTGACTGCCCGGGGCGACAGCCGCCGCAGGGCCGGCCAATTGCGCCCGCCGCTCCATCACTGGCGCCAATCCATTAACTGACGAGGAACACCATGCGCTTCATCCCCCAACTGATCATCACGCTGCTCATTGCACTGGCACTCACCGCGCTGGCGAGTTCCCTGCTTGGCATACCCTTCCCGGATCCCACCCTGCTGATACTGTTCGTGGTGGCCACCACCAGTTCCGCACTGCTGGGCGCACTGTGGCCGGTGGCGGCAACACAAGGCCCACAGGCTGCAAACAACCGGCAGGAAAAACCACGGCGTGCGGCCCGGCCGTCCACGGGCAACCGCGAACAGGGCACTGTCAAATGGTTCAACAGCGCCAAGGGCTTTGGCTTCATCACCTGTGACGATGGTCGGGAGGTGTTTGTGCACTTCCGGTCAATTCGCGGCGAGGGCCGCCGCAGCCTGCGCGACGGTGAGCGCGTGGCCTTCCACACCGCCGCCAGCGACAAGGGCCCACAGGCTGAGGATGTGGAACTGCTGGAACGGTCGCACTGAGGTGGCGGCAAACAGCGGGGGTCCGCGCACCGAACGCCGCTTTCGCGGCATGATCATGCCCACCGCTGCGCATCCGGCAATACGCCGCGTTCGCCGCCGCGGCAACCTGCCAAGCATTCATGGCAACAAGTTGTGGAAGTCCAGCTGCCTGCTGCTGGACTATTTGCAGAAACACCCACCGGCACACGCCGCCCGGGTGCTGGACGTCGGCTGCGGCTGGGGCATTGCCGGCATCTGGTGCGCCTCAAGACTGGGCAGCGACGTCACCTCACTGGATGCAGACCCGGACGTCTTCCCCTACCTCGAGGCGGTGGCCGCCCTGAACGGGGTCAGCACGCGTCACCAGGTCAAACGTTTCGAGCAGATCAGCACCCGGGAGCTCGCGGGCTACGACCTGTTGCTGGCTGCTGATGTGTGTTTCTGGGATGAATTGGTGCGCCCGGTGACCAACCTGGTCAATCGCGCCGTGAAGGCCGGCGTGAAGACCATTGTCATTGCCGACCCCGAGCGTTCGACGTTCCTCGAGATGGCACAGGGCTGCGTGGATCGGCACTGCGCCGAGCTTCTGCCCTGGCGCTGCCGCGGCAGTGTTGAAGCGCGCGGTGCGCTCATGGTGCTCGAAAACGCCTGATGGCTTCAGGGTCGAGGTAGCGGTAGCTCCGCTCAACGTCGGTGCTGGCAACCGGCACGCCTTCCTCCAGGCGCGGGCGGAAGCGGGTTCTCAGCAAGCCGCGGTAGAGCCGCATGGCGAAACCCTTGTCGGCCTCGTCGTAGGCTTCGGTTTCGACATCCCGGGCCACGCCCCGCTCATTGATGCTGTAGCGGGCGCTGACCAGCACACCGCCCTCACCCGGGTCGCGCAGAAAGGCGCCGTTGTCAGGTAATTCCACCGGACTGCCGAACCACTCCTCGAGCCGTGCCCGCTGACCGGTCGCCTGCAGGTGCGCTGCCACGGCGCGGTAATCCTCCAGCGCATCGCCCTGTGCACCGTTCCACTGGCGCCAGTCAGCGAGTGCGAGCCAGGCGCGGGCACGCAGCGCCTCATCGCGTACATCCTGTGCTGCAATGAACTCAACCAGCAGTTCCGTGCCACGGCCCTCCGCAAGACGCTGAAGGGTAATCAGCCGCTGCTCATAAACATCCAGCTCCTGCAGCGGCTCCTGGCGAAACCCAAAACCCACTGGGCCGTCGCTGCGCGAAGAAAAAGCGTCGGGGCGGGCCTGGGCCTGTATCAGGTACAGATTGCGCAGCTGACTGTCGATGAGCAGCCAGCGCTGCTCCGCGGGCAGTGTGTCACGGGCCGCGGTCAACAGCTGTTCGTTGGTCTCATAGAGTTGCACCAGGCGCCGGTGGTCGCTGGCGTCCAGTCCGCGCCGCAGGGCCTCGCGCTGCCAGCGAAAGTACTCCGCTGCCGCGCGCGCGTCGGGCTGCTCGCCCGCGCCGCCAAGCAAGCGGAAGTAGTAGTCATAGCGCGCGTCCAGCGCGCGCCAGTCGCCCAGGCTGCGATGCACAGAAAACAGCTCACGGACCAGCGGCAGCTGATTGTCGCTGTACAATCCCTCATTCACACGCAGCACGTGCAGGGCGCGGTTGAAGGCGCGCGCCGCGCCGACACTATCCCCGGACCGGGACAGGCTGCGCCCCAGGTCGGCGAGTGGCTCCGTCAGAGCGGGGGCATAGGGCCCCTGCTGCATCTCCAGTTCATCGAGCCGCTGACGCTGCAGAGCCGCCGACTCGGGAGCACTGACCGCGGCGACATCCACGCGGCGTGCAACCGGCGCCTCATCGGGCCATGCCTTGCCGGCGAGGATGAAATCATGGCCATAGCTGGCGCCGGGAGCGGCATTGACCTCAGCAACCGGCGCTACCCCTAGCAGCACGACACAAAGCACGGCCACCCATTCCCGGACCACTGCAGACCCCTCCTGCCTCATCGCCTACCTCGCTACCTCGCACGTCCTGCGGATCTCGCTAGAGCATCCGAATCAATGATGATATAACGGCTTCCACGCAGACACATCTTCCATAAGTCCTCAGCCGGCAAACCGGAGCCCACGATGAAACAGCTAGGTATTCTGGACGCGGCCTTCATCAACCTCGAACGGGGCAACACGCCGCAGCACATTGCCAGCCTGGGTATCTATGACCCTTCGACAGCGCCGGGCGGCAAGGTTCGCTTCAAACAGGTCATTGCCACGTTTGAACGCCGGCTGGACAACCAGCCCCTGTTCCGCACCCGGTTGGTACAGGTACCCGGCGGCCTTGATCGTCCATACTGGGTCAAGGACGAGCGCTTCGATGTGGAGTTCCACCTGCGGCATATCGCGCTGCCCAGTCCGGGAGACTGGCGCCAGCTCTGTATCCAGGTAGCCCGCCTGCACTCCCGTCCGCTGGACATGTCGAAGCCGCTCTGGGAAGCGTATATCATCGAGGGTCTGGATCGCATTCCCGGACTGCCCAAGGGCAGTTTCGCGGTGATGATCAAGATCCATCACTCGCTGGTGGACGGCATGGGCGGCAACAGCATCGCCGCGCTGATACACGACCTGGTGCCGTCCCCGGACCATGCCGCCAGTCCCGAGTCGCTACCGCGCCTCGTGGATATCACACCCGGCATGGCGGAGTTGCTGTCCCGCGCTACCGTCAACGGGATCAAGAATGTGGCCGGCGTTGTCAGTGGCGCCGCGAGCAACTCATTGCAGCTGGCACGCTACGCGGCGGGAGTGGTCAAGGGCGACTATCCCGGCCTGGACATGCAGGCCCCCAAAACGCGCTTCAACGCACCGGTGAGTCCGCACCGGGTATTCACCGCCGCTGAATTCAAACTGCAGGACTTCAAGACGATCAAGGATGCCGCCGGCGTCAAGCTCAACGATGTTGCCCTGGCCGTGGTCGGCGGTGCCCTGCAGCGCTATCTCGAGCAGTGTGGCGAGGCCCCCGACGCCGCGCTATCCGCCGCGATTCCCATCAACATGCGCGCCCGTCGGGCGTCCACTGAAGATCACAACCAGGTCGGTTCCGTGTTCACCTGCCTGCATACCGATATCGCCGACCCGGCAGCCCAGTTGCAGGCCATTCACCACAGCTCGCTGGATGCGCAGAAAGCCGGTAGCGTCAGCCCGCTGGTCGACATGCTGAAACTCGCTGGGGTGTTCACCCCGGCACTGACCCGCCCGGTCGCGAATTTCTGGGCGCGCAATCATCTCTCCAGCTACCTCCCGGTCAACGTGTCGACCGTGGTCTCCAACGTCGCCGGACCCGACCAGCCCCTGTACTGTGCGGGGGCACGCCTGATGGACTACTACGGGCTCGGTGTACTCACACCCGGTATGGGCATCTTTCACATGGTGTTCAGCTATTGCGGCAAAGTTACCGTCTCGGTACTCGCTGACCGCGCCATGCTGCCAGATCCCGAGCACTACCGGGACTGCCTGGAGGACGCCTGTCAGGCGCTGGCCCTCGCGGTATTGCCTGCGACAGGACGGCAATCGGCAGCGCGCAGGCAAAAAAAACCCGCCAGACGGCGGGTTTGAAACTATCACTTGCTGGACCTGGATGGTCGCCTCCGTCGCTGTCGACGGAAACGCTCATGACATGGGAGTAGAATAGGTAGCCTCTCGATATATATCCAATGTATTTTTCTTATGTTTGCCATGAAAATGATTCATAATTGAGCGGTGGACACCCTTAATCTGCACAAAACCGACCTGAATCTGCTGGTGGCCCTGCACGCACTGCTCGAGGAACGCAGTGTATCGCGGGCCGCGGAACGGCTGCACATTACACAACCGGCAATGAGCAAAACCCTGAGTCGCCTGCGCAGCCTGTTTGGCGACCCCCTGTTCACGCGCAGCCAGCGCGGCATGCAACCCACACCGCGCGCGCTGGAGCTGGCGGCAGAACTGGGCGGCGTACTGGACGATATCAACCGACTGGTTTCGGGCTCGCGCTTTGACCCCTACACCTACACGGGCGAAATCACTGTGGCCCTCTCCGAGTACGTGGGTATCGCGCTGCTCCCGGAATTTATCCAGCGGCTGCATCGGCTGGCGCCGAGGCTCTCCATACGCACGATCACGCGCCTTGAGCATCAGCTTGAGGCGCTGGCGACCGGTAGTCTGGATTTTGCAATCCACATCGCTCAGTCTCACTACCCAGCGGACTTTCGGGTGCAGCAACTGGTGAGCGCGCCCACCGCGATTCTGGTGCGCGCAGGACACCCTCTGACCCAGGGTGAGATCAGTTGGGACCGGCTGGCCAGTTTTCCGCTGATCCGCGTTTATATCCCCGACCTGGAGCAGGCCGAGCTGGCGCGCAGTTCGGATGCGTTCATGCGCGTACGCAGCCCCCTGCAGGGATCGCTGGAAACCTCGCATCTGATGACGGCGATGGAGGTGCTGCGCAGCACTGACTATTTCCTGCCGGGCCCGGCCTATGTGCTGCAGAACACCCACATCACCAGCGGCATCGTTGCGCTGCCGACACCGCCGGGCAGTGATTACACGTTGAACTACATGCTGGTGGCGCACCGCCGCACGGATCAGTCACCCCTCCACCAATGGCTGTGGGAGCAGATCACGGACACCATCACCGAACTGGAAACACGCGCGCCGGACAGCAGCGGCGGCGGACCCGCACTCGCCAGGCGACCCACGCGGGCGCCGCAAACCCGTACCCGGAGGTCGCATGGGTAACAGCAAGCGCCGCGACATACCGCTATTCGCCACCCCGCTGATCGAGACCCACTGCCATCTCGACTACCTCGAACCGGAGGCACTGCAGGACACCCTGCTGCGCGCCCGCAGTGTCGGCGTTGAGCGCATCGTGACCATTGCCGTCTCTGCGGACAACCTGGACCGCGTGCTCGCTTTAACCCGCAGGGCGCCCGACATATGGGGCACCCAGGGAATTCATCCTCACGAAGCCGAGGGCTTCAATGCCCGCGTGGCAGCCAGGATTCGTGAGCAGGCACAGGACGCAAGGATCGTGGCAATCGGGGAAATCGGCCTGGATTATTACTACGACCACGCCGACCGAAGCGTGCAGCGAAAGGTGTTTGCCGCACAGCTCGCCCTGGCCGCGGACCTGGACCTGCCGGTCGTTATACACACCCGTGACGCCGATGAAGATACCCGTGACATTCTCGCCGAGTACGCACCGCAGCTGCGGCGCAAGGGCGTGATCCACAGTTTTACCTCGGGGCTGCCATTGGCCGAGTTCTGCCTGGAGGCCGGTTTCATGCTGGGATTTAACGGGATCACCACCTTCAACAGCGCCGACAACGTGCGCGCCGTGGTCACCGCAACGCCGCTGGAGCAACTGGTGCTGGAAACCGACGCACCCTACCTGACCCCGGTGCCTTACCGGGGAAGGCCCAACGCCCCGTTCTACCTGCCCTTCATCGCTGAACGCGTGGCCAGCGTGCTGGATGTGCCCGTCGAGACTCTGCTGCAGGCCGCCTATCGCAACAGTCTGGCGCTGTTTTTCCCCGAAGAGCGGGCATAAACGCGGCAATTTCGGCGCAGAAGCGCCGCAAGCCTCAACCCGGCTGCCCGTCGATGGTAGACTAGGCGTCTTTTACGGGCCGAAACCAGGGGCCCTGCAGCATACGGGACGCCATGGAATACATCGTAGGTCAACGCTGGGTCAGCCATGCCGATGCGCAGCTGGGTCTGGGGATCATCGTCGAGGTCGAACCGCGACGCGTCACACTGAGTTTTCCGGCGGTGGGTGAGGAGCGCACCTACGCTGCAGACAGCGCACCGCTGACCCGGTTGCGCTTCAAGGTGGGCGACCACATTTCGACCGTGCACGGCAGCGAGCTGGCGGTGACGGCGGTCACCGAGAGCGCCGGACTGCTGCTCTACACCGGCACTGATCACCACGATGCACAGCTGACGGTCTCCGAACTGGAACTTGACCCTTTCGTACAGATTACGACGCCGCAGCAGCGCCTGTTGAACGGCCACTTCGACAAAACCAGTGACTTCGCCCTGCGGGTGGCCACCCTCTCGCATATCGACCGGCTACAGCGCTCCCGCGCACGGGGGCTGATGGGTTCCCGCACCAGCCTGCTGCCGCACCAGGTGTATATCGCGAACGAAGTGGGGCAGCGCTACTCCCCGCGGGTGCTGCTGGCCGATGAAGTCGGTCTGGGCAAAACCATTGAAGCCGGCATGATCCTGCACCAGCAGCTGCTTACGGGCAGAGCTTCGCGGGTGCTGGTGCTGGTGCCACAAACGCTGCTGCACCAGTGGCTGGTAGAGATGCTGCGTCGCTTCAACCTGCATTTCTCCCTGTTCGATGCCCAGCGTCTGGACACCTCGGATCCACTGGAGCTGCTGGACGAAGACCCACTCATGGAAGCCGATGGGGAGAATCCTTTCGAGGCGGAGCAGCTCGTGCTGTGCAGCCTCGACCTGTTCCGGGACTCACAAGCGCGACAACTGCAGGCGTTGCAGGCGGACTGGGACCTGGTGGTCGTGGACGAGGCGCATCACCTGCACTGGTCCCCGGAGCAACCCGGTGAGGACTACCGTTTCGTGGCCGCACTGGCACGCCAGAATCCGGGGCTTCTGCTGCTCACCGCCACACCTGAGCAGGTCGGTCTGGAGAGCCACTTCGCGCGCCTGCAACTGCTGGACCCGGAGCGCTTTCACTCGCTCGAGGCTTTCCGCGAGGAAGAGCAGCAGTACCGTCGCTGGAGCGACCTCACCCTGAGCCTGGAACGCGGCGAGCGACCGGCTGACCTGCCCGCAGGGCTGGACCCGGATGCACCCGCCGACACCCTGATCGAACAGATTCTAGATCGCCACGGCACCGGGCGGGTGATGTTCCGCAACACGCGCGCTGCCATCAGCGGCTTTCCCCAACGCGTGCTGCACCGCTACCCGCTGCAGCAACCCGATCCGTACCGTCATGCCAACAGCGACCTTGCCGAGGCACTGCACCCCGAAGCCCCCTACCACGATGACAGCTGGGTGGGGTTCGACCCCCGCGTGGCCTGGCTGGAGCAAACCCTGAAAGCCCTGCGCCCGGCAAAGGTGCTGGTGATTTGCGCCCGGGCGCAAACAGCCGTGACGCTGGAGCATCATCTGCACCTGCGCGCGGGCATCCGCTCCGCGGCGTTCTATGAGGGCCTGTCCATCATCGAGCGGGACCGGGCCGCAGCCTACTTCGCCGACGAATCCGCCGGGGCACAGACCCTGGTTTGTTCGGAAATTGGCAGCGAGGGGCGCAACTTCCAGTTTGCCCACCACCTGATCCTGTTCGACCTGCCGCTCAATCCCGACCTGCTGGAACAGCGTATCGGCCGTCTCGACCGCATCGGCCAGGCCCAGGATGTACAGATTCACGTGCCGTATCTGGCCGACAGCGCCCAGGAGGTACTGCTGGAGTGGTATGACCGGGGCCTGAACCTGTTCCGGGAAAGCTGCTCCGCGGGCACCATGATTTTCGACCGCTTCGCATCGCGCCTGCTGCCGCTGTTGCAGAAACCGGACGACAGCCTGGAATCGCTGATCGCCGATACCGCGGCCTTCACCCTGGAGACACGACGGGAGCTGCGGGAGGGGCGCGACCGGCTGCTGGAGCGCAACTCCTGCAAGGCCGAGGTGGCCGGCGAATTGATTACCGAAATCAGCAGCCAGGAGGCCGGCGACGAGCTGCAACAGTACCTCGAACTCCTGTGTGAGGCCTATGGTGTGGAACACGAGCATCACTCGGACCGCGCCCTGGTGCTGCGTCCAACGGACCATATGCTGACAGGTCACTTCCCGCACCTGCAGGAGGATGGCACCACCGTCACCTTTTCACGGAGCAAGGCTCTGGCGCGCGAGGATATGGCCTTCCTCACCTGGGAGCACCCGATGCTGGTGGAGGCGATGGACATGGTGCGCTCCACCGAACTGGGCAACGCCGCCCTGGGTACTATCAAACTCAAGGGCATCGCCCCGGGCACCATGCTGCTGGAGTGTGTGTTTACCGTCAATTGTGTCGCGCCCCGCAGTCTGCAGCTGGAACGCTTCCTGTCCCTGTCTCCCCTGCGCCTGCTGGTCGATGCACGCGGCAAGGACCTGGCAGCACTGGTACCGCACGAGCGCCTCAACGGCCTGGTCGAACGCGTCAACAAGAGCACGGCCCTTGCGATCATCAAGCAGGTGCAGCAGGAAGTGGACAACAAGATGCTACTCGCCAGCCGCCTGGCGACCGAGCGCCTTGCTCCACTGCTCGCCGACGCCGAGCAACAGATGCGTGCAGAACTGGGCGCCGAGCTGGAGCGACTGCAGGCCCTTCGCGCGGTGAACCCGTCCATCCGACAGGAAGAACTGGACCACCTCGCCTACCGGATTGAGGAATCGGCACTGCACATCGCCCATGCCAGCCTGCAACTACAGGCACTGCGCCTGATCATCACCACCTGACACCAAGGAGGATTCTCCCACCATGAAGACTATGCTTCGCTACAGCGCAGCCGTCGGCCTGCTGCTCGTCGCCTTTGTTGCACAGGCCGACTATCTGCAGACACAGAACCTGTTCAGCGCGACACCGCCCGCCGAGGCGGACACTGTGGTGGTGCTGGTGCCACTGTCTACCGACAGCAGCCCCGCTGCGCCCGCCGTAGGGTCGGCAGAGACGGTGGCCCAGTTTCAACGCGCGGTAGAGGCCCAGGCGTTTACCGGTGCCCTCGGCGAACAGTTCGAAGTGCTCGCTCCCGCGGGAATGAACGCGAAGCGACTGATTGCCCTGGGAGTGGGCGACGGCGCGGCGCTGCAACGGGCAGATGCGGAGTCCGTCGGCGCGGCCCTGGCACTGCACCTGGCGACGCGACCTTCAAGCACCGTGGCGGTCAACACCGGGCTGCTCCCGCAGAATGACAGTCACAGCGCCCTGGTCGCTGCCGTGGCACACGGCGCTGACCTGGCGAACTACCGCTTTGACCGCTACAAGTCTGCACCGGAGCCGCGTCCGGCACAGACCTATCATTGGCTGGTGTCCGACCCACAAGCGGCCGAGGCGCGCTATGCGCAGCTGCGGGCCCTTGCGGAGGGCGTCTTTACCGCCCGGGAACTGACCAACCTCCCGGGCAGTGACGGCTACCCCGCCGCCTTCGCAGACCATGTCAGGCAGCGTCTCGAGCCCCTCGGGATAACAATCACCGTGCTGACACCCAAGCAGATTCTGCAGGAGGGCATGGAAGCACTGTACGGCGTCAGCCGCGGCAGCCAGCACGGCTCCCACCTGCTGATCGCGCAGTGGCGTGGCAGCAAGGACGCACCGATCGCGCTGGTCGGCAAGGGCATCACCTTCGACAGCGGCGGTTACAACCTGAAGCTGGATGCTGAATCCCTGCTCGCCATGACCGGTGACAAGGCCGGTGCCGCGGCAGTGGCGGGTACCCTGGAGGCGCTGGCGCGCCAGCGCGCGCCGGTGAACGTGGTCGGCATAATGCCGCTGTCACAGAACGCGGTGTCGGGCACTGCACAATTGCCCGGTGATGTGGTGACATCCGCTAGCGGTATCACCATCGAAATCGCCAACACGGACGCCGAGGGGCGCCTCGTGCTCGCGGATGGTATCTGGTACGCGCGGGAAAAATTCAAGCCACGGGTTATCGCCGACATCGCCACACTGACCGGCTCCAAGGTCCGTGCCCTCGGCCGGGACTACGCCGCAGTCTTCAGCACCGACGATGCACTCGTCGACAGCGTGACCCAGGCAGGCGAGTTGACCCGTGAACGGGTGTGGCGCCTGCCGCTGGGGCCGTATGAAAAAATCATTGAGAGCACAGTGGCTGACATCCGCAACACGGGCTCCCCCGGCGCACAGGCGGGCGCGGTTTTCCTGCAGCAATTTGCCGGCGACACGCCCTGGGTGCATGTCGATATGGCCGGGAATGGCCGCTATGACGCCACCAGCAAACCGCCCCTGACCGGCGCGACGGGCTACGGCGTGCGCCTGCTGACCGAGTGGGTGACGCTCTACGCGAACTCGACTGCGGAGTGAATTCGGGCGCCTTACCCTGCCGCCGGAACGCGCAGCGTAACGGCGGCGGGCACCTCAGGCGTCCGCAACCAGACCACCATCCAGCACCAACACGTGGCCGGTCACCCAGGCAGCGGCCCGGGAACTGAGGTAGATCGCGGTGCCCGCCGCATCCTCCGCGGACCCCATGCGGCTGATCGGAAAGCTCTGCACCAGCTCCGCCTCATGCGGCAGCAGGTGCGCCGTCATCTTGCTCGGGAACAGTCCGGGAGCAATGGCGTTGACGTTGATACCCTCTTTGGCCAGGTCGGCACCCAGTTGCCGGGTCAGGTGGTGGACCGCCGCCTTGCTTGCGCTGTAGCCGTAGTTATTGCCGTGGGCATTGGTAATCCCGTTCACCGAACCGATATTGATCACGCGGGCCGGGTCGTCGTCGCGGCGCCCGGCGCGCAGCAGCGGCAGCATTTGCTGGGTGAGAAAGAAGATTGATTTGACATTCAGGTCCATCACCTTGTCCCAACCACTCTCCGGAAATTCGTCGATGGCAGCGCCCCAGGTTGCCCCGGCGTTGTTGACCAGAATATGTACCGCAGGCTCCCGCTCTCTCAGCGCCGCGGCAAACGCGGTAATCCCCGACAGGGTGGAGAGGTCCGAGGGGATCGCAATACACTCCCCCTGTGCGGACAGGCGCTCCGCGGTGGCTTCAAGCTCCTCCGCCTTGCGCGCTGTGATATAGGTTTTAACACCGTTAGCCACGAAGCCCTCGGCAATCATGGCACCTATACCGCGCGAACCGCCGGTGACGACGGCCACTTTTCCACTGACGTTAAACAGGTTCTGCATGGGTCTTCTCCAAGTCGTGTGAAAACAGGGTTTATGGCGCCGCTGGCCCGAAGACGCCAGGCGACGGACAGATGCCCGCGGTCCGCAGGGCACGCAATACTTCAGCCCGGGTATCCGCCGGGTCGATAACCGCGTCAATCTCCAGAAACGATGCGGCTTCCGTAGCTTTGCCGGCCTCGTACATTTTCGCCAGCAGTTGCTCGAACAGCTGCTCGCGCTCGGCGGGATCTTTCACCGCCTCCAATTCCTTCCGGTAGCCCAGGCGCACTGCGCCTTCGAGCCCCATGCCACCGAACTCCCCCGTGGGCCAGGCAGCGGCGTAGACGGGCGCCAGAAAGCTGCCCCCGGTCATGGCCATGGCACCCAGCCCGTAGCCCTTGCGCAGGAAAACCGCCACCACCGGCACCTGCAAACGGGCCCCGGTGGTAAACAGCGAGGACATGCGGCGCACCGCTGCCTGCCGTTCGCTCGCCGGCCCCACCATGAACCCCGGGGTATCCGTCAGCGACAATACCGGCAGGCCAAAGGCATCGCACACGCCCAGAAAACGAGCCGCTTTTTCCGCCGATTCGGCATCCACCGCTCCACCCAGCTGCTGACAGTCGTTGGCAATCAGCGCGACCGGCAGACCCTCGAGCCGGATGAATCCGGTGATGATGCTGCGCCCGTAGACGCGACGCAATTCGAGGAACGACCCACTGTCCGCCAGCGTCTCGATGACCTTGCGCACCGGGTAGGCCCAGCGCCGGTCGTCGGGCACGGCAGCGCGCAACGCGCTCTGGTCGACGCAGGACCACTCGCGCACTGGCCCCTGGAAATACCCCAGCAGCTGCCTGGCCAGGGCGGTGGCATGCGCCTCGTTATCGGCGGGAATATCCACAACGCCGTTTTTTAACTGCTCCTCCAGCGGGCCGATGTCGGTGGCGGCGACCTTGCCCAGTCCACCGCCCTCGATCATGGCCGGCCCGGCCATGCCAATCCAGGATGAGCGCGTGGCGATGGTGAAGTCGGCACAGCCAAAAAGCGCCGCGTTACCGGCAAAGCAATAGCCGTTGTTGACTGCGATTCGCGGCACCCGGCCGGCCAGTCGCGCCCAGGTTGCAAAGGACTCCACATGCAGCCCGGCAATGTGTGTCAGCACATCGGTGTCACCGGGACGGCCACCCCCTCCCTCGGTGAACATGACCACCGGCAGGCGGTGCTGCTCGGCAAGTTCACACAGGCGGTCCAGCTTGCGGTGATGGAAGAAACCCTGGGTACCTGCCAGAACTGCGTAGTCGTTGATCACGACCGCAGCGCGAGCTGCCTGCATCCCCACCTGGGCCGCGTTGATGGTTGCGGTGCCGGTGATAATGCCATCGCCAGCGGTGCTGCTTTGCAGCTCCAGATAGTCGCGCCGGGTGCGCTGCGCCGCCACCGCCAGTTGCCCATATTCCTGAAAGCTGTCGTCGTCGACCAGATCACGGAGGTTTTCGCGAGCCGTGCGATACCCTGCGGCATGCCGCCGGGTCCGCGCCTCGGCGCGGTATTCGTCCTGGGTGCGCAGCAGACGCTCGCGCAGCGCCTGTAGCTCGGGGCGCAGCTCTTCCGTCATGCGGTGACGGCGGGCACGCGGCCCCGCCTACTTGCCCTGCCAGACAGGTGCGCGCTTCCCAATGAAGGCTTCGACACCCTCTTTTGCATCGGCGCTGCCAATGCAGATTTTCTGCAAGCGGGCCTCTTCGGATATGGTCGCCGACAGATCCTGCTCCAGCGCAAAATTCAGGGATTCCTTGGCATACCGCAGGGCCAGCGGGGCCTTGGCAGCGAGTTCCTGCGCCCAGGCGAGTGCCTCCGCGACCAGGGCATCCGCAGCGACCACGCGGTTACACAACCCGAGTTCACGACAGCGCTGCGCGGCCAGTTTCTCGCCGGTGACAATCAGCTCGTAGGCGCGCTTGCGACCCAGCGTCCTGACCAGATGCCAGGTGGCACCGCCATCGGGGACCAGGCTGATGGCCGCGAAGGCCTGATACACGTAGGCGTTTTCGGCCATCACGGTAAGATCGCAGCCCATGGCGAACGCGCTGCCCACACCTGCCGCAGCGCCATTGACGGCGCTGATCCAGGGTATCGGCGCTTCGTGGATGGCCAGCAGCACCGGCTTGTATTCGCTGTTGAGCTGGTGCTCTACATCGAAATCTGCGCCAGTCACTTCACCCAGGTCTGCACCCGCCGAGAACGCCCGCCCGGCGCCGGTCAGCACGGCGACGCGGATACCCGGGTCCGCATTCACTTCGTTGACCGCCAGCAGTATGTCGCGCCGCAGCGCCGCGTTGAACGCATTCAGGTTATCCGGACGGTTCAGGCTGACCAGGGCAACCTGGTCGAAGCGCTCCACCGTCACTGTTTCATAATTCGCCATGCTTATTTCCTCATTGCCCTCAGTTTCAGCCAATAGTGCCTGCGTCACGTAGTGCGCGAATCTCACTCTCGGCGAATCCCATGGCGGCCAGTGTAGCAGCCGTATCCTCGCCCAGGGCACGCGGCCCGTGCGCAACGCTGGAAGGCGTGCGACTGAAACGCGGCGCCGGGGCCGGCTGGGTGACGCCATCCACCTCGATGTAGGTGTTTCGGGCGACGTTGGCCGGGTGACTGGGTGCCTCCGTGAAGGACAGTACCGGCGCAAAGCACACGTCAGTGCCCTCCATCAGTTCACACCACTCGGCCTGTGTTTTCTGCTTGATGATCGCCGCCAGCTTTTCTGTCATCTCTGGCCAGCGCGCCGCGTCGTGCTGGTTCGCAAAGTCCGCTTCGGGCAGCTCAGCGAGCTGCATCAGCAACGCGTAGAACTGCGGCTCAATCGAACCCAGGGAGATGTAGCGACCATCGGCACACTCGTAGGTGTCGTAAAAATGGGCTGCGCCGTCCAGCAGGTTGGCCTCGCGCTGGGAGGCATCCCAGGCACCAACCGCTTCAAAGCCGTGGAACATCCACATCAACTGCGCCGCGCCGTCGACCATCGCCACGTCAATCACCTGACCCTTGCCCGAATTGGCCGCCTCCAGCAGAGCCGCCAGCACACCGTTCACCAGCAGCATGCCGCCACCACCCATGTCGCCGACCAGATTCAGCGGCGGCACCGGCTTTTCGTTGCGACGGCCGGTGGCAAAGAGTGCCCCGGTGAGGGAGATATAATTGATGTCGTGCCCTGCAGCGCGTGCCAGTGGCCCGTCCTGCCCCCAGCCGGTCATGCGTGCAAACACCAGACGGGGATTGCGCGCCATGCAGGCATCCGGCCCGATGCCCAGCTTTTCGCAGACTCCGGGGCGATAGGGGTCGATGACGACATCCGCATTCTCAACCATGCGCAACAGCGTCTCGACGCCTTCCGCCTGCTTGAGGTTCAGCACGACGGACTTCTTGCCCCGGGCACTGACGTCTTTCAACTGCTTCAGATCGGCAGCATTGGCACGCTCAATGCGAATCACCTCGGCACCCATGTCGGCCAGCATCATGCCACCCATTGGGGCAGGGCCGATGCCGGCCAGTTCGATTACGGTAAATCCGTTCAAAGGTCCCATGGTGACGCCCCCCTAGCGCGGCTGCATGCGGATGGCGCCATCCAAGCGGATGCATTCGCCATTGACGTAGTCGTTCTCGGCGATGAAAACCGACAGGTGCGCAATCTCCTCCGCGCGACCAAGGCGACGCGGGTAACAGACACTGCTGGCCAGTGAATTGTAGGCCGCTTCCGGCAGGCTTTCGAACAACGGCGTGTGGATCAGGCCCGGCACGATAGTGTTTACCCGGATTCCGTAACTCGCAAGGTCGCGCGCCATGGGCAGCGTCATACCAACAATACCGCCCTTGCTGGCGCTGTAGGCCAGCTGGCCAACCTGACCCTCCATCGCCGCGATAGACGCCGTATTGATAATGACACCCCGGCCGTCGTCGCCGTTCACCGGCGCGTTCTTTGCCATCTGCTCGGCGGCATAGCGGGCGACATTGAAGGTGCCCACCAGATTCACGTTGATCACCGGCAGGAACTGGTCCAGCGGGAAGGGCCCATTCTTGCCCAGGGTTTTGCAGGCGCTGCCGATACCGGCGTAATTGTTGCAGATGTGCACCGCGCCGAAGGTGTCGACAACGCCCGCCACCGCCTCACGCACCGAGTCTTCATCGGCCACGTTGACACTCCAGAAGGCGACGTTGTCGGCTCCGAGGGTGCTGATCACCTCCTGCGCGTTGGCTTCATTCAGGTCGAAAATGGCGACCTTGACGCCTTTTGCCACGTAGGCTTCGACTGTGGCCCGGCCAAGACCGGACGCACCGCCGGTAACGATGGCTACTTTTCCTTTCAAATCCATGATGTTCTCCTGCTCGATATAGTCAGTGTTGCTGTGATCAGAAATTCCGCGTGTTGAACGGCGTGTAGTTGTCCGAGAGACAGTCACGGCTGATGATGATCTTCATCACCTCGGAGCTGCCTGCGTATATCGTCGAGATCTTGGCATCCGTGCACTGGCGGCTGATCGGGTATTCATCCATATACCCGGCGCCGCCGTGCAGCTGCACACCGAGGTCCGCAGCGGCAACCTGCAACTCACTGGTAACCAGCTTGGCCTTGGCGGCGTCCACAGCCGTCAGCGCGCCATTATTAAACGCGCGCACGCACTGGTCGACAAAAATCTGTGCAATATCGAGCTGTGTACGCATTTCCGCCAGTTTGAACTGGGTATTCTGGAACGCCGCCAGCGGCTTGCCAAAAGCCTTGCGCTCGCGCACGAACTCTGCGGTCAGATCCCAGGAGAGCTGCGCCGCCGACAGGTAGCCACAGGCTCCGATCAGGCGCTCCTCCGCCAGCCCCTCCATCAGGTAGATAAACCCCTTGCCAGGCTCGCCCAGGACATTGGCCTTCGGCACCTTGACATCGTTGAAGAACAGCTCGGCGGTATCCTGCGCCTTCAGGCCCATCTTCTTCAGGTTGCGCCCACGCTCAAAGCCCTCCATACCCCGTTCAACGAGAAACAGAGTCATGTGATGGGGATTGTTTTCGGGATCGGTTTTTGCGGCAACAATCACCACATCGGCGTTGATGCCGTTGGAAATATACGTCTTGGAACCGTTCAGCACCCAGTGATCATCATGCTCCACCGCGCTGGAGCGCATGCCGGCCAGATCGCTGCCGGCGTCGGGCTCGGTCATGGCAACAGCGAGAATGCACTCTCCACTCACGCAGCGCGGCAGAAAACGCTGGCACTGCTCCTCATTGCCGAAACGGGTGAAGTAGGGTCCAACCAACCGACTGTGCAGCGTGCTGTACCAGTCCCCCGTACGCGCGTAGGCCGCCTCCTCAATGATGATCTGCTCGAAGCGGAAGTCCGGGTCTCCCATGCCGCCATACTTCTCTTCCGGCCACACCATCAGAAAGCCCTTCTCACCGGCCTTGCGGAAAGCAGAACGGTCGACAATGCCTGCCTCTCGCCAGGCCTCCATATGTGGCACAATCTCCGCAGCGAGGAACTTGCGGTAGGCATCACGGAACATGATCTGCTCGTCCGTGAAATCGCGTTGCAACATGATCAATTGCCTCTGGTAGTTACAGGAACAACACCGCAGTATGGTGAGCATGGAACAGAGCAACAATGACCCGTGCAGACAATTTTATTGACTTAAACTGACAGCCCTCTGCGGCCGAGCCCTAGCCCGACATGACGAGTAGCCTGTTCGATACCATCAACGCCCTGCACTACGGCGCAATGTTTGCGCTGGTCGGGTCCCAGTTGTTCATTCTGCACGTGTTGAGTGGTGTTAGGCCACCCCCCGCAGGGCTGGGGCTGTTCACCCTCTATTTCCTGCTGGCACTGTTCGCCGGCGCAGCCGCAGCAGTGACCGGTCTCACGGCGTTCTCTGTGCCGCCGTCCGTCCCCTTTGTCGCATCACTGCTGAGCAGCAGCCTGCTGCTTCTCGCCGGTATGTCGCGCAGTGCTGCGGGCACCGGCCGTGTGCTGCTCGGGCTGCTGGTCGCTGCCAGCAGCCTGGGTGTACTGGCGCTGGCGCCACCGCGCTCCGCACAGGTCTATGCTGCAAGCAGCATCCTCCTCGGCGGTGCACTGGCTGTGCTGCATGCGCGGCGCAGCTGGCGCGAACGCAATGCGGGGGACGCGCTGGTCGCAGTGGCCGGGCTCCTCCTGTGCCTTGCAATGCTCGAGTCCTTGCGCCAGCTGCACACCGGAACACCCCAGCCCTTTGGCGGCGCCGCCGCGACACTGCTGGGGGCCGCGCACGTGCTCATTGTCCTGGGCTATCTCGCTGCGGTTCTGCTGGAACAGCAAGCGCAACTGCGACGCATGAATACACTCGACCCATTGACCCGGCTGCTCAATCGACGCGGTCTGGAAAGCGCACTGCACGTCACCCTGGCGAACGCTGCCCGACACGGGCAGCCCACCGCGGCGATCATGCTGAACATCGACCACATGCGCCAGCTGAACAATAATTTCGGTGACGGCGCAGGCGACCGGGCACTGCAGCAGGTGGCGCGCTGCCTTGAGGCGGAATGTCGCGCCAGCGACGCCATTGCCCGCTACGACGACGACACCTTCCTCGCTGTCCTGCCCAACTCCACCCTCGACTCGGCCCGCAGGCTGGCCGAGCGCATCCAGCAGCACCTTGCCACCTCAGGGCTGCATGTCGATGAGCACCCCATACCCCTGACCGTGAGCCTGGGCGTCGCCGACACACGGGCCGAAGGCACGCTGGAACAACTCTGCGCCGACGCTCGACGGGCGCTGACGCTCGCCAAGCACACCGGGCGTAATCGCGTGGCGGCTGTCGAGCACAAACCGATGCAGATCTCGCGCAATGGCAGGCCCGCCTGATGCGTGACCTGTCGATCTCGGTGTACTTTGCGCGTGCAGTGCTGCGCAACGCGGTGGCGATTGGGCTCGACCCGATGGAGCTGCTGCGCAAGAATCGCATCTCTCCGCGACTGCTGCTCGAGGAAGGTGCGCGCATTTCCATCGAGCGCTACGCCGACCTTCAGGTGAGTACCATGCTCGCCATGCAGGATGAATCCCTCGGCTATTCCTCGCGCCGGCTGCCCATCGGCACATGGTCCATGATGTGCCATGCGGTGATCGGCTGCGAAACGCTGGGGCAGGCTCTGAATCGCTACTGCCGCTTTTTCCAGCTGTTCGACTCGTCGCCCTGGCCCGGTTTTATCGAAGAGGCGGACGCAGTTCAGCTGCGTCTGCAGGCGCATGGCACCACCGCGCTGGAGCCCTGGCCCGTGGAGCTCATGCTGTTCAATGCCCACCGGTTCGGCAGCTGGCTGGTGCAGGAGCACCTGCCGATCCAGGCAGTCAACCTGAGTTACCCGCCCGCAGCACGCCCAGAAGACTATCGGCACATGTTCCTCGCCAATCCGGTTCACTTCGAGGCCGAACACTGTGAACTGGTGTTCTCGGCGAACCTGATGGAAAAGCGCATCACACAGTCTGAGCAGGGACTGCGTCACTATCTGCGGCACCCGGCACTGATGATGCTCACCCAGGATTTCCCGCGCAACAGCTGGACTGCGCGGGTTCGCGACCAGATCCGCCACAGCCTGCACGAAATGCCAGAGTTGAGCACCGTTGCCGAGATCCTGGATATTCACCCGCAGACACTGCGGCGTCGACTCTCCGCCGAGGGCACCACCTTCAAGGACATCAAGAACCAGCTGCGGCGCGACACGGCGCTGCACTATCTCGGCAAACAGGGCATCTCGATTGAGGAAATTGCCCACCGCTCGGGTTTCTCCGAGGCCAGTGCGTTTATCCGCGCATTCAAGAGCTGGACCGGCCTGACGCCCTACACCTACCGCAAGGGCCTCTAGGCGCACCCTGCGATCACAGTCGCAATTGCCGTATAGTAGGCAGCCGACCATGACTTCTGGAGGTCAATCCGTGTACCGCGTCGTGAAAGGGCTGTTGTTTGCCTGGGTCGTGTATCTAGCCTGCAGCGTGCTGATTGTACTGCCGGCACTCAACATCCTGCCGCACCGATTCCTGCAGGATCACTACGGTCGACAACTGGGTACCGAACTGATTCTCTTCAACCCCTTTACGCTCGCTGTCGAGGTGCGCGAAGCGACACTCAGCGAGCCGGAGGGTGGTCCATTTCTGGCCTTCAGTCATGCCGAGGTAAATCTGTCACTGGCCTCACTGGCCGGGCGTGGCCTGGTGCTGGATGGCGTCGCCCTGGACGGTCTCGACCTGCATCTGAGACGGCAGGCAGGCGGCGCGCTGAACATCGCCGACTTCCTGCCACAGAACAGCGATAGCGAGCCGGCGGAAAAGGACACTGCGCTGCCCGGCATCACCATCGGAGAGCTGTCCCTCGACGCCACACGCATCGCGGTAACCGATCACCTGCACCCTGATACCTACAGCACGCACCTGGACGGATTCAGCTTCGCGATAACGGATCTGTCGACGGTGAAGCCAGGGGGCCAGCCCTACCAACTGCGCGCCGGCACCGAGGGTGGCGGCGAGCTGCGCTGGGAGGGCGAACTGTCCATCCCCGCCGGGCAGAGCAGCGGCCACCTGCAACTGAAGCACATCGACCTGCGACCCGCGCTGCGGTTTGCCGGACCCTGGGTAGCCTTCGAGCTGCACAGCGGACAGCTTGACCTGGGGCTCGACTACACGGTGGACTGGTCGGAGGCACTGCGCTACACCGTAGCGGGCGGCGCCCTGACACTCAGCGACATCACCCTCGCGCCCGAACAGGTGGCGCAGCTGCCGGACACAGGGATCACACTGCAAACCCTTCAGGTGACCGGCGTTGCCGTAGACAGCACACCGCAGACAGTCACCCTGGACAGGCTTGGCATCAACGGACTGACGGTCGAGGGCTGGAGCGAAGGGAACCGTGTCAGCCTGACCGACATGCTGCTGCCCGTCGCTGCGGAGCAGGCCCCGGGCACCACGCCGCAAGCGCCCGCCGAACCGACAGAGATGGGTTGGACACTGCGGCTCAAACTCGCCGCCCTGCAGCAGGGCGAACTGCGCTGGCGCAGCGAGTTCACCGACCCGGCGCTGCTGCGCTTTACACCTGTCACCGCCGAACTGCGGAACCTGCACTGGCCCGCTACCGCGCCTTCGGCGCTGACCCTGTCACTTAAGGTCAATGACGCGGCCCGTGTCGACCTCGCGGGTGCACTGCATGCAGGCGACGGCTCCGGGGATATCGCCTTCGCCCTGGAGGCGCTCCCCCTGGCCTGGTTCGCCCCCAATCTCCCCGATGTCCTGCAGGCCCGGATCAGCAGCGGCGAGGCGCGCACCAGCGGCACCGTACAGCTGCTGAACTTCTTTCCCGAGAGTATCACTGCGGACGGGGCTGTCAGCGATTTCTCCATGCGCCTGCGCGGTGCGGAAAATGCGCTGACCCGCTGGGACAGCGTTTCCTGGACCGGTCTGGCGGTGCAGCCTGAGGCACGCAGCGTCAACCTTGCCGAACTCCACATCGAAGGCTACGAAGGCCAGTTACACATTGAGGAGGATGGACAGATCAACCTGCAGCGCCTGCTCGCTGAGAACGCTGCGAACAGCGCAGAGGCACCGGATGGGGACGCGCCGCAAGACGGGGGGGAAGCCGTCGCGGCGGCCGAGCCCGAAGCCGCATGGACAGCTGACCTGCCGGCGATCTTTGTAGCCAACAGCACGCTGGATTTCCTCGACGAGTCGCTGCCCATTCGCTTCCGCGCGGTGATTGGCGACCTGGATGGCACGCTCAGCAACCTCAGCACCCGCCCCGGCCAGGCACTGACAGTGGACCTTAAGGGCTCGGTGGACGGCTATGCACCGGTAACGCTTGAGGGCACGGCGAGGCCGTTACAGAGCCCGCCTGCACTCGACCTCGCCCTGCACTTCCGGGGCCTGGACATGTCGCGCCTGACGCCCTACTCGGGCACCTATGCCGGTTACGCGATCGAAGATGGCGTGATGACCGCTGACCTGCAGTACGGCCTGGAGGATGACCGTCTACAGGGCAACAACCAGATCGTCATCAAGCAATTGCAACTGGGGGAACGGGTGGACAGCAGCAAGGCGATGGATCTGCCCCTGCGACTGGGGATTGCCCTGCTTACCGACAGCAACGGGGTTATCGATATCGCCGTGCCCGTCAGCGGCGATGTCAACAACCCCCAGTTCAGCCTGGGCAGCGTCATTGCCGGCGCCTTTGTCAACCTGCTGACCAAAGCGGTTACCGCGCCCTTCGCCCTGCTTGCGAACCTCGTGGGCAGCAGCGAGGATCTGGACACCGTGGATTACGCCGCTGGCAGCAGCGCGTTGGACACACATGGCGAGGGCAAGCTGCGAGACCTCGCCGCCGCCATGCAGCAAAGGCCGGAATTGCACTTGCAGATTAGCGGCCGCCTGGAACTGGACAGCGATCGCACGCAGTTACAGCGCCAGCTGTTCGACGCCGCCCTGCTTGAGGCCGGCCTGGCCGTCGAAGACATCCGCGACCGCACGCGAGCCTGGGAAGATACAATACGCGATCTCTATGGCGGGCTTGCGCTGCCTCCCCCGAACGGAGAGACGGCAGACGCACCGTCCGTATTACAACAGGCGCGCATCGTCCGCGACCAGTGGCCAGTACCTGACGCGGCACTGGTGCAACTCGCGCAGCAGCGCGCCGCCACGACGCGGGACTTCTTGCTGCAGACAGGCGTCGATGCGTTGCGACTGGAGATCGTGCCGGCGGAGAACAGTGACACCGCAGAACCTTTCAGCGGCGTCGAGCTCGCCATCACCGTGGACTGATGCGGCGCTACTGGCCAACCGGTATCAGCAAACCCTTGCAATAGCGGCACAAATAGCGGGCGCGCCCCTCGCGCATGCGGTTGTGGCGCACCGTCGAGACCGCGTGCTCACGACAGCCGCAGTGGTAGGGATGGCGCTGCTGGCGGCGCATCGGCACCCCGTCCAGCGCCAGGTCGAAGGTCACCTTCGGCGGCACGCCGAAGAGCTGCATCATGCGCCGCCACTGTGGTCCATGTGGTTTCAGGCGCCGGTTCGGGTAGTGCACATGCACCGCGTAATGAGCGACCTCATGAGGCACGGTGTGTTGCAGGTTCTCCTGAAAATGCCTGGCAAAGATCCACGGGTTGTAGCGGATGCTGCACAGCCCGCGCTGTACACGGAACATGCCAGCCGTGCTGCCACGCAGGTCGAAGAGGACCACAGGCTGCGGCAGAGAACGCTGCAGCAGCAGCGCGGCCTGGTCTACCCAGCGCTGCGTTGCCTGGACCACCTGCCCGCGCTGCACCGCGTCAATCGGCTCAATGGGCACCTGCCCGTTGTTATCGGCGTTCAACATGCACCTAGTGTACCTGCCTTCGCGGCGGCTGTTCACTGCGCCTGTTCATGGCACAGTGCCAGCCACTGGCGCAGGGCGGCAGTGTGAAACTTCTGGCGGTGCAGAACGATATGCAGGCGCCGCGTGAAATCACGTCCGGGGACGCGTAAGGGAACCAGTGAACCCCGGGCAAAGGCCTCCACCAGACTGATTCGCGACAGGCACCCCACCCCGAGACCCGCTTCCACAGCGCGCTTGATAGCCTCGGTATGCTGCAGTTCCAGGACAATGCGCAGCGCGGGCAAAATACCGTGCATGGCGCGGTCGAAGGTTTGTCGGGTACCTGAACCGGGCTCGCGCACGATCCAGTCCAGCCCCAGCAGGTCGTCATCCGATAGCGCCTGTTTTCGCGCCAGCGGGTGGCCGGGAGCGGCGAACACGGTCAGTTCATCCATCTGCCAGGGTTCACAGCTCAGGTCAGGGTGACTCAGTTCCCCTTCTACCAGGCCGATATCCAGCGCATAGTGTGCCACCCTGTCGGCGATCGCTGCGGTGTTCGCAACGCTGAGCGCCACGTCGGCCGCTGGATAGCGGGCGCGGAAGGCGGCGATCATCGGTACTGCGAGGTAGTTGCCAATGGTGAGCGTGGCCCCCACCTGCAAGCGACCGCTGACCTCCTCGCCTGACAGCGCCTGCTCCAGCGCCCCCGCGCGCGCCAGCAGTTCCTCGGCCGCCGGACGCAGCTGGCGGCCCAATTCGCTCAGGCGCAGCCGCTTGCCCACCCGGTCAAACAACTGCACATCAAATTGCTGCTCGAACTCGCGCAGTGAACCACTGGCTGCGGACTGGGACATCGCCAGTGCCGAGGCCGCGCGGCTGATGTTTTCATGCTGTGCCGTGGCCACAAAGACCTCCAGCTGCCTCAGGGTGTAACGCATGCAGCGCCCATATATCTTTAAAACCGATATATTATATTCATAAAACTCGTTTTACCAATATACAAATGCCGCCTACAGTTGCGCCATCACGTCAACACGGGCAGGAGATCAGCAATGGCCACGCTACTGCGGGAACGGGTCACCGATGTACACCACTGGACGGACCGCCTGTTCAGCTTCAAGACCACGCGCAACCCGGGGTTCCGCTTCGAGAACGGCCACTTCACCATGATTGGGCTGGAGCGGGAGGGGCGCCCCCTGCTGCGGGCCTACAGCATGGCCAGCGCCAACTATGAAGACCAGTTGGAGTTCTTCAGTATCAAGGTCGCAGATGGTCCACTCACCTCGCACCTGCAGAACATCCGTGTCGGCGACGAACTGCTGGTCAACAGCAAGGCGACGGGAACGCTGGTACTCGACAACCTCCTTCCCGGGCGTAACCTGTACCTGCTGGGTACCGGCACAGGGCTGGCCCCTTTTCTCAGCATCATCAAGGACCCTGCCATTTACGAGCGTTTTGAGCGCGTCGTTCTGGCCCACGGCTGTCGCAACGCCAGCGAACTCGCCTACCAGGACACCATCACCCGGGGGTTGCCCGAACACGAGTACCTCGGCGAGGAGATTCGCAGCAAGCTGACCTACTACCCTACCGTGACCCGGGAACCCTACCGCAATACCGGGCGCCTGACCGACCTGCTGGGGAATGGCAAATTACCCGCGGATGTGGGCCTGCAGGACATTGACCCGGAACACGACCGCTTCATGCTGTGTGGTAGCCCGAGCATGCTGAAAGACATGGGGACGCTGCTCAATGCACGGGGCTTCCACGAATCGCGCCACGGCAAGGCGGCGCACTACGTGATCGAGCGCGCCTTTGTGGAAAGCTGATCACTGCGCGTCCTCCACGCGCAGTGTCTCGCGGAGCTCCCGCTTGAGAAACTTGCCACTGGCGTTTCTCGGCAGCGGCTCCGCCAGGAACCAGATATGGCGGGGAACCTTGAACGCAGCGAGCTGACCGGCGCAGTGGGCACGCAGCTGCGTGGCGTCGAGCACCGCACCCGGGTGTAGATGCACGGCAGCGCCCACCTCCTCGCCGAGTCGTTCATCGGCGACGGCAAACACCACACACTCCGCCACGGCATCGTGCGCAAAGAGGGCGTTTTCAACTTCCGCACAGTAGACGTTTTCGCCGCCTCGCAGCACCATATCCTTGGCGCGGTCGACCAGAAAAATAAAGCCGGCTTCATCAATCCGGGCGATGTCGCCGGTATGCAGCCAACCCTCAGTGATCGTCTCCGCTGTCGCGTCCGGCCGGTTCAGATACCCCTTGATCACCGGCGCGCCGCGCACCCACAGCTCGCCAATGGCATTGACACCCAGGTCCTCACCGGAGGGCCCTACGCACTTGACCTCCAGGGTAGGCATGGCTGGCCCGACACTGGCTGGCTTGTCGACAAAGAAATCCGCGGAAACCGCAGCGATGATGCCGGAGGTTTCCGTCATGCCGTAGCCGGTATTGGGCCGGGCGGCGCGCGACCGGGTCTGTATTTTTTCCACCAGATCAGGCTGCAACGCTGCGCCTCCGCCGCCCAGCACCAGCAGTGACGAGGTGTCCCGACGGGCAAAATCCGGGTGCATCAGGATTTCTCGGGCCATCATCGGCACCCCGGTGAAGCTGCTTATGGCCTCCGCTTCAATCAGGCGCAGCGCCTCGGCCGCATCCCACTTGTACATGTGTACCAGCTTGCCGCCAGCCAGCGTGGTGGCATGGGCAACACAGTTATTCGCGGTCACGTGAAACAGCGGTGTCGCCAGCAGGGCATTGGGCGCGGGCGCGGAGCCGGGCGCCGGCGGCGGCTTGCCACTGGCCAACGCAGCCGCCATGGGCTGTACCGTATTGATAAATGCCACATTCATGACATTGGCGACACAGCCCCGGTGCGTCAGGCGTGCCCCCTTTGGTCGTCCGGTGGTACCGGAGGTGTAGAAAATACAGGCGTCATCGTCCGGATCGATGCTGACGGCGGGCATGTCCGGTGCCGCATTGACCAACTCCGTCCAGTCGGTGGCCCAGTCCGGCGCCTCATCCTGCAGACGCACGGCAACCACGTTGAGCGCGGGGAAGTGCTCACGGATTTCGGAAAAGCGCTGCAGCCGCTCACGGTCACAGATGAGCAGCGTCGGCGCCGAGTCTTCCAGCGCATAGGCCATTTCCTGCGCAACCCACCAGGCATTCATGCCAACGACCACGGCTCCCATCGAGGTCACGGCCCAGTAGGCGAGCATCCACTCGGGAAAATTGCGCATGGCAATCGCCACACGATCACCCGGGCGCACCCCGGCATCGTGCATCCAGCGTGCGATGCTCGCGGTGAACGTGTGTGCTTCGCTGTAGGTGCAGCGCTCGCCGCCGTATACCAGATACTCCCGGTCCGCATGACCTGCGGTGCTCAACCAGATTTCCCGCAGCGAGGGCGGCGCGTGCCGATAATTGCGGATTGGCACCCCACGAACCGTCACGGTTTCGACTTCAAACGGCTGCCCGGGGGCTGTCAACTGTTGCCATGCCTGCTTCAAATGCTCGTACACGCGTAAACCTCTGTTAGACTTGTTTGCGGGAGGAGCCAGCAGCATACCCGGACGGGAACGCCCGCTCAACGCTCCCGGCCGAGTGTCGGCGCGGGTCAAGATTTTTGTCGCCCCGTGTCATTGTAGCGTCTGCTACCCCTCGCCAGACTAGCCCGTTAACCGATGACGACAGGGAATATCATGAGCTCGCAGCAACTCGACACCAAACGCCTCGCCGCTTACCTGGCCGATTACCTGCCCGGGATGCAGCATGGCCTGACTGCGGAGAAGTTCCCTGGCGGACAGTCGAACCCCACGTTCAAACTGACCGCCGACGGCCGCTCCTACGTGTTGCGCCGCAAGCCCCCGGGTGAGTTGCTGCCGTCTGCGCACGCGGTCGACCGCGAGTTTCGTGTGATCCGCGCACTGCAGGATACCGACGTGCCGGTACCCCGAACCCACGTACTCTGTGAGGACGAATCCGTCATCGGCTCCATGTTCTACGTCATGGAGTTCATGGAGGGCCGCATCCTCTGGGACCCGCTGCTCCCGGAGGCTGGCAGCAATGAAGAGCGCGGTGCATTCTACGATGCCATGAACAAGACCATGGCAGCCCTGCACTCAGTGGATGTGGATGCCGTAGGACTCTCCGACTACGGCAAGCCGGGCAACTACTTTGAACGTCAACTGGCACGCTGGACCCGCCAGTACCGCGCCTCGGAAACCGGAACCGTGCCCAACATGGAGACCCTGATAACCTGGCTGTCTGCGAACATGCCGGAGGATGACGGCACCGTGAGCCTGGTGCACGGCGACTACCGGCTGGACAACATGATGTTCCACGCGACTGAGCCGCGCGTCATCGCCCTGCTGGACTGGGAGCTCTCCACCCTGGGCCACCCCCTGGCCGATCTCGCCAACCAGTGCATGGCCTGGATGCTGCCCCGCGACAGCGCAATGAAAGGCCTGGGCGGTGTGGACCGTGCGGCACTGGGGATACCCAGCGATGAGGAGTACATTGCACGCTACTGCGAGCGCACCGGACGTGCAGGCATCGAGAACTGGAATTTCTACCTCGTATTCTCGCTGTTCCGCCTGGCTGCGATTGTACAGGGCATCAAGAAGCGGGCGCTGATAGGCACCGCCTCCAGTCAGGAAGCAGACGCCAGGGGCAACCTGGTGGAACCGCTGTCACAGCTGGCCGTCGACCTGATCCACTAGGCTAAGCCGTGCCGCGCGCTGGCGCCTCGGTGTCGAGGCATCCAGCGGCGCCAAACCTGCGTATTGTCCGGCATACGCTTTCAACCCGCTGAGTGCCCTGCATGCCTGACACGCTCTACTACGATGGCCAGTGCCCGCTGTGCAACCGGGAAATGGCGAAACTTGGGCAGTTGTGCGATGCCGAGCTCCAGCTCAAGGACATCCACAACCTGGCCGAGGAAGATGGGCTTCCAGACCGGGAGACACTGCTGAGAACCCTGCACCTGAAGACAGCCAGCGGTGAATTGCTGACAGGTATCGATGCCAATGTCATGGCCTGGCAACATACCCGGCTGGGGCCCTTGTGGCGCTGGCTGCGCTGGCCGCTGATTCGCCCACTGGCCGACAGTATCTACCGCTTCTGGGCAGAGCGCCGCTACCGGCGCCTGTACCCCGACTAGGACGTTCACATGCGCTTCACCGCAAACGACATCGCAACCATGGCGTCGCGCTACCGCGCCGCCCTGATCAATTCGCTCAGCGGCTTCAAGCCGGCCAATCTGGTGGGCACCGCTGACGCTGCTGGCAGCAGCAATCTCGCCATTATCAGTTCGGTCGTGCACCTCGGCTCTCATCCGCCCTTGCTGGCGATGATCATGCGACCCAGCCCGGTCGAACGCCACACGCTGGAAAACATCCTCGACACCCGCTGCTACACGATCAACCACGTTGCGCAGCACTTCATCGAGGCAGCACACCAGACGGCGGCGCGCTATCCGCGAGAACAATCGGAATTTGCAGCGACGGGGCTGAGCGAGCACTGGATGGAGGGGTTTGCCGCGCCCTTTGTGCAGGAGGCCAGCGTGCGCATGGCCCTGCAGCTGCGGGAACATCAGCACCTGCGCATCAATGATACGCACCTGCTGATCGGGGAGGTGGTGCTGGTGGAGGTGCCTGATGACTGCGTTGCCGACGACGGTTCCGTAGACATCAGCGCGGCAGGCACCGTCGCACTCAGCGGATTGGACAGTTACTACAGCACCCAACGCCTGCGACGCATGGCCTACGCCAAACCGGATCTGCCGCCGCGAGCCATCGACTGAGGTTTCAGTCTTCGGCCTGGGCAAGCTCCTGTACCTGATAATCGAGTTCGCCCATCTTTTCGGTAAACAGGCTCATGGCGTCAGACAGACCGCGATTGTAGAAATACGGTCCCAACTCCTCAGCGAGGAAATCCACCAGAAACTCGGCATCGAAACTGCCGATGTCCTGCTGCAGTTCCTCGTTAAGGTAGCGCTTGACCTTCGCCGCCATACGCTCTTTCTGTTCCCGGGAGAAATCCAGGGGTTTCATGCGGCGGCCCGCATCAGGGCGGCCGGATCATGCCACCGCACGCCCGGGCTCTCCCGTCGCGTCCTTCTTGCCGGGGGCTGAAGGGCTCTTGCGCCGCGACTTGACTCGCGCCTTGGCGGCCTTGCGAGGCGGCTTCGAGGCAGCAGCCTCCAGCGCCGTGAATTGTTCCCGCTGAGCTTCCCGATCCGCCCGCGTCGGCGGTGGCCGACGCCGCGACGCCCGCGGTCGGCGGTACTGGCCACTGTCGGGCCGCAGATCACCGTATTCAAAGCGGTTCAGTATCTCTTCCATGGTACGGCTGATCTTGGTGCAGATGCGGATCGCCTCAATGTTGGGGAATGCCGAGTGCGCGCCCCCCTCCATCAGTGCCACCAATTCCTTTTCAGACAGGTGAGAAAGAATCTTCGCCGGGTTGTACCAGCGGAAGCTGGGCACAATATTGATGTCGCCGCTGTACTCCTGATCGATCAGTGAGTGAATACCGTTCATCAACAGGTTGAAACGCGGCCAGTTGTCACCGTTTTTCTGCACCATGCCGCGGTAGAAGTTAAGCACTTCCCGGCCGATACCCACGCCCAGACTGCCGAGGGCGGCACTCAGGCCATTGCTCTTGCGATTGCCGCGCAAAAACGGGGTGGCAATCGGGTTCACCATACTGACGATATAGTGGTTGGTGCTGTATAGCCGCGACAGTCGTTTTGCCGGCAGATCATCGGCAATGGACCCGTCCACCCATTTGCGCGTGGGCAGGTAGGGCTGCGCCTCTCCGTGCACGTTCTTCGCCATCAGCATCACGGGCGGGAACACGCCCGGTACCGCACAGGACGCCATCACCGCCGAACGCACGTAGACGTTGGGCGACGTGATGGCATTCAGCAACCTGGAGCGCTGATGGGTCTCTGCGGGCGCAACGGTAATACTGATCTGGCGCCCGGTCTTTTCATAGGCTTCCTGGAAAGTGATCTCCGGGATGAGCCGGGCGACGATGTTTTCCAGATCCCGCACGTCAATCTGCGGGTTGCGACCCAAAAACATGCGTGAGAACACACTCGCTTCACGCTCCGCCTCAAAATGCACGTTGCTGGGGTCAAAAAAGTGCCGCAGCTCTTCATCCGTATGCGACCCGACCACGCCCGCGACCAGTGAACCGGCGCTGGAGCCGGAGATCACCCGCGGCAACAGGCCCTGCTCGAGCAGCGTCTTGACTACGCCAAGATGATAGAAGCCCAACACGCCGCCGCCGCTCAACATCAGGGCCGAACGGCCAAAACAGATATTGGCGCGGTAAAAGAAGTCGAGCTTTTGCTGCAGCGTGACATCGTCACTTTTCAGTTCGGCGAGGTAACGCAGCGAGTCCGCAACCTCGTCGATATACTGCTCAATCAGGTGTTTCGTGCCGAATTTGGCGTTCTGGTAGAGCGAGCTACGGCCCATGCCGCCCATATTGCCGTGGATGCCCTCGTTCAGGGTGAACAGCAGGCCCTGATAGTCGTGCCGGGAACGCAGGCTGCGCAGACGGTCGAGGCGCAGGCGAATCTGGCTGTAATCGTACTGCGTGGTCTGGTCCACCTCACGCCAGCGGCGCTTGCCGGACAGCTCGTCATGGGCAATGGCGGCTTCACGCCACTCTTCGTACGATGAACAACTCGCCATCTGGCGTTCCAGTTGGGCAAGTTTGCGTGATGTTCTCATTGGCTACCTCGTTGCCGGAGACCTTGCCCCAAGCATACTGCAAAGACCACACGCGTTACAGGTTAATTCTGGCCACACCCCATCAGGAAGGCGTGTCGTTCTCCCCGGTTTTCGGCAGATCACGGTGCGCCCCGCGGTATTCTTCGACCAGATGCCGCTTGTAGAGCTTGCCGTTGTCCATGCGCGGCAGCTGCTGGTGGAAATCCAGCGAGCGCGGCAGCTTGATATGGGAGATGCGTTCGCGCAGCCATTCC
The DNA here is from genome assembly GCF_963973825.1 of uncultured Haliea sp. Classification (NCBI taxonomy): domain Bacteria; kingdom Pseudomonadati; phylum Pseudomonadota; class Gammaproteobacteria; order Cellvibrionales; family Halieaceae; genus Haliea; species uncultured Haliea sp. Next base: position 283,264 of record NZ_CAXBAE010000001.1, read on the forward strand.
ATGATTTCGATGGCCACCTCGTCAGTGGCATCCGCCCAGTTCATTGGCTGTACGACCGCTTTCACCTCTTCACCGAACTCGTCATTGGGAATGCCAAACACCGCGACATCCGCGACCTTCTCGTGGGTGATGAGCAGATTCTCGATTTCCTGCGGGTAAATGTTCACACCGCCGCTGATGATCATGAAATTCTTGCGGTCCGTAAGGTAGAGGAAGCCATCCCTGTCGACGTAGCCCACGTCGCCCGTTGTCGCCCAGCCGCGCTCATTGAAGGCTTCGGCAGTCTTGCCCGGCTCTTTGTGGTAGTTGAACTGGGCCTGGTCGCCGCTGAAATAGACGGTGCCGATTTCCCCGGGCGGCAATTCATTGCCCTCATCATCCACGATGTGTACCGCGCCCACCAGGGCGGGGCCGACAGAACCCTTGTGTGTAAGCCAGTTCGCAGAATCGATGATGGTGATGCCAATGCCCTCGCTGGCCGCGTAGTATTCGACAATGACCTCGCCCCACCAGGCGATCATCTGTTCCTTGACCTCCACCGGACAGGGCGCCGCGGCGTGGATCGCAAACTGCATGCTGCTCACGTCGTAGCGCTTGCGTACCTCCTCGGGCAGCTTCAGCATGCGCACAAACATGATCGGCACCCACTGGCTGTGGGTCGCTCGATGTTCTTCGATAAGCGCCAGCGCGGCTTCCGCATCGAACTTCTCCATGACCACCGTAGTACCGCCCTGGTACAGCGTCATCATGTTGTAGTGCAACGGTGCGGCGTGATACAGGGGCGCCGGCGACAGGTAGACAGTTTCCTCGCCAAAGCCGAACACGGCCCCGAGTGTGCCCGCCAGCGGGTGCGGCGCATTGACATCGTCACTGGGCGGCGGCAGAAACACGCCTTTGGGCTTGCCGGTTGTGCCCGACGAGTAGAGCATGGGAACGCCATTGGCCTCGTCGACGATGCGCTCGGCGGGCTGCAGGGCAATGCTGTCATCCCATGACTCGTAGCCGTCGGCAAGGCCGTCCACCATATAAAAGTGCTGGATCGCCGATGTCTCCAGTGCAAGGATTTCGCCGGCGACCGCTGCCAGTGCGTGGGACGCAATGAACAGTTTTGCCCCGCAGTTCTCCAGAATATAGGCGGTTTCATCCCGCTTCAGGTGGGTGCTGATCGGCGTGAACACAAGGCCGGCCCGTTGCGCACCCCAGCAGATTTCCAGAAACTGGCGACAGTTCACCAGCATCATGCCGATGTGGTCACCCTTCTTCAGCCCCAGAGAGCGGAACAACTGTGCCGCCTGGTTGCTGCGCTCGTCGAGCTCGGCATAGGTGACCACCTCGCCAGAGCCACCCATGATGATGGCAGGCTTGTGGGGATAGGTTTCGGCAGTGATGGCGGGGTGTGGCATGTCACGATCCTTGCTGCTGTCTAGGCGATGTGGCGGGCCATCATAAGACGCCGCATGCAGCGTGGCAACGTATCAGCGCTGCCGCATCAGGCCCTGCTGGGACACGGATGCCACGAGCACACCGTCGCGGTTGAAGAAGCGGCCGTGCGCAAGGCCGCGACCCGCCGCCACGCGCTCCGCCTCCACCGTATGCAGCAGCCACTCATCGGCACGTACCGGCGCGTGGAACCAGAGGGCATGGTCGAGGCTGGCCACTTGCAGGTTCTGCTGCAGGAAGGAGCGCCCGGTGGCGGCGAGGCAGACATCAATCATCAGCGTGTCGGAGAAATACGCGAGCAGACTCGCATGCACCGAATCCGGGTGGTCTACCCGACCATTGGCCCTGACCCAAAGTGCCAGAGACGGCGGCAGCGGGTGCGGATTGTGCCAGTCCACGGGCGTCAGCATGCGCACATCAAGGTCCTCCCCGGTCACCAGCGGAAACGCGTCGTCGATGTCACCGGATTCCAGGGCACGTTGCCGTTCGCTGGGCAGGCTTTCCGGCGGCGGCACGTCAGGTGCCGAGCGCTGGAAGTCATCGCCGGCGCCGGTTGTCTGGAAGGATACCGAAGACACCAGTATCGGCTTGCCGCGCTGCAGTGCCACCACGCGTCGCGAGCTCAGGCTGCCGCCGTCGAGCGCCCGATCCACCTCGAGGCGGATAGCCTCGGCGGGATCACCCGGACGCAGGAAGTAGGCGTGTTGCGAGTGCACCGCGCGTTCGGCACGCACCGTGGCGGCCGCCGCCTGCAGCGCCTGCGCCAACACTTGCCCACCAAAGACACGGGGCGCCCTGGGATGCATGTTGTCGGCGACAAAGACATCCTCACTGACGGGTCGCGGGGTCAATACCTGTAACAGCTGGTCGAGCATGAGGTTAATCCACTATGATGCAAACGATGGGGTGAACATTATCCGGGATACAGCGCGTCGGCTCCACACGCCTTTCCCGTTTGACAACCGAGGACTTCAATGCAAGCGTCACTGACCCCTGCGGCACTGCGCCAACGCATTCGCGGCGGCGAGCACACGGGCAACACCTCGGGCTGTGCGCCCGGCTTTGTCCAGTGCAACATCGTCATCCTGCCACAGGCGTGGGCGCATGATTTCCTGCGTTTTTGCCAGGCCAATCCCAAGCCCTGCCCCCTGCTGGCGGTCAGCGCGGCACCGGGAGACACCGCCCTGCCGCGCTTCGGCGACATCGATATCCGCAGCGACGTACCCCGTTACCGCGTCTTCCGCAACGGTGTTTTCGAAGAGGAACGTGCGGACCTGCATGCCCTCTGGCAACCGGACCTGGTGACCTTCGCCCTCGGCTGTTCCTTTTCCTTTGAAGAGGCCCTGCTCGCGGACGGACTGGAAGTGCGCAATGTCTCGGAGGGCGTCAACGTGCCAATGTACCGCAGCACCCTGCCCTGCACAGCGGCCGGCCCCTTTGCCGGCAATATGGTGGTGAGCATGCGCCCGATGCGCGCTGCTGACGCGATACGCGCTATCCAGATCTGCACCCGGTTCCCCGCCGTGCACGGCGCTCCGGTTCACCTCGGCGATCCGTCCCTGATCGGCATTGCCGACCTGCACCGCCCCGACTATGGCGACGCGGTGACTATTGCCGCGGACGAGCTTCCGGTATTCTGGGCCTGCGGGGTAACCCCCCAGGTGGCGCTGGAACAGGCAAAACCGCCCCTGGCAATCACCCACAGCCCCGGCTGCATGCTGGTTACCGACCTGCGCAACAGCCAGCTGGCCGTACTCTGATCGACCACGCCCCTGACAGGAGTCGACTGCATGTTGCTCAACTGTGATCTCGGCGAAAGTTATGGAAGCTGGCGTATGGGCCTGGACGACGCGGTCATGCCCCATATCGACCAGGCCAACATTGCCTGCGGCTTCCACGCCGGCGACCCGCTGACCATCGACCGCACGCTGGCGCTGGCAGCGCGACACGGGGTCGGCGTGGGCGCTCACCCGGCCTATCCGGACCTGGTCGGCTTCGGCCGTCGCAGCATGGCCCTCAGCGAAGACGAGTTGGCCAGTAGCCTGCGCTACCAGATCGCTGCACTGGACGGCATGGCTGCCTGCCACGGCCTGCAGATCACTTACGTGAAACCCCACGGGGCCCTGTACAACGACATGATGGCCGACCGCGCTGTGCGCACAGCGGTCATGCGCAGCGTGGCTGGCTATCACAGACCGCTGGACCTGATGCTGCAGGCGACGCCGCAGGCGGAGAGCCACCGCGAGGAGGCGAGGGAATTCGGCCTGACCCTGCTCTTCGAGGCCTTCGCAGACCGTTGCTATGCCGACGACGGTCACCTGCGGTCCCGGCGCCTGCCCGACGCCGTGCACACGCGAGAGCGCATGCTGGATCAGGTGCGGCAGATCCTCGAACACCGCAGTGTCACCACCCATGGCGGTAAGTCCCTGGTGCTGGCCATAGACTCGCTCTGCGTACACGGCGACAATCCCGAAGGTGTAAACGCCATTCAGGAGATAAGGCAGCTGATTGCAGGGGGCGCATGACAGCCATGCAGCTGCGACACGCCGGTGAGAATGCGATCCTGATCTCCTTTGCGACTGAGGCGGGCGACGAACCTGCCGGCCCGCGCGAGGCGGCACAGGTACGAGCGGCCGTGGAGGCTGCTCGCGACACCCTGGGCGATGACCTGATTGACCTCGTCCCATCCTACGCATCATTGCTGGTGATTTACGATGCCCTGCGCACAGACCATTTGAGCGTCACACAGCGACTGCAGTCCCTGCAGCCGGTCATTGACGAAGCCATCGCCGCCGAGGGTGGCCGGGAAATCGTGTTACCGGTGTATTATAGCGCCGAGAGCGGCGCAGACCTGGAGCGGCTGGCCAGGGAGTGCGGGCTCGCTATCGAGGAGGTGATTGCGCTGCACAGTGCAACCGCGTACACCGTCTATGCCATTGGCTTTGCTCCCGGCTTCGCCTACCTCGGCCACGTCGACCCGCGGATCGCCGCACCGCGACTGGCTACACCCCGAAAACGTGTGCCGCGCGGAGCCGTGGCCATCGCCGATCGCCAGACCGCGGTCTATCCCGCCGTTTCGCCGGGCGGCTGGAACCTGATTGGCAACTGCCCGCAACGCCTGTTCGATCCAGAACACACTCCGCCCATGCCGGTTGCCGTAGGCGACCGGGTTCGCTTCGAGCCGATTGATCGAGAGCGTTTTCTGGCGCTGGGCGGTGAACTGTCATGAGCCTGCGCGTCCGCCAACCCGGCGTGCTCAGCCTGCTGCAGGATCGCGGGCGCTTTGGCCAGCATCACCTGGGCCTCACCACAGGCGGCCCCATGGATCTGGAAGCCTTTCTGCTCTGCCAGCGGCTGCTCGGCAACAGCGCCGACTGCACGCTGCTCGAATGCAGTTTTGGTGGCCTTGAGGTGGATGTGGACACGGACACCCTGCTCTGTGTAACCGGTGCTGATGCCCCCCTCCTCGTCAATGGAAAGCCCGCAGACCTGTGGACCACCCACCGGGTGCACAGGGGCGACCGGGTGCAATTGGGCCACCCCCAGCGGGGTTGCCGAAATTACCTCGGTGTGGTCGATGGCTTTCAGGTGGCGCCGCAGTTCGGTAGCACCGCGACCGTCCTGCGTGAGGGCATCGGGGGACTGCGCGGTGAGAAACTGGCACCCGACGACGTCCTGCCCTGCCGCAGTGATACCCGGCGTCCACGCCTGTGTGTGCCGCCTGCCGAGAGGCCCCATTACGCCGGGCAACTGACTGTTCGCGTGGTCCCGGGTTACCAGCAGCAGCATTTCGACCGCCTGCAACAGCGACGCTTTTACAGCGCGGCCTGGTCCGTATCGCAACGCGCCGATCGCATGGGCTATCGCCTGGAGGGCCCGGAGATTCGCTGCGACATCGCGGGCATCGTCTCCGAAGGTATCTGCCTCGGCGCCATTCAGGTGCCGGCAGACGGCCAACCGATTGTGCTGCTGAACGACCGGCAGACCATTGGCGGCTATCCCAAGCTGGGTTCGGCGATCTCCATCGATGCATCCCGCATGAGCCAGTTGATCCCCGGGGGCACGGTGCACTTTGCCGCAGTCAGTCCCCATGCGGCGCACAATGCCCTGCATATGCACCACTGGCGGCTACAACACCTGCCCCTGCAGCCACTGCCCGAGGAGTGAGAACCGTGGATGAACAGGCACTGAGTGAAGCCATTGAAAGCCTGCTGGTGGCACGCAATCCACGGCAGATGCAGGTCGCCCGCGCGGCACTGCGCCCGGGCTATTATCTGCGCGCCGCACGCCGTCTGCACGATATCCGTGGCACGGTATTGATTGGCACCGGCTTTCCCGTAGCAGGCACTTTCGAGACCGATGGTCCTGTCGGTGCCATCGCCCTGTACAAGGGCCTGCAGGCGCTCGGTGCACGTCCGGTGATTGCCTGCGCGACACCGCTGGCACAGGTACTGGCCGGCAGCTATCGTATCCTGCCACTGGAACGGGACCCCGCGGATGATGGCTCGGCCAGCGCCGCCCACTGGCTGGCAGCCAACCAGCCCAGCGCCATTGTCAGCATTGAGCGACCGGGCCTGGCCGCCGATGGCCGCTACTACAATATGCGCGGGGAGGATATCAGCGCCCAGTGCGGCGTATTCGACCCTTTCCTGACCCTTGCAGACTGCCCCACCATTGCCATCGGCGACGGCGGCAACGAAATCGGCATGGGCAATATTGCCGAGGCCATCGCCGGTCTTGATATTCGCGTGGCGGTTACGCCCTGCGACGAATTGCTGGTGGCGGACGTCTCCAACTGGGGCGCCTATGGGCTGCTAGCCTTTCTGGGACTCTGGGCAGAGCGCGACCTGCTGTCAGAATTCTCCGCCCTGGAGACCCTGCGCTACCTGTCAGAGCGCGGCAGCGTCGACGGCGTGACGCGAGCGAACACGCTCACTGAAGACGGAATGCCGCCCTCCGAAGGCGAGGCGGTGATTCGTGAGCTGCGCACGCTAACAGGGTTTCTTGAGGCGGCAGCATGAAGCTATTTTTATTTCACCCGGCTGAGGTACGGCTATGAGTATCGTCTATCTGAATGGCACTTATCTGCCCATGAGCGAAGCCCGTATTTCTCCCATGGACCGGGGCTTCCTCTTCGGCGACGGCATCTACGAGGTGGTGCCCTCCTACGCTGGAAAGCTGGTGGGTTTTGGCCCACATATGCAGCGCATGCAGCAGGGCCTTGACGCCATCGAGTTGAAAGTCACGCTGGACGAGGCGGAATGGCGGACCATTGCCGAAGAGCTCGTGCAGCGCAATGGCGGTGGCAACCTTGGCCTCTATTTCCATATCAGCCGCGGTGCAGACCTGCAGCGCAATCACGCCTACCCGGAGAACATCACAGCGACCCGCTACGCCTTCGCTTTCGACATTGCACCACCCCCGGCGCCGGACAAGGCAGCGGCTCGCTGCTTTCACGTCTCCACAGCGGAAGATCTGCGCTGGCGACGCTGCAACATCAAATCGACCGCCCTGCTGGGCAATGTCATGCATTACCAGCATGGACACAGTCGTGGCCACGGTGAAACGCTGCTCTACAACCAGGCGGGCGAGCTGACAGAAGCTGCCGCCTGCAACGTCTTCATTGTCGCCAACGGCGCAGTGGCAACGCCACCACTGGATCACCAGAAACTGCCCGGCATTACCCGGCTCATGCTGCTCGACATGCTGCGTCGTCACAGCAGAATCCCCGTGGCCGAGCGGGTAATCACCATGGAGGAAGTACGCAACGCTGACGAAGTCTGGCTTACCAGTTCCAGCAAGGAAGTGGCGCCGGTGCTGTCCATCGACGACCAGCCGGTCGGCGACGGACGCGTGGGCGATGTGTGGCTGGCTGCCCAAACCCTGTTTGCCAGGCACCGGTACGACTACTGATGGCCAGACCCTGCGAAGCACGGCTGGACCTGTCGGCGCTGCGCCACAACCTTGCACTCGCCCGCCGGTTGGCGCCACGTTCGCGGCTGATGGCGGTGGTCAAGGCAAACGCCTATGGCCACGGCGCCACGACCATGGCCGGGGCACTGGAGCCGCTGGTTGACGCCCTGGCGGTCGCCTGCCTCGAAGAGGCACTGGAACTGCGGGACGCGGGCATCCACGCCCCTATTCTGTTATTGCAGGGTGCCTTTCACCCCGATGAGATCCCTCTCGCCGCACAACACAGGCTGTGGCTGACCGTGGAGAACGCCACTCAGCTGGCCTGGCTGGAGCGGGCGACGCTGCCGGAGCCGCTGCACTGCTGGCTGAAAGTGGATACCGGCATGCATCGCCTGGGTGCGGCGCCGGAGCGGGTCGCCGAGTTTCACCAGCGCCTGCTGGCCTGCGGCAAGCTTGCGGGGCCGCCCGTACTGACCACGCACTTCGCCTGTGCCGACCAGCTGGATCACCCCGCAACCCCGCAGCAAATCGCACGCTTCGAGGAACTCACACACGCGCTCCCGGGAGCGCGCAGCGCCGCAAACTCGCCGGCGACACTGGCCTGGCCCGACAGCCACTACGACTGGATACGGCCCGGCTTTATGCTCTGGGGCAACTCACCCTTCGCGGTCCCGCACGCCGAGGCGGATACGCTGCGGCCCGTCATGACGCTGGTTTCGCAGGTCACCTCGCTGCGCGATATCGAACCCGGCGAGGCGGTGGGCTACGGTGCCACCTGGCAGGCGACACGGAGCTCGCGCATAGCCACCGTGACTGTCGGCTACGGGGATGGCTACCCTCGCAGCGCGGGCAGCGGCACGCCGGTACTGGTCAACGGCCATCGCGCGTCTCTGGCGGGCCGCGTCTCCATGGACATGATCAGCATCGACGTGACGGACCTGCCGGGGGTCGCCCTGGGCGACCCCGTGGTTCTGTGGGGCGACGGCCTGCCGGTTGCCGAGGTCGCCGAAAAAGCACACACAATAGGCTATGAACTGCTGACCCGCATGCCGGCGCGCGTGCCACGCCGGGTGGTGATCGGGTAGCCCGGAGCATCCGTGAACCAGCTGTGGTACACTGGCAGGCCGTCCAGCTTAAAGAGACCCTGTTATGTCTGCCAAGCCACAACGCGCACCCGCCAAGAAAAAGCAGCCCGCGGCGGTGGAGACCTCCAACTCCATAGAAGAACAAACGCGCGCTTTCCTGAAGACCGGCGGCAAGATCCAGAACATCCAGTCAGGCATCAGCGGCCAACCGGGCGGGTACGCCGCGCGGCCCTCCGGCGCAGGACGTAAATAGCACCCCCCGGGGGGCGGATCCAGACGCCCCCGAGGCGCGTACATTCTCCATCGGTCTTACCTGAGCGGGAAGCACCATGGACAACACGCTAGACACCAGCGTCGCCGACAAGGGCGGCGTACACCCCGGGATCGTGGCATTTGCACATGCTGCCCTGGGCGCATTCCTATTGGCGATATTCGCACTGACCAACGACTGGTTCCGCAGTTCCTCACTGCCTCTTGCCGCGCTGCTGGGCGTACTCAGCGGCGCAGCGGCGGGTGCCATCATCTGCACCCTGGTTCATGAATGGTTCCACTACCTTGGCGCCATCGCCGCGCGGGGCCGCTACCGGCGTCCGCCCCGCCTTGCCCTATTCGCTTTCGACTGGGATTTCAAGCACAACAGTCCGCGCCAGTTTCTGGTCATGAGCTACGCCGGCACGCTGGGCTCCCTCGTAGCGATTGCCCTCTTCATGTTCAGCATCCCGGCAGAGACACCCTGCAGCATTGCGCTGTTGGCGGCCAGCGTGGGCAGCCTCGCCTTCGCCGGCGCCATCGAGTGGCCGGTGATCGCCCGGGTACAGGGCGGGGGAGATCCGCTGGGCGAACTCTCGAAAACAACACCGAGGGTGGTGCTGACCAGCGCCGCCATTGGCTTGGTCACCCTGCTCATCGTGGCCTACGCACTGACCTGATCACGGCGTACTCCGTGCGCCGGCAGGGGGCATCCGCTATCATGGGCACCTCCGAACACGAGCACGGGACACCACTGCCTTGTCGCAACCTGTACAAGCGCCTCTTGCCGACGGCAGCCTGCTGGCAGCCGTCGACCTGGGCAGCAACTCCTTTCACCTTATCGTCGCCCGTGTCGAACATGGCGAAATGCGTCCGGTCGAGGCACTGGCAGAGAAAGTCCAGCTGGGGGCGGGGCTGGTGGATGGACGGCTGTCCGCGGACGCCATCGCACGTGGCCTGGACTGCCTGGCTCGCTTTGCACAAATGCTCGGCAGTGTCGATCCGGAGCGCATCCGCGTGGTCGGCACCAACGCCCTGCGCATGGCTGACAACCGCCGGGAGTTCACCCTGCCCGCCCAGCGGATTCTCGGGGCGCCGGTCGATGTGGTGTATGGCGGAGAGGAAGCACGCCTGGTTTACCTGGGGGTGGCCCACACGCTGGCCGACGACGCCCAGTCGCGGCTGGTGATTGATATCGGCGGCGGCAGCACCGAGCTGATCATCGGCCAGCGGTTCGAACCACAGCGACTGGAAAGCCTGCAGATGGGATGTGTCTCCTATTCGGACAGCTGCTTTCCCGCTGGCAAGCTAAACCGCACTCACTACCGTGCGGCATACGAGCGGGCCCGGCTTGAGGTTTCCCACATCCGCTATCATTTCCATTCACGCCACTGGGCGGAATGTGTGGGCTCTTCCGGCACACTGCAGGCCATTGAATCAGTGCTGGTCAGCCAGGGCTGGAGTGAGGGCGGGATTACACGCAAGGCGCTGGCAAAGCTGGAAAAACGCCTGTTGCAGTTCAAGCACTTCGATGCCATTGAGCTGGAGGGGTTGAGCAGCCAGAGACGCAACGTCATCGCAGCCGGCGTCGCCATTACCAGTGCCCTGTTCGATGAGCTGGGCATCACGCAGCTGCGAACCTCACGAGGTGCACTCCGCGAGGGCGTGATCTACGACCTGATGGGACGTCTGGGGCACGAGGATGTGCGTGAACGCACCATCAATGCGCTGATGCAACGCTACAGCGTGGATACGGTCATGGGGGAGCTGATGGCCCGCCGTGCGCGCACCCTGTTCAACGCCAGTCGCGACGGCTGGTCGCTGCGCAGGACCGACCGCGACCTCCTGGAGCGTACGGCACTGACGCACGAGATCGGCATGGCCATCTCGCACAAGCACTACCAGCGCCATACCGCCTATCTGCTGCAAAATGCCGACCTGCCCGGGTTCTCCCAGGAGGAGCAGGAGCAGATGGCGCTTCTCGCCGCCACACAACGTGGCAAACTGGACCATCCGCTCTGGGCTGCCGTGGCCGAGAGTGACCGCCCGCGTCTGCTGCGCCTGGTCACCCTGTTCCGGCTGGCGCTGCTGTTCAAGTACGTCGAACAGCTGGAGGCGCTGCCCGACTTTGCCGTACATGCGCACGAGGACGGCATCAGCCTGGAGTTTCCGCCGACGTGGCTACAGCGCCACCCGCTCACGGCGCGGGAACTCGAGCAGGAGGTGACGCTGCTCGGCAAGGAGGGCCTGCACCTCGCTATCCATTGACGTGGCCGGCGTTCTCGCCGCTCACGACGACAACTGGGTGTCCTGACTGACGATATCGGCGAGGTAGTCGAGGAGTATCTCGTTTACCGCATCCGAAGCCTCCAGCTGGACCATGTGTCCGGCACCCGGAATCATGCGCACCGCACGCAGCTGTGGAAAAATGGCACGCATCTGGCCAATCGGGTCTTCACCGTGAAAGCCCTCGAGGTCGACATCGTGCTCGCTGCCGAGAAAATAGGCAGGCACCGCACTTTGCACCCCTTCAAACGGCTTGCGCTGGGCCCACTTGAGATCAAATGCGCGGTACCAGTTAAGCCCTCCGGTGAAGCCCGTGCGACTGTATTCGGCGACAAAGAACTCCAGCTCCAGTTCCGACAACCACGGCCAGGGCAGTGCTGGCGGCTCCTCCATGGCGTCAATGTAAGACGTACCCGGCGGGTGACGGAACATGTCGAAGTAATTGCAGGCACCGCTCAAGGTATGGAACACCTTGTGTAAAAACCGCCGGGGCTGCGCCGCCAGTTCCCGATCTGCGCGCGGCGGTTCGCGGAAATACTCGATATGCAGGAAGTGCTGTTCGCCCATGCGCCGGTATTCGGTGAGCGGCGGCTCATCCGGGTTGTGCGGTGCGGCCGGGTTCTCCAGGCCAATCACGGCAATCACCCGCTTCGGGTGACGCAGGGCAAGGTCGTAGACGGCAAAGGCTCCGAAATCGAGGCCCGCGAACACCGCCCTGGGCTCGCCGATGTGTGCCAGCAGGCCGACCAGGTCCGCCGTGATGTGATCGATATCATAGGCCTGCAGCGGCAGCGGCGCGTCGGTCTGCCCCATACCGCGCATATCCGGCGCAATCACCCGATAGCCGGCCTGCGCCAGTGCACTGATCTGGCGATGCCAGCTGAACCAGAGGTGGGGAAAGCCGTGGCAGAGCACCACCGGCATGCCGGCTCCCTGCTCGACATAGTGCATGCGGATGCCGTTGATAGTGGCGTGGTGGTGTGTCCATTCCATGGCAGAGAGGCCCTCCCGGCCGCTGATGCCCGCCAGCAGCCGATTGTCTGTCAGTGTTATCCGTCGCATCCCGTTGCAAACCGGGACCCCGGCCCTGCAGTATGGCGAAAAGCGGGCCCTGATCCTCCATGCAGTGTACTCTGCATCAAGGAGCGCTGTGAATCGCGTCGGCTACGGCGATCACGGGGGCCGGATAACACACAGGGGGTAAGGCGCATGCGGTTGACAAAGCGTTGGCAATGGCTGCAGCGCAAGGTTTCGCGCAAATTGTGGCTGATCGCCCTGCTCTACACGGTCGCCGGCTTCATCTCGGTGTTGCTGGGTATCTGGCTGACGCCGGTAATCCCTCCCGGCATGTCCGACCTGGTAACAGCGGATGCGGTTGGCAGAATCCTGAACATCCTCGCATCCAGCATGCTTGCAGTCGCCACATTTTCGCTGGCCACGCTGGTGAGCGCCCATGGCTCCGTGACGGTCAGCACGTCACCCCGCGCGACTGCGCTGGTGATGGACAACGAAGTCTCCAGGCACGCCCTGAGCGTGTTCATCGGTACCTTTCTGTTCAGCCTTGTCGGGCTCGTGGCGCTGAATGCGGGCGTATACGGAGAGCGCGGACACGTGGTCCTGTTTCTGACTACCGTGCTGATCATCATGTTGATTGTCATTGCGCTGATACGCTGGATAGAGCACCTCTCCGAGCTGGCCAAGGTGACGGAAACCGTCGAGCGGGTGGAGGACGCCGCTACCCGGGCGCTGGTGGGGCGGGCGCGCTTTCCCGGAATCGGCGCACGCCCCTGTGAGTCGGTGGAACACCGTATCCCGGTCGGTGCAGGCAGGGTTCTGGCGAACAGTGTCGGCTACGTGGAGCACATCGACATGGCAGCCCTGCTGCAGTGCAGTGCGGAGCACGGGCTGGAGATCTTCGTGCTGGTGGAACCCGGTACCCTGACCAACCTGCAGACACCGCTGGCCTGCGTGGCGGGGGGCGACTGCCCGCAGCCGGTGCTCGAGCACATCCGGGCAGCGTTTTCCCTCGGCCGCGCACGCACCTTCGACTATGACCCCCGCTTCGGCCTGATCGTGCTGGGGGAAATCGCCTCACGCGCACTATCACCCGGGGTGAACGACGCCGGCACCGCCATCGATGTGATCGGGCGTGCCACACGCGCACTGTCAGCCTGGGCCACAACGGCGGCGGAAACGGACGCCGAGGGCGAGGCGCCTAAGGCACAGGTCTGGTTCCAGACACTCGCGGTGCACGATCTGCTGGACGATGTCTTCACGCCGATTGCCCGCGACGGGGCGGGCAATATCGCGGTGCAAATCAGGCTGCAGAAAGCCTTCGCCGCCCTGTCGCAACTCGACCACCGGGCGCTGCAACAGGCGGCCCGCGACCACTCACAGCTTGCCTGGGAGCGCGCTCGCGATGCGCTGTCCATGGATTTCGAGCGCGATGCACTGCTGCCCCTCGTGCTATCGCGCCGCGACTGAAGCAGCGTTTCCGGCTACAGGTTCACCCAGCTGTTCAGTGCCCGCAGGCGGAACTGCTCGCCCTCGTGACTGAGCACGACGGAGTCCGGCAACACCTCTTCCACCCGCACGCCGCGGCCGACCGACTGCCCGGCCGACGCCTGCTGACCGTTGATGGTCACACTGGAGCCGCCGTCCGCGCGGTAGTCATGCTGCAGGTACATCAGGGTCGGCACCGCGTCCTTGCGCTGCTGGGAAAGCTCGGCAAGGAAAGGTGCAGGGTGCTCGGCAAGTCGCACATCCTCCAGCGCCTGCTCCGCGGCGGCCGCCAGGGCGGCGATATCCACACTGTTCTCGGCTCTCGGCTGCGGGTCTTCGGCGCCTGCAACACTGTTCTCCGCGGCGGGTGCTGGTTGCGCCTCGGACACATCGGTTGCCGGTTGGGCGGCACCGGCATACAGCGCAGCCACATCCGGGCTGGCCTCGCGCTCCCCGGGCATTGCCGTCGCGGTCGCAGGCGCAGCCGTGTCTGCAGGGGCAGGCGTGACGACTGTGACCGCCTCAACTGCTACTGGGGATGCCGTTGCCTCGGCTGTGGTTTCGACATCGGTGGATGCGCTGGTCGACGGCACTGCCGGCGTCGCCGGCTGCAGCGGAGCCTGCGGGGCAGGCCCGGCAACCCGGGTGACATAGCCGCCAAGCAGGATGCCGACCACCAGAACGCCCGCTGCCGCCAGCAGAAACCAGAACCAGCGCTGTCGGTGTGGCTGCGATTCAGCCTCGAAATGGACGCTGTCCACCCCGGGCACCGGCGCGGCATTCTGCTGCTCGCGACGCGCCCGGTTGAGCGCTTCCAGAATCAGCGACACGGCAGGCGCTCCTGTACTGTCGAGGGAAGAATCATTGCGCCTCAGCCCCGGCCGTCAAGCGCTGCAACGCCGCCGCCGCGGTCAGGTCGCGCCCTGCGGCGATGTTCAGCCGCAGCAGGGTCTGTTCGCCGACCACCCCATCCGCGCTGAGCTGCCGGCTGGCCTGGAACAGGCGCACGCGCTCCGCCAGCAGCGGAGAGTAGTCTTCCCGGGCCAGCGGCTCGGCCTGCCCGTCCAGCTCGGCAAAAAGCCCCGCGATATCCGCGACGACCGGCCCCGAGTCCGAGCGGCCTACGGGCCCCGAGAAGCCCTCGGGTGGGCGCCAAAGCAATCGGTAGCTGCCGCGCCAGCGCTCCGCCAGCTGCACGAACGGCACACGTCTCAGGCCCGCTTCGGACCACAGCAGGGCATTGCCCGACGACTCACCGAGGAACAGGGCGGCGGCCGCGAAGCGATCAGCAGTCACCAGATCCAGCATGACGGGCCGGTTGAGCGCTATCACCTCCTGCCAGGTATCGGCGCTGTCTCGCAGGCAAGTCAGGGGAAAGCGTATGCTGTTGTCACACAGCACATCGAGTGGTGGCGCCGGACCCGGCGCCTGCAACTGCCACAGGGTTTGCAGCGCTGCCGCCGGCGACAGCTCCCAGGCAGGCGCCTCGGTCTGTACCGGTGCGGCCACTGCCTGTGTTGGCGGTGGTGCTGCCGGAGCCGGCTGCGTGGCAGTCGCCGCAACCGGAGCCGTGGCTGCCGGTGCTGAGGCCGCCGATGGCGTCGGCGCAGCGAGCTGACTCAGTCGCGCCAGCCACCACACGCCGACCAGCAGCACCAGTGCCGCCGCAGCAAACGGCCACAGCCGCAGCCAGCGGCGTGCGCCAGTGGCCGGCTCGCCCAGCACCTCCTCAATGGCCTGGGCCAGCACCTGCCGGTCGGCCACCGTGCGATTGCGGCCGTAGGTGCCCAGCAGCACGCGGTCGCACACCACGTTGATCAACCGGGGGATCCCGCGGGTCGCGCGGTGAATGCCACGGACTACCTCGGGCGGAAACAACTCGCGTCCGGCTGGCAGCCCGGCGACCTGCAGCCGGTGGCGGATATACGCTGCCGTCTCGGCCTGATTGAGGGGCGCAAGGGTATATCGCGCTGTGATGCGCTGATTCAGCTGACGCAGCTCCGGACGCTGCAGCAGTTGCGCCAGCTCAGGCTGGCCGATCAGCACGATCTGCAAGAGTTTTTCGCTGTGTGTTTCCAGGTTGGTGAGCAGGCGGATCTGCTCCAGCACCTCAAAATCCAGGTGCTGGGCCTCATCGATCAACAGCACCGTCTTGCGGCCCTGCGCGTGGTTCCGCAGCAGAAAGGCGTGCAGGCTGTCCGTCAAGGCCTTCAGCGACAGCTGGTTGGCGTCATACTCGATGCCGAGTTCATCGCAGACGGTGGCGAGTAGCTCCTGCGCGTTCAAGGCCGGGTTCAACACAATGGCGATATCGGTATCGGGTGGCAGCTGCTCCAGCAGGCAGCGGTTGATCGTGGTCTTGCCGGTGCCCACCTCACCGGTGAGCAGTATGAAGCCACCGCCGCTGCCCACGCCGTAAAGCAGATGCGCCAGCGCATCGCGGTGACGCGGACTCATAAACAGATAACGTGGGTTTACCGCAATGGAGAACGGCGTTTCACTGAGGCCAAAATACTGAAGGTACATAATTGCCTGCGCTGCCCCGGGGCCTGCGGACTGTCATCCTGTGGATACCCCCGGCAGCGTCAACGACGCCCCGTGGGGACGTGGATCAGGGACAGAGCCAGGCGGTGTAATCGCCCGTTCCCTCGTGGATGGATTCACGCACGACCGCGTTGCCGCCCATACTGAGCGCGCGTTCGCGCGCCAGATTGTCGAGTTCAACACGAACCTTGTTTTCACCGCGCTCAATGCCGGCCACTTTCCAGGCGACGTTGGTGGTGATGTTGCCCAGTCGCTTGCACTGCGCAACCTCGGACGCCTCCACCAGCGGCAGGGCACGCGCTTCATCCGGGATCTTGACCCAGGTACAACCCGTCACCAGCGCCGTCAGCGTACCCAGCGCCGCCGCGCGAAAAAGACTCTGCCGTTTCATGTCCTGCCCTCTGCTGTACACCGCGGCAGATTAGCACAGGGCTGCCGCCGCCGGTACCATCACCGCGTGCCAGGCAAGCGAGATCATCTGCACCGGGCAAACAGCGGCAGCGAATTTGGCTCACGCGGAGCATCAATAGTATATTCCGGCGACCTGCAGCAAAGGACATCGACATGCACACACCTGAAGTGGTCATCATCACCGGCGCCGGCGGCGGTATTGGCGAGGGACTGGCTCGCGTCTTCGCCCGCCATGGCTGGACGGTAGTCGTCGCCGAAATCGACCGCGACAGGGGCCAGGCTGTCGCCGACGCGCTACCCGCCCTGGGCGGCAAGGGGCTCTTCATCGAAACCGATATACGTGATCTGGCCAGCGTGCGCGCGATGGTCAATCAGGCGCTGGACGCCTTCAGTCGTGTGGATGTACTGGTCAACAACGCCTACCCCACCGGCAGCGCCGGCACCACGGTGAGCGGCATCAGTGATGATCGCCTGCAGGGTTCAATGATGGCGGGGTTTCATGCCGTCGCGGCCGCCATGCAGGCGGTGTATCCAGTGATGGCCGCACAGCGCTGGGGACGTGTCATCAACATGTGCTCGCTCAATGGCGTCAATGCCCATGCCGGTACGGTTGACTACAACTGTGCCAAGGAGGCGGTTCGCACCCTGACCCGCACCGCCGCCGTCGAGTGGGGCAAGGACGGCATCACCTGCAACGCGGTGTGCCCGGGCGCAGCGACTCCGGCGTTCCGTGCGCGCATGGCGGAGATGCCGGAAATGATGGCCGGCATTCAGAAGATGATCCCCATGGGCTACAGCGGGGACCCCGAGGAAGACATTGCGCCGGTGGTGCTGTTCCTCGCCAGCGAAGGATCGCGTTACCTCACCGGCAACACCCTCTACGTGGACGGCGGCGGGCACATCAACGGCGTGCCCTGGAAGCCCTGACGCGGCGCGCCGCCGCTACAGAATCACCGTGCGCTGACCGTTCAGCTGCACACGCTCCTCGCAATGCAGTCGCACGGCGTGGGAGAGCGCCGTGGCCTCGGTGTCGTGACCGAGATGAATCATCTGCTCTACCGACACCTGGTGGTCGATTGCCTTGACCTCCTGGGCAATGATCGGCCCTTCATCGAGGTCGCGGGTGACATAGTGGGCCGTGGCACCGATGACCTTCACCCCGCGGTCATAAGCCTGGTGATAAGGCCGGGCGCCCTTGAAACCGGGGAGGAAGGAATGGTGGATGTTGATCGCGCGGCCCGCGAGCTCGGCACACAGCGCATCGGAAAGAATCTGCATGTAGCGCGCCAGCACCAGCAGGTCCGCCTCCTCCTCGCGGAACACCTGGAGCAGCTGCGCTTCCTGCTCCGCCTTGTGCTCCGGGGTCACCGGCAGGTAGTGGTAGGGCAGGCCGTACCACTCGACCAGCTCACGGCAATCCTCGTGGTTGCTCACCACACCCACCAGCGTCGCGGGTAACGCACCGGCGCGCCACTTCGTGAGCAGGGCCACCAGGCAGTGGTCGTAACGGGACACGGCAAGCAGTACCCGCGGCAGGTCGTCGGCGGGGCGCAAGCGGTACTGCATGCCCATATCGTCCGCCAGCAGCGCAAAGCGGCGGCAGAACTCGGTATAGGGCACCGTCATGACGCGGTCATCGAAGACGCAGCGCAAATGGAAGGTGTTGCTGACCGGGTCGCTGAAATTGGAGATCTCCGTGATGAAGGCACCGGCCTCGAGAAACAGCTGGGAGTAGCGAGCCACAACGCCCAGCCGGTCTGGACACTGGAACGACAGGATGTAGGCGCGCGGCGCGGCGCCCGGTGTTGAATCAGTCACGGAAGTCCTCGTTGTCTATCGGGTTTACGCCCTGGACGCGGCAGTCAGAAATTGAAACCGTTGCCGGACACCACCGGCACATTGGTCCACAGGTCATTGGGGTCACGATACCAGCCCGCCGCCGCGAGCGCACCGCCATCAAGGTTTATCGTCGTGCCCGTGACCCAGGCAGACAGTTCGGAGGCGAGGAACAATGCACAGCCTGCGGCATCCTGTGGCCTGCCGAAGCGCTCCAGCGGTATCCAGCGCCGGACGTGCGCCTGATGCTCAGGGGCGATCAGTTCGGATGGACGCACCTGATCGGTCTCGGTAGTTTCAGGCGCAATCGCGTTGACGCGAATACCATCCGGTCCCAGCTCCAGCGCCAGGCTGCGGGTGAACCCGGTAATCGCGTGCTTGAAGGCGCAATAGGTGGTCACCATGGGAATGCCGCGGAAGGCCTCGATGGAGGAGATACTGATGATGCTGCCGCCCCGTCCACGCGACTGCAACAGCGGTATCGCAGCACGCGTCACGGTGAAGATATGCTTCAGGTTAACGGCGTAGAGTCGCTCGAGATCCTCATCGGTACAGGCGGCGAAGGGCTTGATGAGACCGAGGAAGTCGCCAACGTTATTGACCAGCACATCGAGCCCGCCGAAACGCGCCTGCACCTCAGCCATCAGGGCGTCGACCGCCGCGCAGTCGCAGACGTCGGTATTGGAGACCAGTGCATCGGTCGCGCTGGCATCCAGGGCCTCCCGCAAGTCAGCACAGCGCTCGGCATTGATCTCCGCCACCACCAGTCGGGCCCCGCGCGTCGCAAACGCCTCAACGATGGCGCGACCGATGCCCGCACCGCCGCCGGTTACCAGTACGATCTTGCCTGTGAAATCGAGATCCTGCATGGCCCACTCCTGTTCGTCTTTGTTGGTATCGTTGCACCCGATATAACAGAAGCCTCCGCGCAATGCATGCTGGCGCACCGCCCCACCCCCGACCACCCCAACCGGGTTTATGTAGTTAGGCCGCGCCGCGCAGGCCGGGCCGCTACTTGTAGGTCACGACCAGGTAGCCGCGCAGGGGCTCATCGCCCAGTGACCGGATGCTGTGCTCCACATCCGCGCGGTAGTGGGCCGAATCACCGCTGTCCAGGCGACACTCGGTGGCTCCCGCCACAACCAGCGCCGCGCCAGCCGAGAGTGTCAGCAACTCCCGCGTGCCGCTGAAGTGTGCCGAACTGTCCAGACTGGCACCCGGCTGCAGCTGCAGTTCATAGAACTCCACGTGCTTTTCCATGTGCAGGGGCGACAGTGTGCGAATTTGGCACTCGCTGTCGGCGCGAAACAGGCTGGAGGGGTCGTTCGCGCGCACCACTTCAATCAAACCGCTGGCCAGGGGATCATCCACCAGTTCGCCTATACTCAGACCAAAGGCCTGTGCAATGCGGAAGGTCACCGCCAGCGTCGGGTTGGCCTGCCCGCGCTCGATCTGGCTCAACATGGAGCGGCTGACCCCGGAGGCGGCGGCCAACTGGTCGAGGGTGAATCCGTGCGCCTGGCGAAGCTCCGTCACGCGTTCGCAAAGTACCTTGCTGGCCGGATCGAGAGAGGATTTCGACATACGATTTCCAGTTTAGTAGAGAATATTCTTGTATCTGGGATTCCAGATCTCTACTATACCGGATAATTTCCATTATGGTGTAGTCGCCCATGAAAGCACTGGTCAAGAAAGAAGCCCGTCCCGGCCTCTGGCTGGAAGAGGTTCCCGAGCCCGCGTTCGGCATCAACGATGTGCTGATCAAGGTCAAGCGCACCGCCATCTGCGGCACCGACATGCACATCTACCACTGGGACACCTGGGCCCAGAAAACGGTGCCGGTACCCATGATCGTCGGCCATGAATTCGTGGGCGAGATTGTTGCTGTGGGCTCGAACGTGGTCGATTTCCGCCCCGGCCAGATCGTCTCTGGCGAGGGCCACGTGGTCTGCGGTCGCTGCCGCAACTGCATGGCGGGCAGACGCCACCTGTGTGCAAAAACCAGCGGCATCGGTGTCGACCGCTCCGGCGCGTTTGCCGAGTACATGGCGCTCCCCATGTCCAACGTGTGGGAGCATTCCGCCGGCATTGATCTCGATGTAGCTGCCCTCTTCGACCCTTTCGGCAATGCGGTACACACCGCGCTGCAATTCGACCTGCTCGGCGAAGACGTCCTCATTACCGGTGCCGGCCCCATCGGCGCCATGGCGGCGGCCGTCTGCAAACACGCCGGCGCGCGCCATGTGGTGATCACCGATGTCATCGACAAGCGCCTGCAGCTGGCGGCCACCCTGGGTGCCACCCGCACGGTCAACGTGAGCCGGGAGAGCATTGCCGAGGTCCAGAAGTCACTGGGTATGGACGAGGGGTTCGACGTGGGCCTGGAAATGTCCGGTAACCCCCAGGCCTTCCGCGACCTGCTGGCCAACATGTGCCACGGCGGCAAGGTGGCCATGCTCGGCATTCCCAGCGAAAACACCGCCGTCGACTGGAACACGGTGATTTTCAACATGCTCACCCTGAAGGGGATTTACGGTCGCGAGATGTACGAAACCTGGTACAAGATGTCGGTGATGATCGAGTCCGGGCTGGATATCTCTCCGGTTATCACCCACCGCATGAGCTTCCGCGACTTTCAACAGGGCTTTGATGTCATGAGCTCGGGGGAAGCGAGCAAAGTCGTACTGAACTGGGAGGACTGAACCACCATGTACAGCGCATTTCGCGAACACCTGGCCGGACAGCTGGCGGAAATTGATGCCGCCGGCCTGACCAAGCACGAGCGGCTCATCACCACACCCCAGGGTGCCCATGTCGGCGTGGCGCAGA
This sequence comes from uncultured Haliea sp., assembly GCF_963973825.1. NCBI lineage: Bacteria > Pseudomonadati > Pseudomonadota > Gammaproteobacteria > Cellvibrionales > Halieaceae > Haliea > uncultured Haliea sp. The sequence continues at coordinate 304,359 of NZ_CAXBAE010000001.1, forward strand.
GGGAGCTGCTGAACCTCTGCGCCAACAACTACCTGGGGCTGGCACAGCACCCGGCGGTAAACGGGGCTGCCGCGGAGGGCCTGCGGGACTGGGGCTATGGCATGGCCTCAGTGCGCTTTATCTGTGGCACTCAGACCCTGCACAAGCAGCTGGAGCAGCGGCTGTCGACGTTTCTCGGTATGGACGACACCATACTCTATCCCTCCTGCTTCGACGCCAATGGCGGGCTTTTCGAAACTCTGCTGGGCGAGGAAGACGCAGTCATCTCCGACGAACTCAACCACGCCAGCATTATCGACGGCATCCGCCTGTGCAAGGCCAGGCGCTTCCGTTACCGCAACAACGACATGGCCGACCTGGAAGCGCAGTTGCAGGCCGCGGATGCGGCGGGTGCCCGCTTCAAGCTGATCACCACCGACGGGGTGTTCTCCATGGACGGCTATATAGCGCGTCTCGACGAGGTCTGCGACCTGGCGGACCGGTACGGTGCCCTGGTGCATTTCGACGACTGCCACGCCACCGGCTTCCTGGGTGCCACCGGCAAGGGCACACACGAGTACCGCGGTTGCATGGACCGGGTGGATATCATCACCGGAACCCTGGGCAAGGCGCTGGGCGGCGCCAGTGGCGGCTATACAGCGGCGCGTCAGGAAGTGGTCGACCTGCTGCGGCAGCGCTCGCGCCCCTACCTGTTCTCCAACACGGTGGCCCCGCCGGTGGTGGCCGGCGCGATCAAGGCACTGGAGCTGGTGGAGTCTGAGCCGAGCCTGCGTACCCGGCTGGCCGACAATACCGCTCGCTTCCGCGAGGGCTTGCAGGCCCTGGGCTTCGAACTGCTGCCCGGGGAACACCCGATCGTGCCCGTGATGCTGCACGATGCTGGCGCCGCAGCGCGGTTTGCCGAGGCGATGCTCACCCGGGGCGTGTACGTGGTGGCTTTCTCCTTTCCCGTGGTACCGAAAGGCAGGGCACGCATCCGCACCCAGATGTCTGCAGCATTGAGCACCGGGGATATCGACGCGGCGCTGCACGCATTTGCGGAGGCCAAAGCGAGCCTTTGAGCGGAGGCATGCCCCAGGCTGCAGGCTACCCGATATCTCCCAACATCGCCTGTGCCTCATCACACCAGGCGAGAAAGTGCTCGCCCTGGCGGATACCCGCCAGCAACGCCAGATAAACGCCCTTGCGCCGCACGGGCAGTGCGTCCGGATCCGCGTAGTGGCGCCGGCGGATTTTTTCATAGAGGTACAGCCGCTGCATCATCTGCTCCCGCCGCTGCCCGATCTCGACCGCCAGATGCGCGGCGTTGGCCTCTGACAGGTTGTACAGTTTGACGTACAGATCATCCTTGCCCTCCTGCACTCGCGAGTTGCCCAGCACCCACTCCGCCATGGCATCGCGGCCGGCCTGGGTCAGCGCATAGACGATCTTGTCCGGCTTGCCGGCCTGGGCGACGGTCTCGCACTGCAGCCAGCCGCGGTCTGCCAGCTTGTGCAGCTCCTGGTAGATCTGCTGGTGACTGGCGCGCCAGAACAGGCCCAGTGAAATATCAAAGGCCTTGGCGAGCTCGTAGCCCGACATGTCGTCTTCCAGGAGAGCAGTCATGATTGCGTGAGAGAGAGCCATGGCTGCGACTGTTAACCTTGTGTGACGGTCTGACCGGAGTTTGTCAGCTTACTCCTGGTGCGCGCTCCATGCAAAAGGTTGCATATCAATCAAATATGCAATAAATTGCATAAATCCATCGGTCAACCGGAGCCCTACCCATGGCACTACCTGCAATTCTGAAGGAAAAACTGCGCTTGCCGGCCGTTGCCGCGCCCATGTTCATCGTCTCCAACCCGGACCTGGTCATCGCCCAGTGCAAGGCGGGGATTGTCGGCTCTTTCCCCGCCCTGAATGCGCGGCCTGCCGAACAGCTGGACGTCTGGCTGGAGAAAATCACCCGCGAATTGGCGGCCTGGGATGCGGAGCACCCGGAGACCCCGGCGGCGCCCTTTGCGGTCAACCAGATCGTGCACGGCTCCAACGACCGCCTGCAGCACGACCTCGAGATGTGCGTAAAGTACAAGGTACCCATCGTAATCACCTCGCTGGGAGCAAAGGAGATGGTCAATGAGGCGGTGCACAGCTATGGCGGCATTGTCCTGCACGACATCATCAACAACCGCTTCGCGCGCAAGGCGATCGAGAAAGGCGCGGACGGGCTCATTGCCGTGGCCGCCGGCGCCGGCGGCCACGCAGGCCCCCTGTCACCGATTGCCCTGATTCAGGAAATTCGCGAGTGGTTCGATGGCCCGCTGCTGTTGTCCGGCTCCATCGCTACCGGCGATGCCATTCTCGCCGCGCAGGCAATGGGCGCCGACCTCGGCTACATCGGCTCGGCGTTTATCGCCACACAAGAAGCCAACGCCGAACAGGCCTACAAGCAGGCCGTCGTCGACCACGGCGCGGCGGACATCATCTACAGCAACCTGTTCACGGGTGTACACGGCAACTACCTGCGCCCCTCCATCGAAGCCGCCGGGCTGGACCCCGACAACCTGCCCGAGAGCGATCCCTCGGCGATGAATTTTGGCTCCGGCGGCAACAGCGATGCCAAGGCCTGGAAGGATATCTGGGGTTGCGGCCAGGGCATCGGGGCGGTCAAGCAGATCCTGCCTGCGGGCGAGCTGGTAGCCCGCCTGCAGCGTGAGTATGCAGCTGCGCGGGAGCGCCTGCTCGCCAGCTAGCGCCGGCGGCCGGGCAATGTTCCCAACTCGCTGAACTTGACCACGCGGGCGTGCACCGGCGGGTGCTCGCTCGCGCCGATCCAGCGCCAGCACAGGGTACCGCTGTGATGGCCCGCAGTTTCCACCCAATTCGCCTGCGGTGGCTGCTCGTGGGCCACCACGATCACCACACCACCGTCGTCTTCATAGGTCGCGGTGTGCTTGTTGAAGTGGATCTGGTGGTAGCGGAAATCCAGTGATTCCATCCACCAGTTCTGCAGCACGAAGTTCCAGGTCTGGCAGGCGGGTACAACCGGTGCCTCAATCAACAGTGCTTCGTCCGGCGCCAGGGCCCAGGCGCTGTGGAAGTAATAAATGTTCGGGTCGCCGCCAATGGCCTGGCAAAATGCCTGATCCGCCGGCGCCACCTGGTTCAGCGTGGGCAGGAAACTCGCGGCCCAGCCCTCGAACAGCCCCGTCGTGCTGCGAATGAACTGCACCGCGCCCTGCAGTGCCCGATCCAGCTTCTCCGGCGACAGGGGGTCGGGACGTTCGTGCTCCGCGCCCAGGCGCTCAATGCGGATCTCGGCGCGGGTCTCGTTGCGGCGGTCCTGAAAGGTCTGGCGCACATTCAGCGAATTGGTCTCCGGCCCCATCGGCAGCCAGTTGCCGGGCTGTTGCCGCTGGCTGACGATAATCTCCAGCGTGCCGTCCGGGTTGATTTCCATGTCCCGCGAATCCAGCCAGCCGTCGGTCTTCATGCCGCCGCCACTGCTGTAGCGATTGATCACCGTGCCAAAACCCAGGTAGTTCACAGTGCCGCGCGTACCCGTGATGCGATAGTCATACTGCGGATCAATGGTCGCCGTCTGGTAGTGATTGTCGGGATTGTCCGCACCCAGTTTGATGGTTTCGTGGGCCGGGCAGCGCAGCTCTGGAAACCGCGGGTCACCCGCCTCCAGAAAGCTCTCCAGCCCGGCGCGCAACATGCGCGAAAGGTAGCGGTAGCCCTCGGCCCGGGTAAACGCATCCTGGGGCGCTTTCTCGGCGTCGACCAGCGCGCCCGCGGCTTTCAGCGCATCGCAGAAATCGCTCCAGGTGCTGCCGTCCATGACGCGCTGTTCAGCGTTTACAGGTTCATTCATACGGTGACCTCTTCATCCAATGTCAGGTGATAGCGCCGCATGTAATCGGCAAAGAGCGCTGCCACTTCAGCGCGACTGATGGCGTAGTCCTCCAGCCGGTAGCGATGCACGCCGTGCTTGCCACGCGGGTGGGCATCCAGCCACCCCTGCATCCGCGCCCGGGCTGTGTCATCCAGCGGCATGCCGCGCAACGCATACAACTGCTCAATAACCTGCCAGGGGTTGGCGACAAAGTCATCGTGGTACACATCGAGAAACTGGCCCGGGTGAGTCGGCTCCAGCGCTGCACGATCGGCCTCGAAGGTGCGCGTGTAGGCGGTTAGCATGGTCATCCAGTCACGTCCGATTTCCGCCCGGTCGATGACATCGCTGCTGCTGCGCCGCAGCACTTCGCTGAAGCTGCAACCGGAGCCGACGAACGCCAGCGGTGCACGATGCGTCTGCACGATGATCGCGTCGGGATAGACGCGCAGTATCTCGCGCAGGCCAAGCTGGTGAAACGGCGCCTTGAGCACCCACTGCCCGGGATGGCGGGACTGCAGCAGCTGCAGCTGCCGACGATGGTAGTCATAGCTGTCGGAGCGACACAGGTTGGTATACAGCCAGTTGGCATAGCTCGGCACGTGAAACAGCGCCGAGTATTCCACCGACATGAAATTGCGATTGAGCAGCATATAGCACTCGTCCGGCTCTTCTGCGTCAATCAGGTGTGTCTGTTTGAAACCCGGCAGGAAGGTCTCGGTGAGCGCCACCCCCTCGGCACGCGCGGCAATGCGCGGGTCGCTGGAGTAGGTTGCGGTTTCCGGCGGCGGCACGGGCTGCTGGGCTTCCCAAAGACGCAGGGTGCGATTGCGCGGGTCCTGGTTCAGCAGGTGGTGTAATGCGGTGGTGCCAGTGCGCGGCAGGCCCAGAATGAACACCGGCCGCAGCACGGTTTCCTCCGCCACCTGCGGATGGCGCGCCAGATAGTCTTCTATCTCCAGACGGCGGGAGAGCCCTTCCAGAATGGTCATTTCGGCGCGCAATCTGCCGAAGTCGTTCAGCCGCGCCTCGCTGTGCAGCGCTTCCAGCAAGCGCTCCAACGCCTCGTAAAACGCCGGGTCGCCAAAATCTTCCAGCCCGGTATCCAGCATCGCCTGCTGGCGTAGTGCTTCCAGTTCCAGCACAGGAACATCCTTTCCATCGTTATTATTATGGCGTTACTGCCTGCGCCCACTCTACAAAGCCGCGGGCCCACTGGCATCCCCGAGTCGGTGACTGCCGGCTGCTGGTATAACAAGCGAGACCAGCGCCCGCACTGCGGCCTCAGATGGGAGAGCCCGGCGGGGCCGCGAGGGCACGCAAACCTTCGATGGCGCCCGGCGCGTCCAACCGCTGCGCGATCTGCAGTAACGCAAAACGGTAGTGCGCCCGCCACGCGGGCGGAACCACCGGCACACGCTGCTCCAGCCAACCGCGCAGCGCCAGCAGGGCATCCAGGCTCTCCGCACGTACCTGCGGCTCAACCTCACCGCTGCCCACCAGACGCAGCAAGCGCTGCAGTGTCTCCATATTCACCACCCGCTGCAGTGCGCCTGCGTTGCCCTGCTCGGTGTCCGCGTACCAGCTGCGTTTAAGCAGGGCGTCCAGCAGCTCCGCATAACCCGGCTGGGCGGCAGAGCGCGCCTGGTTGTTGTTCATGCGCACGGCCCGGGTCGGGTTCAGCAACAGGTCCAGCGTCAGGCCCGCTGCCGTTGACGCCGCCGCGAGGGGATCAAACACGTAGCCGGTGTCACGCGGGAACAGTTCACGACTGTCGCTGTAGCCCGGCGGACGGGGCGGTATCTGCGCCAACAGGGCGGGAGGCAGGGCCAGCGCCTCCGGGGCCAGCGTCGCAAGCAACGCCTCCAGCGCAGCGCGCTGTTGCGCGGGCAGCACCGCAGCCACAGGCACCTGTCCGTCACCACGCAGGGCATAGGTAAAGACCTGTCCACCCAGGAGCGTGGCGGCCGCCTGCAGTTGGTAGCGGTGCAACAGGTACATGGGCACCAGCACATCCTCCAGCTGGGCCAGGGGACGGCCCACCCGCACCGTGCGCTCGGAAAACCGTGCCAGCACCGTTGCACGCAGGGTCATCAGCCGATTCAGCTCGGCCACCGGGTCAGCGCCGTTGTCCCAGAGGCTGCCCAGCGGGTGCGCCGGGCCCGCCGTCACGGCAAAGGCATCGCCTCTGGCATGTGCGTCCGCCACGTAGTGCAGGCCGGCAGCATAGGTATCCTGGATAATCTGCTCGCGTGCGGCACTGGCGTCTACCGCTGCGGGGAAATGCTGGTAACCGTAGATAATGGCGCGTTTATCCCACTCGCCGATACCGGTTGCATAGGCTGCCGAGAGGTCTGGCTCGCCTGACGCTGTGAGCGTCACATACGGGTGCGGGTAGTCCATCACCGATGCCCGGTTGTCCGCACTGGCGGCAAAGTTGTGCTCCAGTCCGAGGGTGTGGCCCACTTCGTGAGCGGCCAGCTGGCGTATGCGCGCCAGCGCGAACTCCAGCATGTCTGCAGGTACATGACCGTCCTCACCGTACGGTGCCAGCAAACCCTCGGCCAGCAGGTAATCCTGACGCACCCGCAGTGAGCCCAGCGTCACATGTCCCTTGATGATTTCCTGGGTGCGCGGGTCGCGCACGCTGGCCCCGTAAGACCAGCCGCGGGTTGAGCGGTGTACCCACTGAATAACGTTGTAGCGCACATCCATCGGGTCTGCGCCCTCCGGCAGCAACTTGACCTGAAAGGCATTGTCGTACCCTGCTGCCGTAAATGCCTCGTTCCACCAGGATGCACCCTCCATCAGGGCACTGCGCACCGGCTCCGGCGCGCCGCGGTCCAGGTAGTAGACGATGGGCTCCACGGCCTCGCTGCGCGCTGCCCCGGGATCCTTCTTCTGCAGCCGGTGCCGCCAGGCGTAGGGCCGGCGCACGGGCTCGCCGATGGGGGCCGCGTAGTCAGCAAGTTGCTGATCGTAGTCGGGGTCGATAAACCCGGAGCGCGGGTCATAGGGCAGGGGCTCGTATCCCGGCTCGGGGAGGCGCACAAAGGAATGATGCTGGTGCACGGTCAGCACGCGCGGGTCCGGGGTCACCGTGGCCAGCTGCTCGCCCGCGGGCTCGCCGGCCAGGGTCACCAGCGCGTCCACCTCGGTGTTGTCAGGGAAGGTGCGGGTACGCGGCAGGTACACCGCCGAACGCGCCGGGTCTGTGCGGTACTCGCCCTCACCCCGGTCACGCAGGCGGCGCGCGACGCCGTGCACATCGCTGAGAAAGTAATCTGTGCCGTCGACAAGCACACGCCCGGCACTGCCTGCCACGACCGGGAAACTGGCCAGCGCAGAGCGGGCGAAGGCCTCATCAACCGCCCGCCGCTCATCCGCGTTGCTGCTGCGGGCGGTGTAGAGCGGGTTATCCGCCATCAACAATACCTTGTCGCCTACCCGGGTGAAGCGCGCCAGACGGGTGCTGCCCAGCTGACCGCGATCCAGGCCGAGATCATTGGAGCCAACCCCGCTGGACAAACTGCTGACGTAAATGAAGGGCTGTTCGAACGCGTCGATCTCGAGGAACAGTCGCCCCCGCTCATCGTCCCAGTACAGGCTCTGGAAGCCTGCCATGTACTGCATGCCAGCGGTGTGCTCACTGATCCCGGGCAGCCCGGGGGCACCCGCCTCGCGCGCTCCCTCACCGCAGGCCGTCAGCAGGAGCATGGCGAGCAGCCAACTCAGACGTCTGAACATGGTTCCTCCCATGAGGGCGTGGTGCGCCCGGTTACTGAGCCCGCCGGGCGCGCACTGCGGCGGCCAATTCGGCCAACAACGCTTCGGTATGGGCCCAGTCGATGCAGGGGTCGGTAATGCTCTGGCCGTAAACCAGCGGCTCACCCGCCACCACATCCTGGCGGCCCGCCACGAGGTTGCTTTCGATCATCAGTCCGAAAATGGCACGATTGCCCCGCGCCACCTGCGCGCCGATATCACGAATCACGTCAACCTGCCGCGCCGGGATCTTGCGACTGTTGGCGTGGCTTGCATCTACCATGATGCGGGTCGGCAGGCCCGCCTTGCACAGCATCGCGGCGGCATCATCCACCGAGAACATGTCGTAATTCGGGTGCTTGCCGCCGCGCAGGATAATGTGGCAATCCTCGTTGCCCGCCGTCTGGAAAATCGCCGAGTGCCCCTGCTTGGTCACCGACAGGAAATGGTGCGGCTGGGAGGCGGATTTAATCGCGTCTATCGCCACCTGGATGTCGCCATCCGTGGCATTCTTGAACCCGACCGGACAGGACAGCCCCGACGCCAGTTCGCGATGCGTTTGGCTCTCGGTGGTACGTGCACCAATGGCACCCCAGGCCACCAGGTCCGCCACATACTGTGGGCTGATAAGGTCCAGGTACTCGGTGCCCGTGGGCAGCCCCATGGCGGCAAGGTCTGCCAGCAATTTGCGGGCGAGGTGCAGGCCCTTGTTGATCTGGAAGGTATTGTTCAGGTCGGGGTCGTTGATCAACCCCTTCCAGCCTACCGTTGTGCGCGGCTTCTCGAAGTACACCCGCATCACCACCTGCAGATCGGACTGCAGTGCATCGGCGACACGCTTCAGGCGCGCGGCGTAATCGCGGGCCGCGTCCGGATCGTGAATGGAGCAGGGGCCCACCACGACCAGCAGGCGGTCGTCTTCTTCCACCAGAATGTTGTGGATCGCCTGCCGCGCGGCGGTCACGGTCCGTGCCGCCGCGTCACTCACCGCAATGTCGCTGATCAGCTGCTGCGGTGCGATAAGTTCATTGGTGCGCCGAATGCGCAAATCGTCAGTATTGGTTGTCATGGATGTCCCGGTGGCGAATGCAAAGCCGGGTACTATAGCACCGGCGAACCGGCCCTTGCAGCTTATGCCGGGCCGGTAGACCAGCCTGTGAGATCGTCCGGACAGTCGATGTCGCGCAGGATACCCGCATCCGTCACTGCGAGCCTGTCGCACAAGGCTCCCGCCTCCTGAACCAGCGCCCGCGCACCGGCGTCGCCGGTCGACTGCCGCAACCGGGGAAACCAGTCACTACCAAAGCCGACCGGGTGCCCGGGACGCCCGCGGAACTCGGGCACGACAATACGCTCAGGGGTCAACGCGGCGGCTGCCCGGCAAAACGTGTCCACCCGAATTCCGGGCATATCTGCCAGCGCAACAAGCACGCCAGCCCAGGGCGGCAGCTGCGTCACGCCTTCTGCAAGCGTGTGACCCATACCGCCTGCAGCCCCCGAGCAGACGAGCACCTCGCCGGGCTCCAGTCCGGACTCCTCCGCGAGCCCTGCCTCCCCGGGGCGAAGGCAGACCCGCAGCGGCAAGCCCGCCCGGCGCACCGTCTCGACCACGGCCGCCAGCAACCCGGGGCCGCCCGGTAGCCGGGCGCGGCGCTTGTCGCTGCCGAAACGCCGACTTTCCCCGGCGGCCAGCAGCAACACCCCAACAATCACGCGACGACCTGCCGGCGGCGCAGGCTGACCAGTTCAGCCATGATAGACACCGCGATTTCCAACGGCGTCTTGCTGCCGATATCCAGCCCGACGGGGGCATGCAGGCGCGCCAGCTGCGCAGCGTCCAGACCCAGCTGCCGCAGCCGTTGCAAACGCTTTTCGGTCGTTCTCTGCGACCCCAGGGCACCCACATACCAGGCCTCGGTGGTGAGGGCTTCCATCAGCGCCATGTCATCAATGCGCGGGTCGTGCGTCAGGGTAATAACAATGCTGTGGCGGTCACTGGCGTATGCGCGCACGGCGTCGTCCGGCATTCCTCCCAGCAGCGAGACAGCCGGGCCCTGCCACTGCGCACGCAATCCCTCACGCGGATCGACGACCAGCACATCGTAATCCATCGCCAGTGCCAGCTCGGCGAGGGACTGGCTGAGCTGCCCCGCACCCACCAGCAGCATGCGCATCTGCGGGCCAAAGGTCTGGCGCAATTCCCCGGGCTGCAATTGCAGCGGCAGGTGCGCCGCCACCGAGGACCACTGCGTGGTGCCAGCGGGAATGGCAACCCGCCGCTGCAGGCACTGCCGCGCCGCAATCGCCTCCACTGCCGCGGCCAGCCAGGGCAGGTCCCGCCCCGGCTCGAGCCGCTGCAGCAACACCTGCAACAAGCCCCCGCAGGGCAGACCCAGGCGCTCATTCTGTTCCGCCGTGACGCCATAGGGCACCAGCTCGGCACCCGCCACCGGCAGCGCCTCAGAGCGCAGGCGCTCCAACAGGTCCTCTTCAATGCAGCCGCCAGACAGCGAGCCCGATTGATCGCCGCGGGCATTGCACACCAGGAGCGAGCCCGGCGGTCGCGGGGCAGAGCCCTGCGCCGAGGCCACCGTGCACAACCACACCGGAACCTGCGGCATCTGCTGCAGCCAGGCGAAAGCCGCCTGCAGAACGGCCTGGTTGGCGCTTTGCATGCGCTAGGTCTCCCCCGCGGCGACGACCCCGGCCGCCCAATGCGCATCGAGCAGGCCACCGATGGTATTGGGCACCACCAGATGGGCCGCATACCAGGTGTGCAGGCAGCGTATGCGCTGGAAATCGGCGATACCGCCGATCCCGCGCTGGCGCAGTACATCGACAAACCCCAGGCGCTGCAGGGATGCCCGCTCCTCGGCACTCAGGTAGGCGTCGCGGAGTCGGATGTGGGCGGCGTGGTCAGCGGCCATCCCCGCCTGCAGCGCGCTGTCACCATCCACCTGCTGCTGCAGGCGCGCAATCAGTCCGCTCGCCTCTTCCCGGTCGATGCGGTAGTTGAATGCCGGATCCACCAGCCAGAACAGGGTCGGGAACGGCGTGCTCTCGACCAGGGACGCCACGCGAATCACCTGCGGCCGACCCTGCGCATCCGCCACGGCGACCTCCCGCAGCCCGCGGGGCTTTCTACCCAGCAGCTCCGCTACCTGCGCTGCCTGCTTTACTGAAACTGTCATGGACGCCCTCTTTTCACCTCTGGCTCGCCATTCTACGCGATGCGCGCCCGGTGAACGACGCCTGCAACAGCTTGACACAATCTGGACAATTGACAGTCCCCGCCGCGACCTCTACAGTGCGCGACGTACCAGGTGCCTGCCGCCGGTGTCGCTCGACACGGCTGGGCAGGTTAAATGGGAAGTGAGGTAAGGCACCGCGCCGATCCCTCCGCTGCCCCCGCAACGGTAAACAGACCACTCTGTGAGCCCGATACCTGCCTGTTACGAGCAACGATGGAGCGGAGGGCTTCATTGAAGGTTGCATGATGCCACACTCGCATTGCGTTCCCTGATCCCCTCCCTCAATCGCCACATTTATCACGGCATTGAGGACTACCGATGAAAGCAGTAAAACTCGCCGGCGCCGTTGCGCTGGCCGCCAGCCTGCCCGCCCTGGGCAACACCACCCATCCGGCTCTGGAAGAGATTGTCATCAGCTCTTCGCGGGTCGCCATGCCCCTGCGCGAAGTCGCCACCTCCGTTTCGGTTATCAGCGCCGAGGATATCCAGCGCCTGGGCTTTGCCAGCCTGCAGGATATCCTGCGCACAGCGCCATCGGTGGCAGTGACCAACAACGGGGGCGCCGGCAAGGTGTCATCGCTGCGGATACGCGGTGAGGAGGCATATCGCACTCTTCTGCTGATCGATGGGATCAATGTGTCCGACACCACGGCACCGCAGTTCGGGCCGCGCCTTGAGCATCTGCTGAGCAGCGGTGTACAGCGGGTGGAGATCCTGCGCGGCCCCCAGGGATTGATGTACGGCGCCGATGCCGGTGGTGTCATCAACATCAGCACCGGCACCACGCAACCCGGTGCGGGGGGGCAGCTCGCCGCTGAAGCGGGGCGCTATGGCACCTCGCAATACAGTGCGGAGTTCCACGCCGGCAACGCACAACTCGATGGCAACCTGTCACTCGCCGATTTCAGCACCGACGGCTTCAATTCGCGCACAAGTGATACGGATCCTGCAGATGACGACGGCTACGACAACCGCACCCTGCATGCCCGCGCAGGCTGGAATGTCAGCGACCAGCTGCGTCTGGAGCTGGTCGGCCGCGATGTGGACAGTGACAACGAGTACGACAACTGCTTTACCGTGGATACCTTCGCTCCGAGCAATCGCTGTGCAGACAGCTACCAGCAGCAGGCGCTGCGCGCGGCTGCCAGCTTCCGCGGCGAACAGTTCCAGCACGAGCTCGCCTACAATCGCAGCGAAACTGAGCGGCAGCTGTTTACCGCTGGACTGGCGGGATTCGGTACTGAGGGCGACCTGACCCGTGTCACCTATCTCGGCAGTTACGCATCCGGCAACAATCTGCAGCTGGTCTACGGCGTCGATCACGAGACACAGTCACTGAACGACGGCACCTTCGACACCGAGCGCGACCAGACCGGCTACTACCTGGAATACCAGGGCAGCGTCGCTGACCAGCTGTTCTTTACCGCCGGTGCACGCTATGACGACAACGAAGACTTCGGCAGTCACGACTCCTATCGCGTCAGTACCGCCTACCTGCTGCCGGCCCTGGATGCCGGTGAAGTGAAGTTCAAGGCCGCCTGGAGCACGGGATTTCGCGCGCCCAGCCTGTATGAAATCGCCTATAACAAGAGTTTTTTTGCCAGCCCGCCCGCCGCAGGCAGCGCGCTGCAGGAAGAACGCAGCGAGGGCTATGACCTCGGCGTTGGCTGGTACGATAACAGCGGGCTGGTGCTGGAAGCGGTATATTTCAGGCAACAGGTGGAGAACGAAATCTACTTCGACCTGGAGAGCTTCTCGGGCTATCTACAGGGCAGCGACAACAGCGATTCCAGTGGCGTTGAGCTGATGGCGGACCTGCCGCTGGCTGTGGGGCTGCGCCTGCAGGGCAACTACACGTACAACGACACCGAAACCGCGGCCGGTGGCCAGCGGGTGTACCGCCCCCGGCATCTCGCCAATCTGGGATTGCAGTGGCACTCACTCGGAGAGCAGCTGTTACTCAGCCTGAACCTGCGCGCATCCCGCGATGCCCGCGAGTTTGACGGCTCCAAACTCGACGACTACGACGTGTTCGATGTAAACCTCCGCTACCGTTTCACGCCGCGCCTCGAAGTGTATGGCCGGGTGGAAAACCTGCTGGACGAGCGCTACGAGGAAATCCCCAGCTACCGCAGCAGTGAACGCGCCGCCTACACGGGCGTGCGCTACAGTTTCTAGGAGCACCGCCATGACAGATGAGCGCAAGAACGAACGGCACAAGAAGGCCATGCAGAAGCAGAAGGCGAATGTCGATGCCAGCATCAGTGCCGCCAGCACCGAACGCGGTGTAGGCATACTGCTCACCGGCAACGGCAAGGGCAAATCCAGTTCCGCCTTCGGCATGGTCATGCGCGCCCTCGGCTACGGCTACAAAGTCGGCGTTGTGCAGTTTATCAAGGGCGAGCAGCTCTCCGGCGAGGAGATCTACCTGCGGGAGCACTGTCCGCAGGTAGACTTCTATCAGATGGGCACGGGGTTCACCTGGGATACCCAGGATCGCAGCGCAGATATCGCGGCCGCGCAGCGCACTTGGGAGCAGGCCGCAGCCATGCTCGCCAACCCCGCATACCACCTTGTGGTACTGGACGAACTCACCTACATGCTGGCCTTTGACTATCTCCCTGAACAGACGGTACTCGCGGCCCTGGCCGGCAGACCGACTGAGCAGAGCGTGGTGGTTACCGGCCGGGGTGGCGGCAAGGCGCTGCAGGACATCATGGACACCGTGTCCGAGGTCAAGGAAATCAAACACGCTTATAACGCCGGCATCAAGGCCCGGCTCGGCGTTGATTACTAACGTCATCGATCGACGGCGTCGGGCGCAGCGGCTGCTGTTGCTCCTCGTTGTCACATTGCCTCTGGCCATGCTGCTGGCTCTCGGCACGGGTGCTGTACACATTGCGCCCGCGGATACGTTGGCGGTCCTGCTGGGAGGCGACCGCGGCCAGGCCACTCTGATCGTGCAGCAGATTCGCCTGCCGCGGGTCCTGCTGGCCGGCATTATCGGTGCCACTCTGGCCATGAGCGGCGCGGCCATGCAGGGGCTGTTTCGCAACCCCCTCGCGGACCCCTCGCTGATTGGCGTCACCGCTGGCGCATCACTGGGCGCCTCTGTGCTGATTGTGGCTGGGGGCAGCAGCCTGTCCGGGCTCGCCGGCCTGAGCCTGGTATCACTGGGCGCCTTTGCCGGTGGCGTGCTGGCGGTATTACTCGTCTATCGGTTGGCCAGTTCGGAGAACGGCACCTCTGTCGCCACCATGTTGTTGGCCGGTATCGCCATTACCGCGCTGGCCGGCGCGGCCGGCAGCCTGCTGGAGTTTTTCACCGACAACGAGCGCCTGCGCCAGATCAGCCTGTGGAAAATGGGCGGGCTGGACGGCGCCAACCTGCCGCGCCTGTTGCTGGCCTCGGTAGTCGCCGGGGCCGTACTGCTCGCATTACCGCGCTACGCCCTGCCGCTCAACACCCTGCTACTGGGTGAGTCGGAAGCGCGCCATCTGGGAATACCTGTCAACCGCACCAAGCTGGCATTGATAGGCTGGGTGGCTGTGGGCGTGGGGACGTCGGTCGCGCTGGTAGGCACCATCGCGTTTGTCGGTCTGGTGGTGCCCCACATCGTGCGCCTGCTGATCGGGCCCGATCATCGAACCCTGCTTCCCGCGAGCGCACTCGCCGGGGCCATCCTGCTGGTCTGCGCCGATGCACTGTCGCGTATCGTGCTGGCGCCCACCGAGCTGCCGGTCGGCATCATCACTGCGCTGATCGGCGTGCCGTTCTTCATCTCCCTGCTGCGCCAACGCCACCAGTACGGGATGCAGACATGACCCTGCTGCAGTTACAGAGTGTGGACGCCGCGCCCTGGGGCGACCCTGTACTCACGGACATCAGCCTGGGTCTTGCGCCGGGAGAAGTGATGGGCCTGATCGGCACCAATGGCGCCGGCAAGTCCAGCCTGCTGCGGCTGCTCGCCGGGGACTTTGCCGCCACCAGTGGCAGCGTGCTGTTTGCCGGTCGCGCGCTGGAGAGCTGGCCGCGTCAGCAGCTGGCTCAACAGCGCGCGTTCCTGCCCCAGCTCTCACTGCTGAATTTTCCCTACACGGTCGAAGAAGTGGTGCTGCTGGGACGCACGCCACACAGCACCGGATTGCGCGCCGACCAGGACATTGTGCGCCAGGTGCTGCGCGCCACGGATACACTCTCCCTGCGTAATCGGCTGTACACGCAGCTCTCCGGTGGCGAGCGGCAGCGTGTGCAACTGGCCCGGGTACTGGCGCAGCTGTGGCACCCCGACGATATGCGCGGCACCCTGCTGTTGCTGGACGAGCCTACCGCGGCACTGGACCTGGCGCACCAGCAGCAGCTCGCCGCAACCATCGCCGGTATCGCAGCGCGCGGCTGTGCGGTGATACTGGTGGTGCATGATGTCAACCTGGCCGCCAGCGTGAGCCATCGCCTGCTGGTGCTGGATCGCGGTCAGGCAGTGGCCAGCGGGAGTCCGGACACCGTGCTGACCCCGGCGCTGTTTCGCGAGCTGTTCCATGCCGAGGTGCTCGTACAGCCCCACCCGAACGGGCGCCAGCCGCTGGTCATCGGCCTGTGATGCGCAGCGTCGCCCTGTGCTGGCTGCTGGCACTGTACGCCGCCGCAAGTGCGGGCCAACCGGTGACGGTGGTCGATTTCGCCGGGCGCACCGTGACCCTGTCGCAACCTGCACAGCGTATCGTAGCCCTCGCGCCACATATCGTGGAAAACCTGTACAGCGCCGGTGCGGGCGACCGCCTGGTCGGCGTTGTCAGCCACAGCGATTTTCCGGAAACGGCGCGTGCACTGCCTGTGGTGGGCTCTTTCAACGCATTCAGCCTGGAGCAGATTGTCGCGAGCCAGCCGGACCTCATCCTGATGTGGGGCTCGGGAAACGGCGCCGGCGCACTGGAGAAACTGGAGCGTCTGGGCGTCCCGGTGTATGTCAGTGAATTGCGCTCACTCGAGGATATCGCCACCAGTATCCGTCGCCTGGGACGGCTGGCGGGTACTCAGGAGGTCAGTGAAACCGAAGCGCGGCGCGTCGAGAACGGATTTAGAGACCTCGCGAACGCCTATACCTCAGCCGAACCGCTCTCCGTGTTTTACCAGATCTGGCACCGGCCTCTGCAGACTGTCAACGGAGACCACATGATCAGCCAGATCATTACGCTCTGCGGCGGCAGAAACATTTTTGCGGATGCCGCCACACTGGCACCGCGCGTCAACCTGGAATCGGTGCTGGCGCGCAACCCTCGCGTGATTGTCGCCGGCGGCATGGCGACGGCACACCCGGAATGGCTGCAGCACTGGCAGAGCTACCCTGGTCTGCGGGCGCTTGAGGACGGCCTGGTGTCGGTCAACCCGGACCTTATCCAGCGCCCCACCGCACGCGCCCTGGAGGGCGCGCGGGAACTGTGCGGCAAACTGGCCTCGGTGCGTGCCAACCCCCAGGCGGGTGATCTCTGACTATTGGTCCCTGTCTGTCTGGGCGCCCTCTTCCAGGCCCTTGAGAAACTCGCCCATTTTGCGGCCGGCCTCCTCGGGAGACAGGTCTTCCAGATCCTCGAACTGGCCGCCCATGGCTTCCATGCGCGCTTCCATCTCACGGGAAGCACGCTCGCTGCCCAGGCTGGTGAAGATAAACAGTACGGCCAGCACGCCGAAGACAATCTGTGCGGTTTTCCGCTGTCGCCCATGCACGGCGACGCTGGCCTCCACCAACAACCAGGCCCCCCAGGCTATCGTCACGATACTGCCGATGTAGGGGACAATCCCCAGCAGGGCGCTGACGGGGTACAGTGCGGCCAGCGCCGCCTGGCAGCGAAATGCCACTTCGTAATCTTCCGTGGACCCCATCAGCTTCCAGATAACATACAGCACTGCCGCACCAATGAACGCCCCCAGCACAGCCATCAGCGGACCAAAGATCAGGGCACCGAACACACCCACCAGCAGCCCGCCGGCAGAGCCGAACAGCGCAAATAACGCTGCAATGACACCGGCCACCGCACCCATGACCGCGACAAACACCACGGGATCGCCAAAGCCGCCGGTCTTGGGCATCGACTGAAAATAACTGACCGGCTGGGTGACGATCGCCCGAACCTGCTCAATGATCTGCTGGATATCGAAACTGCTTTTCTCGCTCATGACGCCCCCTGCCGATTATTGCCTTGTTGTTGAGACCGCAGGGAAATAGTACGTCCGGCCCGGCACAATTGCCACCGGTATGGCTTTTGCCAGCGCCACTGGTATCCTCAGCGCTGTCACTTCACCGATGTCTGGTTGCCATGTCCGCTATGACGAAAACCCTCCTTGCCGCCCTGCTCTGGCTATCGTTCGTCGCCACTCGCGCCCAGGCGGAAGACTACGACATTCTCTATCAGGCAAAAATTGCTCCCGACAGCGAGGTCGCCCGGGTGGAAATACGCCTGAGCGGCGAGCGGCTACCGAGCCGGCTGACCCTGACGCTGGACCCGGAGCGTCACCGTTCACTGCGAGCCGCGCGTGGCTTGACCGTGGAGGGCGACACGGCCGTGTGGAAACCGCGTGAACCTGAGGACAGCCTGCACTACGAGTTCGTGATCGACGAACAGAAAGCCAGTGGCAGCTATGATTCGCTGCTGACCGACAACTGGGCGATTCTGCGCAGTGACAAACTCGTGCCGCCCATCGCCGTGCGCGCACCCAAGGGACTGGAGGGCAAAGCGGAACTGCAGTTTATGCTACCGGAGGAATGGTCCGTTGCCGCCCCCTACCCCACGCGTGAGGGTATACCCTCGCATTACCTCATTGCCGACCCGGGACGGATATTCCCCCGCCCCAAGGGCTGGCTGATACTGGGAGACATCACCAGCCGGCAGGACATCATCGCCGGCACAGATGTGCGCGTCGCGGCACCTGCTGGCCAGGGAGAACGGTTGCAGGATACGCTCGCGTTCATTGCCTGGAACCTGCCCGAAGTCAAACGTGTGCTGCCCGACTTTCCCGATCAGCTGCTGATTGTGACCGCCGGCAAGCCGATGTGGCGCGGCGGACTGTCCGGCACGCGCTCCCTGTTTATGCACGCCGATCGACCGATGATCAGCGGCAACCGCACCAGTAGCCTGATTCATGAGCTCATCCACGTCGGGACGGGCATCAGCGGCGGCAAACGCGCAGACTGGATTGTCGAAGGGCTGGCGGAATACTACGCCTCCGCCATTCTGATGCGCACCGGCGGCATGAGTGACTGGCGCTATGCTCAAGTGATCGAGTGGAAAACGGCGTGGGCGGAAGAGGCGGACACGCTGTTCGCACGACGCTCATCCGGGCCGGTGACCGCACGCGCCGCCGTATTCATGCACCGGCTGGACCAGGCCCTCGCCAGGGCGACCGACGGCGAGGCGGGCATAGACGATGTGACCCGGGCCCTGGCGCGGGAACGGGGTCGGGTTTCGCTGGGGCAGCTCAAGGACATAGTCGCCGGACTGGCCGGCGAGGCAGTCGACGTCGACGCCCTGATCAAAACCCTCGAAGGAGCCCACTGAGGCCGGCGTCGGGCGTGACTTTTTGCCGAAGATATTTGCCGCACACAGTCTGTCGCGGAGCATCTGCTGTGCGTATCATCGGCCCTGGTTTCCCTGGCATCCCGGTCGCTGCACCCCATGCGTCAACAGTCTGCTCTCCCCCGCCTGCGCGGCGCACTCTGCAGCGCGCTGCTGCTGGCCTGCGCGCTGCCCACGGCAGCGGCCGACATTGAGCTGCCCCTCGAGCTGGATCTTGCCATCGTTGAAGAGGCACTGGCCGCCCAGCTGTTCAACGGTGCAGACCGCAAGGCTGAGCTGTTCCACGATTCCAAGGCCTGCAATGCGCTGACCCTCTCCGACCCTCGGGTGGAGGGCACCGAGCAGGGCCAGCTGCGCCTGACAAGCCGCTTTGATGCGCGCATAGGACTGCTGCTGGGTGGACGCTGCCGCATGCCTGTGGCCTGGAGTGGACTGATTGAAACCTTTGAAGATGTGCGCGTTACACCCGGCAGCGACCGGGTATCGTTTCGCGTTACGGATTCCAACATGCTCAGCAGTGAAGATGGCAGCCGGAAACTGCCGGGGATGCTCTGGGACTGGATCAAGGACCAGGTGCACCCGCGGCTCGGCGCCATCACACTGGATTTTGGGCCCGCCCTCACGGAACTGCGCTCACTGATTCACGATGCCTTGCCGACAGCGTTGGAGGAGCGCAACGCGGTCGCCAACTCACTGCAATTGCGCGGGGCGCACGCGAGGCCCGGCGCGCTCACCGTGGTCATGTCGATGCGCGCGCCCAGCGTTGTGGTCGCCGAACTGCCCGCAGGAGATCCGGCGCCCCTGACCGAGGCCGAACTGGCGGCCTGGGACGCTGCCTGGCAGGCCTGGGATGCCTTCGCCACCTGGCTGATCAAGGATCTCGCGGCCCCGGCGGACCCGGAACTGCGCGCAGAATTGCTCGCCCTGCTGATGGAGGCGCGCTACGAATTGCGCCATGCCCTGGCCACTGACCCTGCCGGACGCGATCCGGTGCGTGGACTTTTCCTGTCAACCTGGACACGCCTCGCGCCCATGCTGCGAGAAAACGCCCTCGCCGTACCGGGTGGCCGCAGCCTGGAGCTTGCCGCCTTTATCAGTGCCGGCAACGCCCTGCAGGCACTGGATGAGGTGGCGCCGCAACTCGGCTTTACGTTGGACAGCCAGACTCTGCGCCGCCTCGCCCGCCTGCTGGCCCCCAGCGTGAGCGACGATGAGTTGGCCTACAGCACGGCGGTTGATCCCGAACTGCGGGAATTGCTGGGACTGCCGCCTGAACTGGCCATTGAAAGCCCGGAGGAGACCGCCGCGTCCGGCCCTTTTGCCTGGCTGATACCGACTGTGCACGCCAGCACAGTGAGCACGAGTCTGGTGCAACTGTTGACCGGCTGGGTACCGGCAGCCGCTGAACTTGACCGCTACCTGCTGGCCATGGAGCAACTCCTGGATGAGAGCATTGCGGCCGAGCGTGCCCGCGGCACTGTACCCGCCGAGTTTTTCCCGCTGTACCAGGACCTGGTACGTGCGACTGCCTGGCAGGAATCCTGCTGGCGTCAGTTCGTGGCGGAAAACGGCGCTGTAGTGCCCATTCGCTCCTCTGCGGGCTCGGTGGGCCTGATGCAGATCAACCAGCATGTCTGGCGCAACATCTACGACCTTGAGGCGCTGCAGAACAATGTCGGCTACAACGCCCGTGCCGGCAGCGAGATTCTGTCCCACTATCTGGTGGACTACGCGATCAAGCGCGGTGAGCACACGGTGAATGGCAACGTGGACGACCTGGCCCGGGCCACTTATGGCGTGTATAACGGAGGGCCACGCCATCTTACCCGCTACCGGCAGGGCAGCCGGAGCGCCTACCTGCGCAGCGTGGACGCGGGTTTCTGGGAGAAGTACCAGGCGCTGCGCACGACGGGAGCCAGTGCCGTCAAGCAGTGCTACGGCGGCGCCTGAAGCTGCACACCATGCAGTTCACCCACCAGGAACAGCACCGCACTGCCGGTAAACTGCACGCGGCTTCCCTGCAGCTCGATGCCCAACTCGCCGCCACGCGCTGACACCTGACGGGCCGACAAACGGTTTTTCCCGAGGCGCCCCGCCCAATAAGGCGCAAGCCGGCAATGGGCCGAACCGGTGACCGGATCCTCCGGCACACCCAGTCTGGGCGCAAAAAAACGGCTGACAAAATCGTGCCGCTGACCGGGCGCGGTCACGATGACACCCTGCGCAGGCTGCTCGCTGAGCAGCGTGAGGCTCGGCCGCAAGTCACGGACCTCCGATTCACTGGCATACACGGCAAGCAGATAGTCCCCACCGCGGTGCACCTCTACCGGCGCGCTGCCAAGTGCCGCCGCCAAACCCGAGGGCGTGGAGCAGGACACGACAGGCACTGCCGGCAGGTCCATCAGGTAACGCTCTCCCTGACGACGCACCTGCAATTCACCGCTGCGGGTGAAAAACCGCGCGCAGGCCTGATCGTAGCCCAGTTGTGTATAAAGCACGTGTGCGGCGGCGAGGGTGGCATGCCCGCACAGGTCTACTTCCGCAGCCGGTGTAAACCAGCGCAGTGCATAGCCCTCCCCGCTGGGCACAAAAAAGGCGGTCTCCGCGAGGTTGTTCTCCTCCGCAATCGCCTGCAGCACACTGTCATCCGGCCACGCCTCAAGCGGCACCACAGCAGCCGGATTGCCCTCGAATACCCGCTCGGCAAACGCATCCACCTGGTACTGGCGCAGCGTCATACGCCGGTACTCCCGGACGCCGGCGCAAACAGTCGCGACTGGTCCGCTGTGTAGGTGTACACCACGTCCGTACTTGAATTGAGCGCGGTCTCCGCGGAATCCTGTACAACGCTGATCACGAAGCCAACCGCCACCACCTGCATGGCCACATCAAGGGGAATGCCGAACAGCGAACACGCCAGCGGGACCAGCAACAGGCTGCCCGAGGGCACGCCGCTGGCGCCACAGGCGGACAGCGCTGCAATCATGCACAGCAGTAACGCCCCCCCCAGAGACACCTCGATATTCAGTGTGTTGGCTGCGGCGAGCGTGAGCACAGTGATCGTGATGGCGGCTCCCGCCATATTGACCGTGGCACCGATCGGTATAGTCACAGTGTATAACTCCTCGCTGATGCCCAATTTCTTCGCCAGGTTCAGGTTAACCGGAATGTTCGCCGCCGAACTGCGGGTGAAGAATGCCGTGATTCCCGACTCCTCCAGACATTTGAAGACAATCGGATAAGGGTTGCGTTGCAAAATGAGAAACACGAGCAGCGGATTGACCAGCAGTGCCATGATCAGCATACAGCTCACCAGCAGGAGGGCGAGGCCGGCGTAGCCGGCCAGAGCCTCAAGGCCGGTACTGGCAACCGTGGCACACACCAGGCCGAAAATACCCAGCGGTGCCAGGCGAATGACATGGCGCACGATATCGGCAACGCCCGTGGCCAGGGTCTGCAGGTGCTCGCGAAAACTGTCACTGGCACGCCGGAAGCTGATGCCCAGCAGAATCGCCCAGGTCAGGCAGCCGAGAAAATTGCCGGTGAGCAGCGCGTTGACCGGGTTGTCGATCAGCTTGAACAGGACATCGCTGAGCACCGCCGTGACAGCCACCGGCGGGCTGCCACTGGCTACGGCCGACAGCGCGATGTGCTGGGGAAAGGCAAAACTCATGCCGACGGCTACCACTGCTGCGCTGACGGTCCCCGCGAGGTACAGCATTAGCGTGAAGGCCGACTTGCGCCCATCGCTGCCGCTCTCATGTCGATTGGCAATGGCCGACATGACCAGCAGCATGACCAGCAGGGGCGCGACCGCCTTCAGCATGCCCACGAACAGGTCGCCCAGCAGACCGAGCGGCGCGGCGACGCCCGGGGCCGCTGCGCCCAGCACCGAACCGAGCGCGACACCGATCAGAATCGGCGGCACCAGGCCCAGGGACATCAAGCGCATGGGGCGATCCTCACGTAGCAAACAAGCTTCATGCGCTGCCTCCTTCCACACCGAAACCGCTACTGTATACACTTCAGCTTGCGGGGCAAGTTGTGACACGTCCCGAGGCGATGGGGGCTTGCCAAGCGTCCTGCGTCTGCTAACCTCCTGCCCAACACGAATTTGACAGAGAGTGAGCACGCCACGATGAAACCAGCAACCCTGGCACTGCACGCGGGCTACGATGGCGATCCTGCCACCAACGCGGCAACCACGCCCATCTACCAGACAACATCCTACACGTTCAACGATACGCAGCACGGCGCTGACCTGTTCGACCTCAAGGTCCCCGGCAACATCTACAGCCGCATCATGAACCCCACCAACGCCGTGCTGGAAGCGCGGGTGGCAGCGCTCGAGGGCGGCATCGGCGCGCTGGCTGTGGCCTCCGGAATGGCCGCCATTCGCTATGCCATCGAGGCCATCGCCGAGGTCGGCAGCAACATTGTCAGCACGTCGCAGCTGTACGGTGGCACCTACAACCTTTTTGCCCACACCTTTCCCCGCCAGGGCATCGAAACGCGCTTTGCCAAAGCCGATGACTTCGACACGGTCGCCGCACTGATTGACGAAAACACCAAGGCCCTGTTCTGCGAGTCCATCGGCAACCCGGCCGGCAATGTTGTGGATATCGCGCGCTGGGCGGAAATCGCCCACGCTGCGGGCGTGCCCCTGATCGTCGATAACACCGTGGCCACGCCGGCGCTGTGCCGCCCCTTTGAACATGGCGCGGACATCGTTGTGCACTCGCTGACCAAGTACATTGGCGGCCACGGCACAACCATCGGCGGCGCCATTGTCGACTCGGGCAAGTTCGACTGGGCCGCACATCCTGAGCGCTTCGCGATCATGAACACACCGGACCCCTCCTACCACGGTGTGGTGTATACGGAAGCCATGGGGCCCGCCGCGTTTATCGGCCGTTGCCGCGTTGTGCCGCTGCGCAACACCGGCGCAGCGCTGTCACCCAACAGCGCTTTCCTGCTGATGCAGGGTCTGGAAACACTGGACCTGCGCATGCAGCGTCACTGCCACAATGCGAAAAAGGTCGCCAAATACCTGCGCAAGCACCCGCAGGTGAGCTGGGTCAATTACGCGGGCTTGAAGGACAGCCCCTACCGTGAAACCTGCAAGAAAATTTGCGGCGGCAAGGCCTCAGGCATCCTGAGTTTCGGTATCAAAGGCGGCAAGGACGCCGGTGCACGCTTCATAGATGCGCTGCAGTTGATTCTGCGCCTGGTGAACATCGGCGATGCAAAATCACTGGCCTGCCATCCCGCGAGCACGACCCACCGCCAGCTGAACCCCGCTGAGCTTGCCTCTGCCGGTGTCAGTGAGGATATGGTGCGGATCTCGGTCGGTATCGAGCACGTGGACGACATCATCGCCGACATCGAGCAGGCCCTGGCAGCCAGCCAGGGCTAAGCCTCCGTCGACACCCTCCCCGCGGGACGCGTCCGCTCATGGCGATAGCCCCGCGCCGCGGGGCTGCGCCATCCCCTCGACGGCCATTCGATCTTCACAGCAAGGCCTCGAAATGGTCAGTGAGCACGCAGTCCCGGCGGCGCGCGTCATACTCACGCAGCCGCTCAACATCCTCCGCCGGGATCAGTTGCTTGCTCACGGCATCCTGCAGGGCCTCGTCCAGCGTTGCGGCGTCCAGTTCACCCTTGCTCCAGGCTTTCTGCAGCGCAACGAAGGGCTTCTCCACGGCCAACAGCATCTGGTAGGTGCTTTCCACCCGCCCCACCGCATCCTCGGGATCAACACTCAGGTGGACCCGCTCGGCAAGCATGCTGCGCACCGGGTTGGGCGCCATCACCAGGTCACCCAGGTTGCGTATGCTGTTGTCGTCTGGCGCCGGGTAGATGCGGCCCAGGGGCAGACACAGGGCACGCAGCGCAAGTCCCAGAGCGCGAGGCTGGAAGTTTGCGCAGTAGGCAACCAGCGCTTCCTGGGCGAGGTGCAGCGCGCGTTGCAGCGCATAGGCCGCGTGCGCATCAGCCTCCTCGCTGCGCGGCTGGGTGGCATGGAACTTCAACAGGCTGCTGGCGATAAGCAACTGGCTGTGCACATCACCCAGTCGGGCGGACAGCAATTCGCGGCGTTTGAGGTCGCCACCGAGCACGCCCAGTGCCACATCGGCGCAGATGGCCAGGGCGGCACTCAGATGATTGATACGCTGGTACCAGCGCTTGCTGAAGTCATCGGCCCCGGCAGGCACCGCGCTGAAGTACGCGCCGCTCAGGCCCAGCGTGACGAGGCGGGCAAAATTACTCCCCGCGTGACCAAGGTGCCCCATCAGCAACGGTTCAAACTCGCGCAGGCCTTCGTGGATCTCCTCCGCTTCAAGGGTCTGCATCTCATCAAACAGATAAGGATGGCAGCGCATCGCACCCTGACCAAAGATCATCAGGGACCGGGTCAGGATATTGGCGCCCTCTACCGTTATCGCAACGGGCAGCGCGTGGTAGCCCGCGGCCAAGAAGTTGCGCGGCCCCAACTGGATGCCGCGACCGCCCACAACATCCATACCGTGGTTGACCAGCGTGCGCATCAACTCGGTTGCGTGGTATTTCGCCATGGCGGTCATGACCGAAGGCGTGCCATCTTCCAGGGAGCGCGTGACCAGTTCCCGCATTGCCTCCAGCGTGTAGGCTCCCGCCGCTATTTCAGCCGTGGCCTCCTGTACGCCCTCGAACTTGCCCACTTCCATGTTGAACTGCCTGCGTATACGTGCGTAGGCGCCAACCATGAGGTAACACATCGCACCGCTCGCGGTGGACAGCGCTGGCAGGGACACGCCCCGCCCGGCGCCGAGGCACTCAATGAGCATGCGCCAGCCCTTGCCGGCCATTGCGGGCCCACCGATAATCCAGTCGACGGGAATGAACACGTCCTCGCCCATGATGGGGCCGTTCATGAACGGCGCGCCCGGGTTGTGCCGGCGGCCGATTTCAACACCGGGGTGATTCGCCGGCAACAGGGCACAGGTGATGCCATAATCTGACTTGTCCGGGTCACCCAGCAGGCCCTCCGGATCCTGCAGTTTGAAGGCCAGCCCCACCACAGTCGCCACCGGCGCCAGGGTAATCCAGCGCTTGTGAAAATTGAGGCGCAGGCCGATCACCTCCTGGCCTTCGAACTCGCCCTTGCAGACCACACCGACATCCGGGATCGCGCCGGCGTCCGAACCCACCTCCGGACCGGTCAGCCCGAAGCAGGGCAGTTCGCTACCGTCTGCAAGGCCGGGCAGCCAGCGCTGCTTCTGCGCTTCGGTACCGTACTTGACCAGCAGCTCGCCCGGCCCAAGCGAATTCGGCACCATAGCCGTGACAGCGGCGGTGATGGAACGGCTGGCGATCTTCGCCATGATGCGGCTCTGGGCATAGGGACTGAAATCACGCCCACCGAATTCCTCGGGAATGATCAATCCAAAGAACCCCTTGTCACGCAGATACTCCCAGACGTCCGGGGAGAGATCCTGCCGCTGGTGAACATCCCACTCCGAAATCATCCCGCACAGGGTTTCAACTTCGTTGTCCAGAAACGCCTGCTCGCTCTCGGTCAGCGCCGGCGGCTGCAGGGCGCTGAAGGCCTGCCAGTCGGGCTGCCCGCTGAACAGCGCCTTGTCCCAGCCGGTGGTGCCCGCCTCCAGAGCCTCACGTTCGGTGCTGCTCATCGGCGGCATGGCCTTGCGCAGCAGCCGGTATACCGGGGCAACCAGGTACTCCCTGCGCCAGGATGCAACATTCAGCAGCAGGAGCACGGCCAGCGTGGGCAGGAAAACCAGCCACATCCCGCCCTCGCCCAGCGACAGGACGAAAGCCCCAAGGCCGACCAGCAGCGAGCCGGCGGCCAGCGAGGGACGCAACAGCAACACGGTCAACAGGAGCAGGATAAACAGGACAATCGACAGCAACATGGCAGGACACCTCATGCAAGCGCACCGGGCCGGTGCGAGAAGTTCAGGCCCTCGACCTACCATAATGCATTCGGGCAACCACGCACAATGACCGCGCCTGCGCCGTGGCGACGCGCTGCTCGCCGCAAACTGGCCAGCAGCAGGGCAAAAACGCTATAATCGCGCACCTCGCTGGACCTCCTCCAATAACAGCGGCGGCGTTTCAGTGATGCGCCGACGACACAAAACACCGTCTGGACGATGGACAACCCACGACTTCTGAACATTCCGGAGGCAACAACATGGCTTTTGAACTTCCCGCTTTGCCCTACGCACGCGACGCTCTCGCACCCCATATCTCAGCCGAGACGCTCGATTACCACTATGGCAAACACCACAACACCTATGTCGAAAAGCTCAATGGCATGGTTCCCGGCACTGAGTTTGAAGGCAAGTCGCTGGAGGAAGTGATCCGGACCAGTTCCGGCGGCATTTTCAATAACGCTGCTCAAGTCTGGAACCACAGTTTTTACTGGGAGTGCCTGAGCCCGAATGGCGGCGGTGAAGCCACAGGCACGGTCGCGTCTGCAATCAACGCCGCTTTCGGCTCCTTTGCCGAGTTCAAGAAGGCCTTCACCGATGCCGCCGTCGGCAATTTCGGCTCCGGCTGGACCTGGCTGGTGAAAAACAGCGATGGCACCGTCGCAATTGTCAACACGAGCAACGCCGAAACACCGCTCACCGACAGCAGCGTGACACCGCTGCTCACTGTTGACGTGTGGGAGCACGCCTACTACATCGATTACCGCAACGCGCGCCCGAAGTACCTGGACGCCTTCTGGGCCCTGGTTAACTGGGACTTCGTGAACAAGAACTTTGCCTGACCCCGGGGCCGCCGGTCAGCGACCGGCGGCCTCTTACCCCAGCGGCAACGCCGTGGTCGCCTTGATTTCCTCCATGACAAAACTTGCCGAGACGTCAAACAGGTCGGCAGCGATCAGGCGCTGGTACAACCTGTCGTAGCCGGGCATATCCGCAACCACCGCTTTCAACAGGTAATCGAGCTGCCCGCCCAGCCGGTAAACCTCCAGCACGCCCTCCACTTCCTGCACAATCTGTCGGAACTGCTCCACCCAGGCCGCATTGTGCTGGTTGGTGCGAATGGTGATAAATACCGTGAGCCCAAGGCCGATACTGGCCGGATCGAGCAGCGTGACGCGCTGCCGTATCACACATGCCTCCTCAAGCTTCTGCAACCGGCGCCAACATGCCGACTTGGACAGCGCCACACGCTCGGCGAGGTCACCGACCGACAGCGATGCATCCCCCTGCAGCAGCCTCAGCAGCTGTTTATCCTGATTATCGAGCACGACCATGGACAACTCCAGTAAAGGACAATAATTTCGTATTATGCCCAATTATCGGAATACTATTCCCTTCTATTCGATTTTTTACGCACATTTTCGGACAATGTACCGGCACTACGGGCGTACACTGGCTACCTCGATCGGGCCCATCCACCACCTGCCAGGAGCAACCCCATGTCTTCTCTCATTGCCCGCATACGCGATGCCGTCATCGGCAGACAGCACAGCATTGCCACGCCCTTCGGTGAAAAGCCGCTGGTGTATGCCGACTACACCGCCTCGGGCCGCAGCCTGAGCTTCATTGAAGACTACATCCGCGACGAAGTGCTGCCTTTCTACGCCAACACACATACAGAAACTGCATTCACAGGCGCGCGTACCACCGCGCTGCGGGAAGCGGCTCGCACCATGATTCGCGACGCGGTCAACGCGGGCGCTCAGGACAGGGTCATTTTTTGTGGGTCCGGCGCGACAGCCGCCATCAACAAGATCATTGATATCCTGAACCTGCGGCTACCGGCTGATCTCGCCGACCGCTACTCGCTCGCGCAGGCTATCCCGCTGGAAGACCGGCCGGTGGTGTTCATCGGCCCCTATGAGCACCACTCCAACGAACTGCCCTGGCGCGAGAGCCTGTGCACCGTCGAGGTCATTCCGCTCGACGCTGCAGGAGGCATTGACCAGGCCTGCCTCGCCGCAGCCCTGCAGAAATACGCAGCGCGCAAACGCAAGATTGGCAGCTTCTCCGCCGCCTCCAACGTCACGGGTATCAAGAGCGATGTCACGGGCATTACTCGCCTGCTGAAAGAGCACGGCGCACTCGCCTTCTGGGATTATGCTGCCGCCGGACCCTACGTCGCCATCGACATGAACGGCGCGGATCCGCTGGACGCCATTTTCCTGTCGCCCCACAAGTTCGTCGGCGGCCCGGGCACCCCCGGCGTCCTGGTTGCCAAGAACGCGCTGTTCCAGAACCGGGTGCCGGCCACCGTCGGGGGCGGTACCGTAAGCTGGGTCAATGCCACGGGCCACGTCTACGCCCGGGATATTGAGCGCCGTGAGGAGGGCGGCACGCCGGCCATCGTCGAGTCCATCCGCGCCGGCCTGGTATTTTCCCTGCAGCAGGCCGTCGGGACGGATACCATCGCGGCCCGCGAGGCAGACCTCGCGGCCCGTGCTCTCGCACGCTTCCGCAACTGTGCCAATCTCGAGGTACTCGGCCCGTCATCTGCTGCGCGCCTGCCTATTTTTTCGCTGCGGTTTCGCCACGGTCAGCGTGATTTGCACCACGGTTTCGTGGTGGCACTGCTCAACGACCTGTTTGGCATTCAGGTACGCGGCGGCTGCTCCTGCGCCGGGCCCTATGCCCATAGCCTGCTGGGCATCGACAGCGAACGCAGCCAGCAGTTCGAGACCGCAATCACCAATGGCGACAGCCTGATGCGGCCAGGCTGGGTCCGCGTGAACTTCAATTACTTTATTGACGAAGCGGAGTTGGAATACCTGCTGCGTGCCTTTGAACTGGTCGCAGAGCACGGATGGCGTATGCTGCCCCAGTACGCGTGGCACGCGAGCCACGGGGTCTGGCGCCACCACCGCGCGCAGCAGCAGACGCCGCCGCCCTTCACTGGTCTCAGCTGGCTGAACACGCAACCGCGGCCGCCCGAAACAGCCGCCAGGCCACTGGATACCCACTTGCAGCAGGCAGAACGCCTACTGCAGGAACCACTCGCCAATCCAACAGCTGCGCCGCTGATCTTGAGCGACAGCAACGAAGCACTGCGCTGGTTCGTGTTACCGCAGGAAATTCAACCCGGCGAGCGGCGCAGCCGGTGGAACACTGCCAGCGAAGCCTGATTGGCGGGAATCGCCACACTGGGGGCACAAGCCTCGCGAATGTGTGAAAAATTTACAATCGCATTGCGTCAACGCCGTGACAAACCGTCTGATTAGAGGGTTGCTTACCCGAGCTGCTGGCATGCAGGTGCCAGAACCCGGTATTCGCGAAGCACAGGTGCATGCCATGCCAATAACAATGAAAAGCAAACTACTCCCGGTGCTGGTCATCGCTGCCGCCCTCGCGGGCTACGCAGCGCTGCACGCCGCCGCGCCGGAGCCCGAACAGGACACAACACCGGTGCGTCCGATCAGCGTTTTCACCGCTACGGTGCGTGCCGAGCAGACGCAGCTGAGTGTCCGGACACAGGGTGAAGTGCGGGCTGCAACCGAACTCGACCTGGTGACACAGGTAGGCGGGCGGATTGTCGCGGTATCTCCGGAGTTTACCGAGGGCGGCCGCGTCGCCGCCGGCGAGACTCTGCTGCAGATCGAAGATACCGACTACCGACTCGCGCTGAGCGAGGCCCGTGCCGCCGTGGCCGAGGCCGAGGTGAGGGTGCAGCAGGCCCTGGCCGATGCCGATGTGGCGCGCAAGCAACTGCGCAACGAACCGAACGCCTCCCCGCTGGCCCTGAAGCAACCACAGCTCACAGAGGCCCGGGCCATGCTGGAAGCGGCGAGCGCCCGCCTTGAGCAGGCTGAACTCGATCTCCAGCGCACCCGGGTTCACCTGCCATTCGACGGGCGCCTGCTGAGCACCCTGGTCAATGTCGGCCAGTACGTCACCCCGGGCACACCGCTGGGCCGGGCATTTGCCACCAACCGCGTGGAGATCCGGTTGCCACTCAGTGACGATCAGCTCGCAGCCCTCGACCTGCCCATCGGCTACACCGCAGCGCCAGGGCAGGAGCCTCCGGTGATCCTCAGCGCTATCGTGGCCGGTCGACAGCATCAGTGGCAGGGGCAACTACGGCGACTCGATGCCGCCATCGATCCCGGTTCTCGCATGCTGTACGCCATGGCCGAAGTCCAGGAACCCTACGGGCGTGGGGCGTCGGCAGAGGGCATGCCGCTGGCCGCCGGGCTGTTCGTAGAGGCGACCATCCCCGGCCGCACACTGGACGCCGCCCTGCTGATTCCCCCCGCCGCCCTGCGACCGGGAAACAAAGTGCATGTGCTGGATAGCAGTGGCCTGCTGGCTACCCGGGATGTCGAGGTGCTGTCGCGCAGCGCCACGCGCGTAGTGATCGGCAATGGTCTGCAACCCGGCGAACAGGTGATTACCTCGGCCATCCGCAACCCGGTGCAGGGCATGGCACTGTCGGCAATCGCCGAATCGGGGAACGGCTGAATGCGCGCGTTTATCGGCTGGTGGGTACACAATCCGGTCGCTGCCAACCTGCTGATGGTGGGCATCCTGCTCGCTGGCGCCCTCGGTTTCGTGAGTATGGAGCGCGAGGCCTTTCCCCGCTTTGAGATCAACCAGGTCGAGATTGAGGTCACCTGGCCGGGGGCAGCCCCGCAGGAGGTCGAGGAGCAGGTCGTACTGCGTATCGAGGAGTCTCTCGATGACCTCGACAATGTCAAACGCGTCTCCTCTACGGCCTCCGAGGGTCTTGCCAGGCTGGAGGTCAGCACCTGGCCCGGCGTGGACCTCGAGCAATTCCTGAACGATGTAAAGAATCGTGTGGATGCAGTGACTGCGCTGCCGCGGGACATCGAGCCCCCGCGGGTGAAACGCAGCGACTTCCGCGAAGAGATGATCCGCGTGGCCGTGCACGGCGAGGTCAGCGAACGTGAGCTCACGCGACTGGCCGAGGACCTGCGCGACGAGGTGGCCGCACTCCCCTGGATCTCACTGGTCGAGCTGTTCGGCACGCGCCGCGAGGAAGTCACTATCGAGCTGTCCCAGGCCGCCATGTTGCGCTTCGGCGTCAGTTTCGATGAGGTCGCCAGCGCGATCCGTGGCAGCTCCATCAACCTCTCCTCTGGCCAGGTCAGGACCGCTACGGGTGATGTGCGGCTGCGCGCGCGCAATCTTGCCGACAACAGCGAGGACTTCAGCCAGATCGTGCTGCGCCAGAATGCAGAGGGCGCCACCGTGCGCATCGGCGATGTCGCCCGGGTGATTGACGGCTACGAAGAAAATGAAATTCTGGCCACATTGAACGGCGAGCCCGCGGTCCTCATACAGATCCTGTCAACCGACAACATGCAGGTCGTGAAGGCCAGCGCGGCGGTCAAGGCGTGGATGGAGAAAACGCGCCCCACGCTCCCCGCGGGAATCAGCCTTACCCTCTGGTTTGATACTGCAGACATCTATGAAAGCCGCATGGACCTGATAGGCAGTTCGGCCTGGCTGGGGCTGATGCTGGTATTTCTCGTCCTGATCATGTCACTGCGCCCCAAGGTTGCCCTGTGGGTAACTGCCGGTATTGCAGTCGCCTTTGTGGGCACCTTCGCGGTCCTGCCAGCCAACGATGTCTCGCTCAATGTCATGTCCACGTTCGCCTTCCTGCTGGTACTGGGCATTGTGGTGGACGATGCCATTGTCGTGGGCGAGAGCATTCACCAGCATGCCCACGCCGGCGGCGGCATCGACGCGGCGATTGACGGCGCCTATGCCGTCGCGCGCCCCGTGGTGTTCGCGGTGCTCACCACCATGATCGCCTTCGCGCCCTGGTTTTTCGTGGACATCGAAGGCGGCAACATGACGCGCCAGTTCTCCATCGTCATTACCGCGGCGCTGACCATCTCCCTGATCGAGGCATTCTGCATACTGCCGGCCCACCTGCGCCACCTGGAACACCGTGAACACCTCGGCCCCTGGCGGCTGCGCCAGCGACGCTTCGAAGAGGGTATCGTCGCTTTTGCCAACACCCGCTATCGCCGCCTGCTTGCGCTGGGGACCGACTACCGTTACCTGACCGCCAGCCTGTTCACCGCAGCCTTCATCCTCAGCCTTGGCGTGTTCGGTGCCGGCTGGGTCAAGTTCACCTTTTTCCCCGAGGTGCAGAACGAACAGGTTCACATCAATGTGGTGATGCCCAGCGGTGCCCCCTACTCCCGCTCACTGGCCGTCCTGGCGCGGCTGCAGGAAGCCGAGAAGCAGCTGATTGCCGAAGTGGAGTCACAGGCCGCCGCCGAGGGTGGCAGCGGCTCCCTGGTGGAGGGCTGGTATACGCGCTCCCGACGCGACAGTGTGATCGCCATCGTCAGCCTGTCGCCACCGGAAGAACGGGCGTTGTCTGCCCGCGAGACCGCCGAGCGTTTCCGCGAGTTGGTGGGCGACATCCCGGATGCGGAAGAGATCGAAGTCAGCTACACCCTTAACGACCAGGGCGCGGCCATCACCTGGGTGCTGCGGCACCGGGACCTGGACGTCCTGCGCGCTGCGAGCAACGACCTGCAGGCCCAACTGCGCAGCTATCAGGGCAGTTACTACGTGCGCGACAGCCTGCGGGCCGGGAGTGAGGAAATACACCTGAGCCTGCGTCCGGGCGCCGAGAAACTGGGCATCAGCCTTGCCGATGTATCGCGCCAGGTACGCCAGGCCTATTATGGCGAGGAAATTCAACGCCTGCCCAGGGAGCACGGTGATGTCCGGGTGATGCTGCGCTACCCTGCGGAACTGCGCGCACAGCTTGCAAGCCTTGACAGCTTCCGGGTGAGGACCGCGGACGGACGTGAAATCCCCCTGCTCGCCGTGGTAGATGTGGAGGTCAACAACGCTGTGGACCGGATCCAGCGCCAGGACGGCGAGCGCATGGTGCGCATCTCAGCGGAGGCCGCACCGGAGCTGGTCAGCGACATGAACAAGGACCTCAAGGAGAACTTCCTGCCCGTACTGCAGGAGCGTTATCCGGACCTGGTGATCCTGCGCGGTGGTGAGCAGGAAACCGAACAGGCGTTCTTTGACGAAATCATCGCCCTCTACGCAGTAGCGCTCTTCGCCATGTATGCGCTGATCGCCGTGGCCTTCCGCTCCTACGCGCTGCCCCTGCTGATCATGACGGCGATTCCCTTCGGCTTCATGGGCGCCGTCTACGGACACCTGCTGTTCGCAACCCCCATGGCGCTGTTCTCGTACTTCGGCATCGGCGCCGCGGCGGGTGTGGTGGTGAATGACAACCTGGTGCTGGTGGACTACATCCGCCGCTTGCGTGAGCGCGGCGCATCCGCGGCTGACGCTGTGCTGGAGGCAGGGGTCGCCCGTTTCCGGCCCATTCTGCTGACCACAGTGACTACCTTCGTGGGCCTGCTGCCCATCATGGCGGAGCGCTCCACCGACGCACAATTCCTCAAACCCGCAGTCCTGTCGCTGGCCTTCGGCGTGCTGTTTGCGCTGTTGGTCACGCTGCTCATGGTGCCCGCGCTTTACCTGATCGGGGAAGACTGTGCAGGGCTCGCCCGACGCCTGCTGCCCGGGTTGGGCGAGCGACCCCAGGCACCGCAGAACGTCGCCACCCAGCCAGAGCGGTAAAAATCCCGGCTTCGTACATTGCTTTGTCACACTATGCCGCTATGCTGCGCTCCGCCAGCTGGCACAGACTTTGCTGCAATCCGGAGACGGTGGGCCTTTCGGGCCTCCACAGGGTGCTGAGGGGCTGGCAACGCACGGCGATGGTGCATCGGCGCACCGCAACAGGGCTTGAGCTTTCAGGGAGATCCGCAGAATGAACAGCGAATTTAACGCAGAAGAACGCTTTCGGCGCACCGTGGGCGACGTTGTAGTCGCGGAGATGCTGTTTATTCAGGCTACGGTGGAAAGCGCCTCGGTGATCGGCTCCGGACTGCAGGAGCTCGGGCACCACCTGCTCGCCGCGCCCAGCGATCCCCGCCAGCCCATTGGCTCCATCGCCAGCCTGCTGCAGGCCACTGCCGATCGCGCGCTGGAACCCTACAGCACCCGGTTCGGTTACTTCCGCCAGCTCCGGGAGCTCTAGCGACCTGCCTGCAGCGCCGCCAGTTGCTCCGGCGTCGCCTCGGTCTGGTAGCGCGCTTTCCACTCGTCGTAGGGCATGCCATAGATACGCTCCCGCGCCTCGTCGCGGCTGAGCGCCACACCCTCCTCCGCCGCCGCTTCCGCATACCAGTTGGCGAGGCAATTGCGGCAGAACCCGGCAAGGTTCATCAAATCGATGTTCTGCACATCCTTGCGCTGATCCAGATGGGATAGCAGGCGACGAAAAGCCGCCGCCTCGATAGCGTGTTCCTGTGACATAAAAAAGTAGCCTCCAGAATGACCTAGTCGCCCATTGGGGCGACACTGCTCAGAATCAGTTGTACCAGACGCGTCTGCCGGGTGACACCCGTCTTCGAAAAGATGGCGCTGAGATGGGATTTCCCAGTGTTGCGGGAAATGTGCAGGCGCACGCAGGCTTCGTCCAGCGTTGCGCCCCCCGCCAGTAGCAGGCTCAGGGTGGCCTCGGCACGGGTCAGCCCGAACAGGGTCATCAACACATCCACCGGTGCTTCGCGCTGATATTCCGGATCCGACACAAAAACGGCCACGGACGGATTGCGGCTGCCATCCGGTGCTGCCACCAACGGCAGTGGCCGCATCAGCAGGCCGGGGCCCGGACTGCTGCCACTGTCCAGCCGGAGGGCCTTGACCAGGCCTGGCTCCCCACGCAGGTGCGCCTGCATGACATCATCCAGGCACTCCCGGAATGCCTGCTGGTCGCTACGATGCACCAGGCGCAGCTGCCCCTCGTGCTGCGTCAGCCAGCGGCCTTCAGCCAGCAGGCGCTCGCCGGCGCTGTTGCTGTGTCGAATCCGCGCCCGCC
Source organism: uncultured Haliea sp. (assembly GCF_963973825.1). NCBI lineage: Bacteria > Pseudomonadati > Pseudomonadota > Gammaproteobacteria > Cellvibrionales > Halieaceae > Haliea > uncultured Haliea sp. The sequence goes on from NZ_CAXBAE010000001.1 coordinate 339,713, forward strand.
GGTCCAGAATGAACGCACCCAGCGCCATGCGGTCCACCGCTGCCGCGAACAGCGTACGCTCGCTCTCCACCCGCGCGATGCGCGCGTGCAGACGGATCGTCTGCTGAATATGGGGCAACAGGCAGCGGGCGAGCTCGCGCTCCGGTGCCGCGAAATTGGTCCGTCCTGCGACCCGGGCAAAGCGCAGGCGTGCGGTATTGCCGAGTTCATCACCCAGATCTGCACCCATAATATGCCTGATACCGGTGGGCTCCACGTATTGCCGGAAATAGGCTGACTGGTAGTACTCGCCGGGGGGCATAAAGGCATCCACGGTGAAGACCTCACCCGGCGGCAGGTTCACGAAGGGGTCTAGGGCAAAGTAGCTCTCGTTATAGGCGTTCACCGCGTCCGGGGAGAGCACCACGGAATTGATGACCAGCCCGCTATCCCCCTCGCGCGGTGCGCGCAGGATCAGCGTGACGTAGTCGGCATCCAGCGCCTCCCCCAGCAGGCGCAGAAACGCCTGCCAGGGAGGGTCTGCTAGCGGGCCTCGCGAAAGCGCCAGCAGCAGCTCATTCATGGGGGCCGAAATCAGATATTCGCGCATGGTGGGTTCCAGCCGGGTCTACGCGCATTGTCCCGCCCGCGAGCGAGGCGGTCAAACAGCCCCCAAAACCTCAAGCTCGCAATCTGGCAATGGCGGCGGCGGCCTGTGTATCCTGGGCAGTGTCCTGCGGCATCGGGAAAGTGATGCTGTCGGCAAGCCCGGCATAGCGTGCGCGCAGCACCTCCGCGATTTCCGCGTAAGAACCCCGTGGCACGAAGGCACTGAGCATCTCGTCGGTGACGACGGCGGGGAGATCCTGCCAGCGCCCCTCCCGGGTCAGTGCCTGCAGTTCGGCACCGCGCGCCTGCCAGCCAAACAGCTCGAGGCTCGGCCAGTAGGCCGGGGTTGAATACAGGAACCCCAGCAAACGGCGCTGTTGTTCCCACTGCTGCGCCACCGCCTGCTCATCGACGCCGGTGGCCACCAGCGGCCCCAGAATCAGCCGCAGCGCTGCGGGATCACGTCCGGCGCGCTCCAGACCGTCGCGCAGGCGGGGCAAGCACACTGTCCGGAGGTACTCAGGGGGCGTATTCGTGGGGTGGGTGATCATACCATCCGCGATCCTGCCCACCATGCGCGTCATGGCGGGCCCCACCGCGCCACAAAGCAGTGGGATGTCCGGATGCGCGATAGGGCCTGGATTGAAGAAGGGCTGCAAGCGGGTAAACCGGTAATGCTCACCCTCGAAGCGCAGGGGTGTACCGTGCTGGAAACTGTCGAAGATAGCGCGCAATGACTGCACATACTCGCGCAACTGTGGCACGGGTGAATCCCAACGCGCCGAATACCGCTGTTCGATGTTCTGCTTGATCTGGGTGCCGAGACCCAGCTCGAAGCGTCCACCAGAGAGTTGCTGCAAATCCCAGGCGGCCACCGCGACGGTCATCGGGCTGCGCGGAAACGCCACCAGCACCGAGGTGCCCACACGCAGACGTCGCGTCGCCTGCAGCGCCAGCGCTGCCAGCAACAGACCGTCGTGGATGGCATCGGGGACATGCAACCCATCAAACCCCATGGCCTCAGCCCGGGCCGCGTGCGCGGCAATGCCACAGGGGCCCATGGATTCCGGTGTCGTTGCATAAACCTTGAACACGGTGCTGCGCTCAGGCGCTGTGATCGCCAGCCGCAGGCAGGCGAATCAGGGGCAGCAGCGCGAGTCCGATGAGCAGAGCGCCGATAAACCCGACAAATGCACCTGCATAGCTGCCACTGCTGTCGTAGATCAGCCCCGCCAGAGGCGGCCCCACCAGCGTCAATGGCATGATCACCGGGTTCATGAGGCCCATGACGCGCCCGTAATTGGCCGCCCCGAACAACACCGCCAGCAGCGAACCCCAGACCGGCAGCATCCCGCCGGCGGCGAGGCCAAGACTGACGCTGCCTGCCAGTAGCAACGTGTAGGTGTCACCCAACAGGTAGCAGGCCACGCCCACCATCACCAGCATCATGGATGCACCCAGTGCCACGCGCAGGTCGAGACGGTCGGCGATGGTGCCGAAGCCAAGCTTGCCCACAATGCCCGCCAGGGCGATGGCGGACACCAGAAATGCCGCCCGCTCGGCCGGAGAGCCCACACCCAACGCGAACGGTACCAGATTTGCCAGCACCGCCGAATACACGCCGAACAGCAGGCCCATCGCCATCGCCACCAGCCAGAAATTCCGCTCGCGCAGCAGCGCTGCCGTGGACAAAGGCGGCGGCGCAAATGCGGGGCCGGAGGGCGGCGCATCACCGTCGGGGTGCAGGCCACGATCGCCGGGACGGTTGGCCACCATCCACACCGCTGGCAGGGTCACCAGCAGCGTGCCCACGCCGAGGATACGCAGCGCGTTGCGCCACTCGTAGGTATCGATCAGCCACTGCACCAACGGCGGGAATACGAAACCACCGACCGAGGTGCCGACTGCGGCAACACCCAGGGCCATGCCGCGACGACGCGTAAACCAGCGCGCCAGCAGGGTTGAGGTCGTCAACGGGCCGAGCAGGTTGATGCCCAGCACCATCAGCCCGGCATAGACCAGCGGCACCTGCCAGCTGGCGGTGGTGAAGGATAACAACAGATAGCCCGACGCAAGACCCAGCGCACCGATTAACATCATCCCGCGCAGTGATCCGCGGTCGATCATACCGCCCAGAAACGGCGAGATCAGACCACCGGCCAGCGTCATCCCCGTCATACCCAGCATCATGGTCATCCGGCTGGCCTGGAAAGCCTCGCCCACGGGCACCGCAACCACACTGTAGGAATACATGATGCTGCCGTTGCTGACCATGAGCACCAGGAACGCAACGCCGACCAACCACCAACCGTAAAACACCAGCCCGTTCTCCCTGTCAGATCGGCATGAACTCACCGCCATTGACATCCAGCGCAGCTCCCGTCACCACGCGCGCGTAGTCAGAGCCGAGGAATACCGCGGCTTTGGCGCAGTCGCCGTCGTCGGGGATATGGCCCAGCGGAATGCTGCGCGTGACCTCGGCGATCAACTCGTCCTTGCTGCGACCCGACGCCTGGGACTGCCAGTCGAAGTACCCCTCGACAGCGGGCCCCCACATCCAGCCCATGTGGCAGCTGTTGACGCGGATATTGTCGCCCCCCAGTTCCAGCGCCAGGTGCTTGGTGGCCGCGCGCAGGGCGGACTTGGAGGCCCCGTAGCCACCCTGGGTCGCCAGCGGCTTGTGCTCGACCATAGTGGCAATCATGACAATCGCACCACCCCCCGCCGCACGCAGGGCGGGAATGCAGGCCTGTGTCAGCTGCATGGTGCCAAAGAAATTGACCTCCATACTGCGGCGCCAGCCATTCAGGTCGGCCTCCGCAATGGGTTCGAAACTGCCGGGATCGTAGGCGCTGTTGAACAGCACATCGATGCGACCAAACTCCGCCACCGTTGCCTCGGCGAGCGCCTGGCACTGTGCATTGTCGGCGATGTCGGTGACCACCTTGAGCACCCGGGTACCCAGGCCCAGCGCCTGGATTTCCGCCTCTGCGGTATCCAGCTTGGCGGGCGTGCGTGCCGCGAGTACCACCGCGCTGGCACCCTCCTTTGCGGCCAACGTAGACAATTCCTGACCCAGTCCGGGACCAATACCTGAGACGATGACAACCTTATCCTGCAGCAGCATGGACCTGTTCCTCTGTTGTTATGTGGGAAGTGCTTGTTCAGCAACTGGGTCATTCTGGGCAGGCAGCGAAGCCAGAGCAAACGAAACCGGTGAGAGACTGCCGGGCAGTGCAGCAGTTCGAACCGGCTTCCATTGCCACGCGGACAGCGGGATCAGCCGTATTGCAGCGCCACCTGTTCCTGGCCCACACAGTCGCGCAGCTGTTGCAGGAGCTCGTCGCTGGGCGTGACCGACCAGCGCTCACCCAGTCGAATGCGCGCGCGACCAGCGGGCTGTTCATACCACACCGAGACCGGACAGCGCCCTCCCCCGGCTGCGGCAAGCGCCTGCGCCAGCCGGTCTGCCAGGGCGTCATCGAGAGCCGCCTGGCTGACCTCGATGGTCAGCTCCGCTGCGTGGGACTCGCGCACCGCCTGCAGGCTGTGTACGTCCTTGGCCCGCACCGACAGACCGCCAGAATAGTCATCGTGTGCCACGTTGCCCTCGACAATCACGATCTGGTCTTTAACCAGCAGCTCGCGTTTTTCGCTGAGGGTTTCCGGGTAGACCGTCACCTCGATGCGCGCGCTGCGATCGTCCAGCTGCAGAATCGCCATGGTGTCGCCGCGCTTGGTCTTCATGGTGCGGCTGGCGACGATGAGTCCGGCCAGCATCTGGCTGCCCTGCTTGTCGGCGCGCAAATCCGCGATCAGCGTTGGTGCGAAGCGTCGCACCTCCTCCGCGTACTCATCGATGGGATGACCTGTGACGTACAGCCCCAACGTGTCCTTTTCCCCAGTGAGTCGCTCACGCACCGACCAGGGCCGCACGGCGTGGAACGCGGCATAGACATCGCCCGCTGTGCGGGTCGTATCGGACACGACCTCGCCAAACAGGTCCGCGATACCACACTCGCGATTGCTGGCACTCTGCTCGGCGGTTTTCAGTGCATCGTCCAACGCCGCGAGCAACACCCAGCGGTCTGTGCCGAGCCGGTCAAAGGCACCGGCACGGATCAGGGCCTCGATCGCCCGCCGGTTGACTTTGCGCGGGTCGGTGCGCGCGCAGAAGTCGAACAGGTCGCGAAAGGGGCCGCCCTCCTCGCGCGCCCGCAGCAGGTTCTCCACCGGGCCCTCACCGAGCCCCTTGATGGCGCCGAGCCCGTAGATAATCTCGTTGCGGCTGTCCACCGTGAACATGTACTGCCCTTCGTTCACATCCGGCAGCCGTAGCGCCAGTTGCATGGCCCGGCACTCCTCGACAAACACCACGATCTTGTCCGTGTTCTGCAGTTCCGAGCTCATGACCGCCGCCATGAAATGCGCCGGGTAATGGGTTTTCAACCAGGCGGTCTGGTAGGACACCAGGGCGTAGGCCGCGGAGTGCGACTTGTTGAAACCGTAACCGGCAAATTTCTCCACCAGGTCAAAAATACGAATGGCCAGCTCGCCGTCTATGCCCTTGCTGCGTGCCCCCTCTTCAAACACGGCACGCTGCTTGGCCATTTCTTCCGGTTTCTTCTTGCCCATGGCACGGCGCAGCAGATCGGCTTCACCGAGACTGTAGCCCGCGAGTTCCTGGGCAATCTGCATGACCTGCTCCTGGTACAGGATGATGCCGTAGGTGGGCTCCAGGATGGGCTTGAGCAACACATGCTGGTATTCAGGGTCCGGGTAGGAGATCTTCTCCCGTCCGTGTTTACGGTTGATGAAGTTGTCCACCATGCCCGATTGCAGCGGCCCGGGGCGGAACAGCGCAACCAGGGCGATGATGTCCTCGAAACAGTCCGGCTTCAGGCGCTTGATCAGGTCTTTCATGCCGCGCGATTCCAGCTGGAATACCGCCGTGGTCTCCGCCGCCTGCAGCAGCCTGAAGCTCGCGGCATCGTCCAGGGGAATTGCACTGATATCCAGCGGCTCCTCACCCTGCTGTGCCCGCACGGCGTTGATCATGCGCACCGCCCAGTCGATGATGGTCAGGGTGCGCAGGCCAAGGAAGTCGAATTTGACCAGGCCGGCGTCTTCCACATCGCCCTTGTCGTACTGGGTGACCAGACCTCCCCCGGCTTCATCGCAGTACAGCGGGGAAAAGTCGGTCAGGCGGGAGGGGGCAATCACCACGCCGCCGGCATGCTTGCCCACGTTGCGCGTGATGCCCTCCAGCTGTACCGCCATATCCCAGATTTCCAGCGCCTGATTGTCCTCGGCGAGAAAGTCGCGCAGCACCTCCTCCTGCTCCAGCGCCTTTTCCAGCGTCATGCCGACTTCGAACGGAATCATCTTCGACAGCTTGTCGCCGAGGCTGTAGGGCTTGTTCTGCACCCGCGCCACATCGCGCACCACGGCCTTGGCCGCCATGGTGCCGAACGTGATGATCTGTGACACGGCTTCACGGCCGTAGGTGTCGGCCACGTAATCGATAACCCGGTCGCGCCGGTCCATGCAGAAATCGACATCGAAGTCGGGCATGGACACCCGCTCGGGATTGAGGAAGCGCTCGAACAGCAGGTCGTACTGCAACGGATCGAGGTCGGTAATTTCCAGGGCATAAGCCACCAGTGAGCCGGCACCGGAACCCCGCCCCGGACCGACGGGGATCTCATGCTGCTTGGCCCAGCGAATGAAATCCATAACGATCAGGAAATAGCCGGGGAAACCCATCTGGATGATGGTATCCAGTTCGAAGTCGAGGCGCGCCCGGTAGCTTGCCTGGTGTTCGGGGAAATCGGGACTGGCGGTGTCAAAGAGGCGCGCCAGGCGACGATCCAGGCCCTCGTGGGAGAGCTGCCTGAAATAGGCATCCATCGTCAGACCGTCGGGCACCGGGTAGTCGGGCAGATAGGGCTTGCCCAGTTCCAGGACCAGGTTGCAGCGCCGCGCGATCTCCACGGAATTCTGCAGGGCTTCCGGCAGATCGGAGAACAGCTCAGCCATCTCGGCGGGCGAACGCAGGTACTGCTGGTCGGTGTAGGCCCGCACCCGCCGCGGGTCGTCAAGGGTACGCCCCTCGCGGATGGACACCCGCGCCTCGTGCGCCTCGAACTCGCTGGCATCCAGGAAACGTACATCGTTGGTCGCAACCACCGGGCAGGCAAGACGCCCGGCCAGTTCCACGGCGGCGTGCAGGTGCGTTTCGTCACCCTCACGCCCCGTGCGGTGCACCTCCAGGTAAAAGCGACCGGGATACAAACTCATCCAGTAAGCCGCCCGTGACTCGGCCTGCGCGGCGCGTTCCGCCAACAGTGCCTGCCCCACATCACCGGCCGCGCCGCAGGAGAGGGCGATAAGGCCGTCACTGCGCTCCGCCAGCCAGGCCTTGTGCACATAGGGCTCCCCGAGATACTGGCCTTCGGTATAGGCGCGCGAGATAAGCACGGTGAGGTTGCGATACCCGGAATCGTTCATGGCGAGCAGGCAGAGCGGGTAGGCGCGCTCGGGGTCATCCTCGTCGAGAACGCGCAAATCCACGCCGAAAATCGGCTTCACGCCCGCTGCCAGAGCCGCCTTGTACACCTTGATGAGCGCGTAGAAATTGCTGCAGTCAGTGACCGCTACCGCCGCCATGCCCAGCGCCGCAACGCGCTCGACCAGGGGCTTGACGCGCACCATGCCGTCTACCAGTGAATATTCGGTGTGGAGCCTGAGATGTACAAAATCGGTCATGGGGTCAGTTTACCCCCGGTGCGTCTCCGGCAACAGTTTTTTGACCGGCGCAAAGCTGCGACGGTGTGCCGGTGTCACCCCGAGACGCTGCAAAGCCTGCAAATGCCGGGCAGTGGGGTAACCTTTGTGGCTGGCGAATCCGTAGCCGGGATAACGCTGGTCCAGCTCAACCAGTTCAGCATCCCGCTGTACCTTGGCCAGAATGGACGCCGCCGCGATGCAGGCCACCCGGTCGTCCCCTCCAATCACCGCATCTGCCCGGTAGGACCAGACCGGCAGGCGGTTGCCATCGACCAGCACGCTGACCGGTTGCGGATCCAGTGCCTCTACCGCGCGACGCATGGCGAGTAGCGACGCCTGCAGTACGTTCAGGGTATCGATCTCAGCCACCGAGGCACGCCCCAGCGCCCATGCCACCGACTGTTCGCGTATCTGCTGCGCCAGGGCCTCGCGACGCAGCGGGCTGAGCTTCTTGGAGTCGCGCAGGCCGGGAATCGGTAGCGCTGGATCCAGGATCACGGCGGCCGCCACAACGTCACCCGCCAGCGGTCCGCGACCGACTTCGTCCACACCGGCTACACCGGGCGCAGCGCCGTCTAGGGCCAGCAGGTCGTTCATCGCGCGCGTTCGTCCAGCACGGCCTCAATGCCATCGGCACAGCGCTCGCCGAAACCCAGCGCCAGTGACTGGTGAATAGCGGCAAAAGCCTGACGCTGCTCCGCGGCCACCTTGGCGTTGTACAGCAGCGGCTGAACCGCTGCGACCAGCGCGGCGGGGGTCGCAGCCTGCTGAATCAGTTCCGGCACCAGCGCGCGCCCCGCCAGGATATTGGGCAATGCCGCGAAGGGAATGCGCACCAGCCGCGACACCAGCGCCCAGCTCAGGGGCGCCATGCGGTAGGCCACTGCCATCGGCCGCTGCACCAGGAGAGCCTCCAGCGTCGCCGTGCCAGACGCCAGCAGGACGGCATCCGCCGCCGCCATCACCTCCCGCGAGCGCCCGTGGACAAGCGTTAGCGGAAGCCCTCCGGCGGGCTCCAGCAAGCCGCGTATCTGCGCCTCACGCTCGGCGTTGGCGGCGGGCAGGGCAAACTGCAGCTCAGGGTCTGCTGCGGCAAGACGGCGCGCGACGTCCAGGAACAGGGGCGTCAGCGCCGCCACTTCCCCGCCCCGGCTGCCCGGCAGCAGGGCGAGCAGGCGGCCCTCCTGCGCAAGCCCCAGGCTGGCACGGGCGCTGTCCCGATCGGTGAACAGCGGGATCTCGTCCGCCAGCGGGTGCCCGACAAAGTCGGCCGCGATACCGTGCTGGTGGTAGATAGCCGTTTCGAAGGGGAACAGGCACAACATCCTGTCTACGGCACGGCGGATCTTGCGAATACGCCCCTGGCGCCAGGCCCAGACCGAGGGACTGACCAGATGCACGGTCTTGATGCCCGCCCGACGCAGCTTCGACTCCAGGCGCAGGCAGAAGTCCGGTGAATCGATGCCAATGAACACATCGGGCGGATTGGCGAGAAAGTGCCGGTATACGCTGCGGCGGATGTGCAACAGCTCCGGCAGACGTTTCAGCGGCTCGACAAAGCCCATCACCGAGAGGCGATCCATGGGAAACAGGCTGTTCAGGCCTTCGGCCTGCATCAGTGGCCCGCCAATGCCCTCCACCTCGAGATCACGGTAGCGGCGGCGCAGCGCGGACAACAGGCGCGAACCCAGTATATCTCCGGAGGCCTCACCGGCGAGAATGCCAACACGCAGGCGCTTGCCTGCCACTAGCGGACGATGCCGCGCTCCGAGGCGCGTATGGAGTCGATCATCACCTGCACCTCGGGCGTATCGCGCAACATGGTTTCCAGCCGCTGGATCGCCAGTTCCAGCGTCAACCCCTGCCGGTAGACAATCTTGAAAGCGCGCCGGAGCTGGCTGATCGCCTCGGAGGAAAAGCCGCGCCGGCGCAGCCCCTCGATGTTGATGGTCTTGGCCTCGGCGGGTGCGCCACTGACGGTGACGTAGGCGGGCACATCCTTGCCAATGGCGGTACCCATGCCGCTGAAGCTGTGTGCACCGATCTTGCAGAACTGATGCACCAGGGTATAACCGCTGAGTATCGCCCAGTCACCCACCTGAACGTGCCCAGCCAGCGCGGTGTTGTTGACCAGGATGGTGTGGTTGCCAATACAGGAGTCATGACCTATGTGCACGTAGGCCATGATCAGGTTGTTGTTGCCGATGGTCGTTTCCGCCCGGTCCTGCACGGTGCCCCGGTGGATCGTCACATTCTCGCGGATGATGTTGTTGTCGCCGATCACCAGGTAGGTGGGCTCATCGCGGTACTTCAGGTCCGGGGTTGCCTCACCAATCGTCGAGAACTGATAGATGTGGTTGCCCGCACCGATGCGCGTTGGGCCCTTGATAACGACGTGGGACTCGATCTTGCACCCCGGGCCTATCTCGACATCCGGGCCTATCAGTGTCCACGGACCTACTTCAACATCGTCGGCGACGCGGGCTGAGGGGTCTACGATGGCCTGACTGTGAATCATGGGTCAGCGGTCGGCGCAGAGAATGGTGGCAGAGGCGCAGAGGGCACCATCGACATCGGAGCTGACCGCAAATTTCCAGATACCGCGGCGGTCCGACAGAATCTTTGCGCGCAGCATAACCTGATCCCCCGGCACACAGGGGCGCTTGAAACGCAGGTCGTCGGCGCCGACAAAGTAGTACATGGAGCCGTCGGCCGGTGTCTTGTTCATCGACTTGAAACCCAAAATGCCTGCCGCCTGCGCCATGGCTTCAAGCAGCATCACACCGGGAAAAACAGGCTTCTCCGGGAAGTGGCCATTGAAAAAGGGTTCATTGATTGTCAGGTTCTTGCACGCGACGATGGACTCGCCGAGGTTCAGCTCCAGCACCCTGTCCACCAGCAGAAAAGGATAGCGGTGCGGTAGGTGGTTGCGAATTTCGGAAATATCCATGATCAAGCTGCGGGTCCCCCACGATCACTCTTGTTGCTGTTTTTCCAGTCCCGCAAGGCGCTTCTGGATGCTGTCCAACTGCGCAAACCGCACAGCGCTGCGCTTCCAGTCCCGGGTGGAGGCCATTGGCGTTCCCGAAGAATAGGAACCCGGCTCGGTGATCGACTTGGTGACCATGGTCATGCCTGTGATATGCACGTTGTCGCAGATCTCAACGTGACCGACAACACCAACACCACCCGCGAGCGTGCAGTTCGCCCCTATAATCGTGCTTCCCGCCAATCCGGTGCAACCCGCTATCGCGGTATTTTTGCCGATGTGACAGTTGTGTGCGATCTGTACCAGATTATCGATGATGGCACCGTCCTCGACCACGGTATCCTCCAATGCACCACGGTCAATGGTCGTGCAGGCGCCGATCTCGACGCGGTTGCCGATGCGCACACCACCGAGCTGGTGGATTTTCTGCCAACCTTCGGGGCTGGGCGCAAAGCCGAAACCATCGGCTCCCAGCACCGCATTGGCGTGCAGCGTACAGTGCTCGCCAATCGTCACATCCCGGTAGAGCACCACGCTGGCGTGCAGGCGGGTGCCCGCCCCGATCCTGCAGCGTTCACCGATCACGCAATTGGCGCCCAGCACCACGTTGGGCCCGATGTCCGCGCCGGCGTCAATCACCACATTGGCACCCACCGAAACGCCGGGTGCCAGCCTTGCCTGCGCCGACACCGTCGCGCTGGGGTGTACGCCGGCTTCAACGGGTGTTTCGTCTACGAACAGTGCCGTGGCACGGGCGAACGCCAGATAGGGGTTGTCGGCCAGCAAACAGGCGACGGGGCAGCGCTCCGCCTGGTCGGGACGCAGGATGACCGCCGCAGCCCGGGTTTGCTGCAACTGGCCCAGATAGCGCGCGCTGGCCAGAAACGACAGCTGGGACGCACTGGCCCGTCCCAGCGGCGCTATGCCCGTCACCGACAGCGACGGATCTCCGCGCAGCTCGGCCCCCAGGAATGCAGCCAGCTCTCCCAGGGTGCGCATGCTGGCTTACTCGGTGAAGGCCTGGTTGAGCTTGTCTGTCACCTTGGCGGTGATGCTGTAGCCGGCATCCGCGTGGATAACGGAACCGCGCTGCAGCAGAAGGCCGATACCTTCCGTGGTGATGAGTTCCTGCAGGACCTCCTGCACCTTGGGCGACATCTCCTGCAGCAGTTGCTGGCCGACCTGTTGCTCGGTCTGCTGCAACTTGCCCGCAACGTGCTCAAGGTCTGCCTGCTTGCTGGCCAGATTGCGGCGCGCAGAGAGCTGCTGGTCCTGACTCATCACCGCGGAATCCTTCTGGTAATCCTTGACCATCTTGTCCAACTCGTCCTTCAGGCGGTCGAACTCTGCCTTGTCGGACTTGTAGGCATCGTTGTTGCGCTCAGCGGTCAGGCGCTTCTGCGCGTGGTCGGTTTGCAGAATGGCCTGCTCCAGATTGACCACGGCGATCTTGCCCTGCGCCCAACCGAAAGTCGGCAGCAGCAGAGCGGCAGTGAAACATACGGTTTTAAGGACTCTAGACACAATACACTCCAACGTCAGAAAAAATGATCAGAAACCCCGACCCAGTGTGAACTGGAAAATTTCGCGCTCATCTTCGGGGGACTCGTTGAGCGGCTTGGCAAGGCTGAAACTCATGGGCCCGAAACCGGTTATCCACGTTACACCGACACCGACTGAATAGCGGAGTTCACCCGCATCAATGTCGAAGCAGTTCAGCTGGTTGCTGGAGCACTTGGTGTTGAACACGTTGCCCACGTCAAAGAAGAAGGCCGAGCGCAACTTGCTGCGATCTTTCAGGAACGGTAGCGGGAACAACAGCTCCACACTGCCTTCGATCAGGGCGTTACCGCCGAACGGGTCCGGGGTGGTATCCGGCACGCTGAAGGTCAGCTTGCCCGTATCCGGGTCGAGGCGGTAGCCAAACTGGGTGCCGTCGGGGCCGCCCACTTCGGTGGGGTTGCCGTTCTCATCAATCCCGGTGACCGGCTGGTTGATGTCATACAGGGCAGCCGGCGTACCGCGGGGACCCAGGGTATTACTCTCAAAGCCGCGCACCGAGCCGAAACCGCCGGAGAAGAAGTGCTCGAAGAAGGGCAGGTTGGTGGTGTCGCCATAGCCATCACCGTAGCCGAGCTCCGTGCGGAAGCGCACGATCCACTCCTCGGTAATGGGCAGGAACTTCTCGCCGCGGTAGACCAGCTTGTAGAACTGGGCATCGGAGCCCGGTACCGCCACCTCGAAGACCAGCGACTGCGACGCACCGCGGGTCGCCAGGATACCGCGGTTGAGGGTCGACTGGTTCCAGCTCAGTGAGGTGGTCCAGTTGAGGTACTCGTCGCCATTCAGGTCGAGGAAGCCAGGCTCCTCCGGAATGGTGAGCGATCCATCGGGCAACTCCTCCAAAGGACGGAATACCTCCGGCGCCGAGAACGTGCCGTCGGGCAAGAGGTTGCTTTCGAAGAAACCCTCAACGCCCTCAACCAGGCGCGGGCTGGCCTTGATTTCCTGCACCGCGAAACGGCCGGCGGTGATGTCCGTATTGGCGACTCCGAAGCTGAACCCGAGGCGCTGGGTCTCCTTGATCGGGTAGCCGAAGTTGAGCGCCGCACCGAGGGTATCGGTGGTGTAGCGTGCCACGTTGATCTCAGACAGGTCGGTCGAACGGTAGAAGACGTTGAAGCCGCGGCTGACACCGTCTTCGGTAAAGTACGGGTTGGTGTAACTGAAGTTGTACAGATCCTGGTAGCGTGAGGAGTTGAGGCCGATACCGATGCGCCGTCCTGTGCCCAGGAAGTTGTCCTGTTGCAGGTTCAGGCCGAATATCAGCCCCGCATCCTGCGCGTAACCGAAGCTGGCACCGATGCTGCCTGACGACTGCTCTTCCACCGTAAAGTCGACGTCGATGAGGTCGTCATGACCGGCGACCTCAGGGGTCTCTACGGTCGCCTTGCTGAAGTAGCCGAGACGTTCCAGACGAATGCGCGACTGCTCGATGGCCGACGCCGAGGCCGGTGCGCTCTCCATCTGGCGCATTTCGCGGCGCAGCACTTCATCTGCCGTTTTCTGGTTGCCTTCGAAACTGATTCGCCGCACGTAGGTGCGCTTGCCCGGATCGACGAAGAACTTGAGGCCGACCGTGTTGTCCTCTTCGTTGATCTCCGGGATGCCGGTGACCTTGGCGAAGTTGTACCCCTCGTTGCCCAGCCGCCGCGTGATGAACTCTTCGGTCGAGGTCACCATCTGCTGGGAGAACGTCTGCCCCTCACCGACCAGGATGAAGCGCCGCAGATCGCTCTCGGGCAGTACCAGGTCACCGGACAGGTCGACACTGCTGACGGTAAACTTCTCACCCTCGGTCACGTTGGCGGTGATGTACACCGAACGCTTGTCGGGAGACACCGACACCTGGGTGGAGTTGATCGTGAACTGCAAATAACCCCTGTCGAGGTAGTAGGAGCTCAGCTTTTCCAGGTCTCCCGTGAGTTTTTCGCGGGAGTACTTGTCGTCATTGGTGAAGAAGGAAAACCATCCCGTCGTCTGCAACTCCAGCAGATCGGTAAGTTCCTCATCGCTGAACACCTCATTACCCACCACATTGATGTGCTTGATGGCAGCGACGGTGCCTTCATCGACGTCAATATTGATCGCCACGCGGTTGCGCGGCTCCGGCAATACCTCGGTCTCGATGTTGGCGTCATAGCGGCCCTGCTGCACGTACTGGCGCTGCAACTCAAGCTGCATGCCCTCCAAGGTAGAGCGCTGGAACACCTGGCCGATGGCCAGACCGGCGCCGCGCAAACCGTCAAGCAGCGCCTCGGTCTCGATCGCCTTGTTCCCCTCGATGTTGATCTCGCTGATACTCGGGCGCTCGGCAACGATGACCACCAGCACGTTACCGTCGCGGCCTATGCGGATATCGTCAAAATTCCCCGTGGCAAACAGGCTGCGGGAAGCGGCGCGGATAGCCTCGGCGTTCACCAGGTCGCCCACCGCGAGCGGCATGGCTGCGAACACCGACCCTGCCGAGATTCGCTGCAACCCCTCCACGCGGATATCCGCAACGATAAAGGATGCGTCCTGCGCCTGGCCCAGGGGAGCCAGCAGCAGCACGGCAAGCGCCAGTAGCAGATTAATGCGTCTTTTCAAAATAGTCCCAACCACTGGTGAGGCCCGACCCCAAGGTCCTTGATGTGTCAATGCCCGGGTTGCCCAACCCTACAGGCGCGCGAAATCGTTATATAGAGCCAGTGCCATGACCCCGAGAATCAGGAACAGGCCAAGCTGGTAACCCAGCATCTGCACTTTTTCAGGCACTGGCCGCCCCGCCAGGAGCTCCACCGTGTAATACAGCAGGTGGCCACCATCAAGCACCGGAATGGGCAACAGATTCAAAACTCCGAGGCTGACACTGAGCAGGGCCAGAAAGCCGATGTAGGACTCCAACCCCGACTTCGCCGAAGCGGACGCCACTTTAGCAATGGTGATGGGGCCACTCAAGTTTTTTGGCGAGATCAATCCCTGGATCATCTTCTTGATCGAGCTCAGAGTAAAGCCCACCAGGTCCCCCGTGCGCACAAATGCCGCTCCCAGGGATGCTACGGGGCCACGCTCAAACTCGCGCAGCATGCCCTCGGGCAACGCCGGCATCGACACGGCGATACCGACACGACCTATCGTTTCGCCCGCGCTGTCAGTTTCTGCATCCGGCACAATCTGCATTGCTACTGTGTCATTGCCCCGCTGCACCTCCAGGGCAATCGACTGGCCCGGCCGGTCGCGCACGTAGGCCACCCACTCCAGCCACTCGTCCATGGGCGTACCGTCGGCGCTCAGCACGCGGTCCCCCGGCAGCAGACCGGCGCGCTCCGCCGGACTGTCGGCGACCACCTCGCTGACCACTGGCGGCACGGAGGGCGCATAGGGTGTGATGCCAAGACCGGTCAGCAAATCGGGGGACTCATCGTCTCCCAGCCACTGCTGAAGCTGGCCTTCGGATTCGTAGATCATGCCCGAGTCCGGATACTTCACGCTGAACTGCACCGTCCCGGTATCGCCGATGCGATCCAGCAGGCGGAAGCTCAAGGCCTGCCAGGTCGGCGTTTCCTTGCCGTCAACAGCGACAATTTCCTGCCCCGCCTCCAGCCCGGCGATATCCGCCACAGAGCCGGGTTTGACCGCGCCGATCACCGGCGCATAGCCGCTTTCGCCGGCCATGAACAGGAACCAGTAGGCGACAATAGCCAGCAGGAAATTGGCGATGGGGCCCGCCGCGACAACCGCGATCCGCTGCAGCACCGGCTTGCGATTGAACGCCAGTTCACGCTCGCCAGCGGCGACCTCCCCTTCCCGCTCGTCCAGCATCTTCACATAGCCGCCGAGGGGGATCAGGGCGATGCAGAACTCGGTGCCGTGCCGATCCTGCCAGGTGTAGATGGACTTGCCAAACCCTATTGAGAAGCGCAGGACTTTCACACCACACCGTCGCGCCACCCAGAA
This sequence comes from uncultured Haliea sp., assembly GCF_963973825.1. Lineage (NCBI taxonomy): Bacteria > Pseudomonadati > Pseudomonadota > Gammaproteobacteria > Cellvibrionales > Halieaceae > Haliea > uncultured Haliea sp. Next base: position 355,578 of record NZ_CAXBAE010000001.1, read on the forward strand.
GTGGCCGAACTCATGCACCGCCACCAGCACGCCGAGCGTCAGCAGGGTGATACCGATGGTGTAGGCCAGATCCATTAATTCTCTCCGCCGGCGAGGGGCCGGCTACTATAGCGTGCGACTTGCAAAGCTGCGATGTCGCGGGCTTCGCGGTCCGCAGCTTCGACCACGCTGAGCGAAGTGGGTTCAACCACCCGCACGGCCGCCAGCGCTGCCTCGATCACCGCCGGTATGGCGTTGAACCCGATATCCCCGGCGAGAAAGGCCTGCACTGCGACTTCGTTGGCCGCGTTGCACACGGCCATTGCGGTACCTCCCGCGGCGGCGGCCTCCCGCGCCAGGCGCAGACAGGGAAAGCGGCCCTCATCCGGAGCCTCAAAATGCAGCCGGGACAGCGCCACCAGATCCAGGGGTGCCACGCCGGCGTCAATTCGCTGCGGCCAACCCAGTCCGTAGGCGATCGGCGTCCGCATATCGGGGTTCCCCAACTGGGCCAGCACGGACCCATCCACATACTGCACCAGAGAGTGCACGATGCTCTCCGGGTGTACCACGATCTCGACACGCGACGGCGCAACATCAAACAGCCAGCAGGCTTCAATCAGCTCCAGCCCTTTGTTCATCAGCGTCGCGGAATCCACCGATATCTTGCGCCCCATGGACCAGTTGGGGTGGGCGCAGGCCTCTGCTGGCGTGGCCGCCGCAATCGCCTCGGCAGTCCAGTTGCGAAACGGGCCGCCGGACGCGGTGAGCAGAATCCTGCTGACCCCATCCAGCCCCGGCGTCGCATCCCTGCCCTGCGGCAGGCATTGGAAGATGGCGTTGTGTTCGCTGTCGATGGGCAGGATCAACGCGCCTGCCTTGCGCGCTGCCGCCATCAGCAGATGGCCGGCCATGACCAGCGACTCCTTGTTCGCCAGCAGGATGCGCTTGCCCGCCTCGGCCGCCGCCAGGGTCGAGGGCAGACCCGCGGCTCCAACAATCGCCGCCATGACGGCATCGACGTCGGCGTGTGCGGCTATCCGCTGCAGGCCTTCCGCACCGGCCAGCACCTCGGTGTCACAGGCACCCGCCAGGCGTTTGCGCAGCGCCTCTGCAGCATCCGGATCGACCATGACCGCGTAGCGCGGATGGAACGCCTCACACTGGGCAGCCAGCGTGTCAACGGAACGGTGGGCGGCCAGGGCCCAGGCGCGAAATCGCTGCGGGTGGCGGGCGATGACATCCAGTGTGCTGACGCCAATCGACCCGGTGCTGCCAAGCACGGCCACCTGCTGAATACCAGACACGACTACCACCCCGCCAGAAGCAGGCCGAGCGCAAACACCGGCGCTGCGCTGCACAGGCTGTCCAGGCGATCGAGCAGGCCCCCGTGTCCGGGCAGCAGGGAACCGCTATCCTTCACGCCGCTCTCGCGCTTCACCATGCTGACCGTCAGGTCACCGACCACAGAGGCCAGTGCCGTCGTCACCACCACGGCAATGACCGCCGCCAGGGAAATGTGCGCCATGCGCGCCGGCAACACCGACCAGAGGGCGACGGCAAGCAGCGTGGCGCAGGCGACACCGCCCCAGAAACCCTCCCAGGTCTTGGCGGGACTGACATGCACCGCCAGTTTGTGGCGACCAAAGCGGGTGCCCGAGAAATAGGCACCGATATCCGTCGCTGCCACAATGACCACCATGACCACCAGCAGCAGGCCACCGCGCGGAAATGCCAGCAGGTACACCGCGGCCAACCAGGCCGAGGCGAGAATCAGCAGCCCCATGAGGCTGCGCATCACGCGGCTGCGCCACAGCACTGCACTGGCCGGATAGCTTTTCACCCAGAGCAGGGAAAACGACCACCACAGGCAAGCGATACCGAGCACGGGCTGCACCTGCTCCCGTTGCGGCGCCAGGCCCAGCTCGGCATACACGAACAGCGCAGCCAGCAGCAGACCCAAGGTGAGCACGAACACGCCGCGGGACAGCGATGAGCGCCAGCCCGCGAGCCGCGCCCATTCCCAGGCGCCGAGGCAGACAACGACCCCGAGCATGAAAGCCAGCCACAGCAGCGGCAGAAACAGCACCGCGGCAAGAAACAGGCCTGCCATGGCCAGCGCCGTCACAATTCGCTGCTTAAGCATCCTGCACTCCCGATGCCAGCGCATCCGGCTCACGCACACCAAAACGGCGCTCGCGACGGGCATAGTCGGAAAGGGCACGGGCGAACTCCAGTTCACCGAAATCCGGCCACAGGGTGCTGGTGAAGTAGAGCTCGCTGTAGGCAAACTGCCAGAGCATGAAATTGCTGATGCGGGCGTCCCCGCCGGTGCGAATGCACAGGTCGGGGGCTGGCAGGTCACTCAGTGCCATCACCTCCGCCAGTGATGCCTCATTGATGTCCTCCGCTGCCAACTCGCCCGCCTGCACCCGGGCCGCCAGCGTGCGCGAGGCCTGGGCAATGTCCCAGCGGCCACCGTAGTCCACAGCCAGCACTACCGTGGCAACCGTATTGTCGCGGGTCAGGCGCTCCGCATTCGCCATCAGGCGCTGCAGCCGCTCGCTGAATCGGCTGCGCTCGCCGATAAAACGCAGGCGCACACCGTCCCGGTGCAGGTCGCGCACTTCGTTGCGCAAATACCGGGAGAGCAGCGCGAGCAGGGCCCGCACCTCAGGCCGCGGACGCCCCCAGTTTTCGCTGCTGAACGCAAACAGCGTGAGGACCTCGATGCGGTGCTGCTGGCAGGAGCGCAGGACGCCGCGAACCGCCTCGACGCCGGCGCGGTGCCCTGCGTGTCCGGGGAGCGACTGGCGCCGCGCCCAGCGATTGTTGCCATCCATGATGATGGCAACGTGACGGGGAACCGGAGTGGCCTCCGGCTGGCCTGGCGATTCGCGGCTGGGCATGCGGCCAGGTGACTCAAATTTCCATCAGGTCAGCTTCTTTCTCAGCCAGCATTTTCTCAATGCGGTCCGTGAAGCTGTCGGTCAGTTTCTGCACCACTTCCTGACCGCGGCGCTCGTCATCCTCGCTGATGTCCTTCTCCTTGACCAGTTCCTTCAGCATGCTCATGGCATCACGCCTGGCGTTACGCACGGATACGCGCGCCGCCTCGGCCTCCGCCCGCGCCTGCCGCGTGTACCCCTTGCGGGTCTCTTCGGTCAGCATGGGCATGGGAATGCGGATGACGTCGCCAGCCGTGGAGGGGTTCAAGCCCAGGTCCGACTTGAGGATCGCGCGCTCAATCTTGGGGGTCAGGGAGCGGTCCCAGGCTGTCACCATCAGGGTGCGCGCATCTTCCACGCTGATATTCGCCACCTGGTTCAAGGGGGACTCGGAGCCGTAGTACTCGACGCGAATACCATCGAGAATACTGGGATGGGCGCGACCCGTGCGAATCTTGTTGAAATGATGCACGAGAGCCTCGACGCTCTTTTCCATCCGCTCCTGGGCCTCGGCTTTGATGTCTTCAATCACCTTTATCTCTCTCCTTGCGCTGCAATAAGGCTACTGGATCAGGGTCCCTTCCTGGCCACCGCGCACGATGCTGAGCAACGCACCGCGATCTTCCATCTTGAAGACCCGCACAGGCAGGCGGTGATCCCGGCACAGGCAAATGGCCGTGAGATCCATGACCTCCAGCTTCTTGTCCAGCACTTCGTCGTAGCTCAGCTGCTGGTATTTCACCGCATCGCTGAATTTCATGGGGTCGGCTGAATACACGCCGTCCACCTTGGTCGCCTTCATCACCAGCTCGGCGTCGACTTCGATGCCCCGCAGGCAGGCGGCTGAATCCGTGGTAAAGAAGGGGTTGCCGGTCCCGGCACAGAATATGACCACATCGCCGTTACTCAGCGCGCGAATCGCCTTGCGCCGGTCATAGTGATCGACCACGCCACTCATGGGAATGGAGGACATGACCTGCGTTGCGATATTCGAGCGCTCCAGGGCATCGCGCAGCGCCAGCGCGTTCATCACGGTTGCCAACATGCCCATGTGGTCACCGGTGACGCGATCAAGCCCAGCCGACTGCAGCGCGGCGCCACGGAACAGATTGCCGCCACCGACAACGATGCCCACCTGCACGCCAATGCCGACCAACTGGCCGATTTCCAGCGCCAGCTGGTCGAGTATGCGCGGGTCTATCCCGAACTTCTCACTACCGGTCAGGGCCTCGCCACTGAGTTTGAGCAGTATCCGTTTATACTTTTTGTCGCCTGAAGCCTGTGGCATAACGGTTGTCTCCCGAACTGTGTGCATAATACAGGACAAACCGGCCGCACCCTAGTGCCCCACCGGATAAAGTCCGGCTGCCCCCTCACCCATACCCACAAAAAACGGGGCCGCAGCCCCGTTTTCAGCGACACTGGAGCCTCTCAGCCCTTCAGCTGGGCTGCAACCTCTGCCGCGAAGTCGACCTGCTCCCTCTCGATGCCCTCACCCACTTCAAAACGGATGAAGGACGCCACCGATGCACCCGCCGCGGACACCAGCTTGCCAACCGTGACATCAGGGTCCTTGACGAAAGCCTGCTCAACCAGGCTGTTCTCGGCGAGGAACTTCTTGATGCGGCCACCGATCATCTTCTCGATGATCTCTGCCGGCTTGCCGGAATCCTGCGCCTGCACCGTGTAGATTTCGCGCTCTTTCTCGATGAGTTCGGCCGGCATATCCTCGGCGGAAACCACCTGCGGGTTGACCGCGGCCACGTGCATGGCAACGTCCTTGGCCAGGTCCTGGTCACCGCCCTTGAGTTCCACCAGAACGGCAATGCGGTTGTTGCCGTGCACATAGGCACCGACAACACCGGCATCCGCCGTCACCAGGCTGATCCGGCGCACGCTGATGTTTTCACCGATTTTCTGTACCAGCGACTCGCGAGCCGCCTCCAGTTCACCCGCCATCAGGGCGGCCACGTCGGTTTCGCGCTGTTCAAATGCCGCGTTCACCACCCGGGCGACGAAGCCCAGGAAGTTCTCGTCCCGCGCGACGAAGTCGGTTTCGCTGTTCACTTCCACGATCACGCCGTAGCTGCCATCTTCGGCGATACGCGTGGACACAACACCATCAGCCGCGGTGCGGCCGGCCTTCTTGGCCGCCTTCATGCCGCTGGATTTGCGCAGCTCTTCGATGGCTTTTTCAATGTCACCGTCAGCGGCTGCGAGTGCCTTCTTGCACTCGAGCAAGCCCAGGCCGGTGCGCTCACGTAGTTCCTTGACCAATGCTGCAGACATGGTTTCCTCCTGCTACAACCCTCGAGGGGCCGTGAATTCCTGAACGATTGCCTCCGCTGGGGAGGCCGGGATACTCCGGGATGGGCCGCGGCGGCCCCCCGGAGTGCGAGGCTTACTCGGCCGCTGGTTCGGCAGCGGCAACTTCGACGAACTCGTCGCGCACAACGCTCTGGTCGCCACCGTCAGCCTTGCCCGCGAGGCAGGCGTCCGCAACGGCGGAAACATAGAGCTTGATGGCGCGAATCGCGTCATCGTTACCCGGGATTACGTAATCCACGCCATCGGGGTTGCTGTTGGTGTCGACGACGCCAATCACTGGAATACCCAGCTTGTTGGCCTCGGTGATGGCAATGCGCTCGTGGTCGACATCGATAACGAACAGGGCATCCGGCAGGCCGCCCATATCCTTGATACCGCCGATGCTCCGCTCCAGCTTTTCCATGTCACGGGAGCGCATCAGCGCTTCCTTCTTCGTGAGCTTGGCAAAGGTGCCATCGGCCTGCTGTGCCTCGAGCTCGCGCAGACGCTTGATGGAGGCGCGAATCGTCTTGTAGTTGGTGAGCATACCGCCCAGCCAACGGTGGCTGACGTAAGGCATGCCGGCGCGATCGGCCTGCTCCTTGATGATCTTCCCGGCGGCGCGCTTGGTGCCGACAAACAGAATCTTGTTCTTGTTCGCTGCCAGGCGCTGCACCAGGTTCAGTGCCTCGTTGAAGGCAGGAACGGTGTGCTCGAGGTTGATAATGTGGATCTTGTTCCGGGCACCGAAGATGTAGCGATCCATCTTGGGGTTCCAGTAACGGGTCTGGTGACCAAAGTGAGCGCCTGCCTGCAGCAGGTCGCGCATGCTTACTTGCGACATGGTAAATACCTTTTGTATCGGGTTAGGCCTCCACATATCCCTTGCGCCAAACCGGCCGGAGCCGGCACCCTGACGCAGGTGTCGATATGTGTGCGACGTTAGGTTTCCTTCTCCACGGCAGCCTGACAAACAGGTCTACCCGCAAAGAAGCCGCGCTTTATACCACAAGAGCGCCCCTCTGGGAAGCGGCGAGGCAGACGCCGCGTGGACCCGCGCGACCCCGTCTACGCGTCCGCGGACGCCGCGTGGCGCCCTTTCAGCTGCCCTGGGCGGGTCACAGCCGGCGGTTACTCACAGGGAGCGCGAATCCTGTAGAATACCCCGTTACCCGCGGGTGCATCGGCAACGCCGACCGGCACTCGTTCCCTACAGAAAACGACAGGTAATGCATGGCAGTTACGATCAAGACAGCGGACGAAATCGAAAAGATGCGCGTGGCCGGGCGCCTGGCCGCCGAGGTTCTGGAGATGATCCGACCCCGGGTCGAGCCCGGCATTACCACCGGTGAACTCGACCGGATTTGCCACGAGTATATTACCGGGGTGCAGCAGGCCATTCCCGCGCCCCTGAACTACCACGGCTTCCCGCGCTCCATCTGCACCTCCATCAATGAGGTGGTGTGCCACGGCATCCCCTCGGATACCAAAAAGCTGAAGTCCGGCGACATCGTCAACATCGACGTCACTGTCATCAAGGATGGCTACCACGGCGATACCAGTATCATGGTGGAAGTCGGTGAGGTGGCACCCCATGCCCAACGCCTGATACGGGTCACCCAGGAATGCCTCTACAAGGCACTGGCTCTGGTCCGCCCGGGCACGACGCTGGGTGACATTGGTGCGGTCATCCAGGAGCACGCAGAGAAAAACTACTACTCCGTGGTGCGGGAGTACTGTGGTCACGGTATCGGCAAGGTGTTCCACGAGGACCCGCAGGTGCTGCACTACGGCAAGCCGGGCACCGGACTGGTGCTGGAGGAAGGCATGACCTTCACTATCGAGCCGATGATCAACGCCGGCCGACGCCACACGAAGCTCAACGCAAAGGACGGCTGGACGGTCACCACCCGTGACGGCAGGCTCTCCGCACAGTGGGAGCACACCCTCGGGGTGACCGCCGACGGCTGCGAAATCTTCACACGGCGCAGCGATGAAAGCTTCTGATTCCGCTGGCGTGGCCTACGCCCAGAGCCCACAGCTGCCCGCGGAACTCTTCGACCCGGCGGCCTTTGCCACCGCCGTCGCCGCGGGCAACACCCTGCAGGCCGGCAAACAGGCGCTGAAAACCGCCGCTGACTATCTGGACGCCCAGTTCAGCGCCGGCACCCGGGTGAGCGAGCTGCTGCGCCTGCGTTCATGGTTCATGGACGTATTGCTGGGCACGCTGTGGGATAGCAGCGACTGGTCCGGGGTCGAGCCCGCCCTGGTCGCCGTGGGAGGTTACGGCCGCGGCGAGCTGCACCCCCACTCGGATATCGACATCCTCGTGCTGCTGGGAGAGGACAGCGAGCCCTGCCACGCGCAGCTGGAACGCTTCCTCACCCAGCTCTGGGACCTGGGGCTGAATATCGGGCACAGTGTGCGCACCGTCAGCGAGTGCTGTAGCAAGGCACGCAAGGACATCACCATACTCACCAACCTGATGGAAACGCGGGTGATTCGCGGGCCGCAGGCGCTCATGGAAGCCGTTCGGGCGCGCACCGGCCCCGACCAGATGTGGCCCAGCGCCGACTTCTTCCGCGCCAAGCTTGAGGAGCAGCGGGCCCGCCACGCCAAATTCGCCGATACCGAATACAACCTGGAACCGAACGTGAAGAGCTCACCCGGCGGCCTGCGCGACCTGCAGATCATCGCCTGGATAGCGGAACGCCATTTCGGTGTCGACTCTCTGGAGAACATGGACACGGGGGAGTTTCTCACGCCGGATGAGCGCCGCATGCTGCTGCATGGTCGGGATTTCATGTGGCAGGTGCGCTACGCCCTGCACATGGTCGCGGGGCGCGAGGAAGATCGCCTGCTGTTCGACCACCAGCGCACCCTGGCGGCACTCTGGGGTTTCAAGGATGGCAAGAAGCTCGCCGTCGAGCAGTTCATGCAGACCTACTACCGCTGGGCGCTGGCGCTGGGTGAGCTGAACGAGCTGCTGATACAGAACTTCGACCACGCCATCCTCAGGGCCGACCAGCTGGACGAGGTGCGCATCCTCAACGAGCGGTTTCAGGTACGCAACGGCTACATCGAGTCCCTGCGCGACGACCTTTTCAGCACACAGCCCAACGCGCTGTTGGAAGTCTTCGTGCTCGCCGGGCGCGAGCCGGGCATCATCGGGGTGGGTACCGCCACCATCCGCCTGATTCGCGAGCATCGACACCTGGTGAACAGCGCCTTCCGCGCAGACCCGGCAAACCGCGCCAGCTTCCTCGAGATCCTCCGCTCGCCCCACAACATGACGCGACTGCTGCGCGGCATGGCGCGTTACGGCATCCTCGGCAACTACCTGCCCGAGTTCGGCAAGATCGTGGGGCAGATGCAACACGACCTGTTTCACACCTATACGGTGGACGCGCATACCCTGGAAGTCATCCAGTATATGCGCCGCTTTCAGAAACCCGAGTTCGACGAACGCTTCCCGGTCAGCAGCCGCGTTGCCAGGCGACTGCCCAAGATCGAGCTGCTCTACATCGCCGGCCTGTATCACGATATCGGCAAGGGGCGCGGTGGCGATCACTCGGAGCTGGGCGCGGTGGATGCCGCGCGTTTCTGTGCGGAGCACGGCCTGAGCGAGGAGGATGCAGAACTGGTGGTGTGGCTGGTGCGCAACCACCTGACCATGTCCGCCGTTTCCCAGCGCAAGGACATCTCCGACCCGGAGGTGATCCAGCAGTTCGCCCACCATGTGGGCGACCTGAACCGGCTCGATTACCTGTTCACCCTGACCGTTGCCGACATCAACGCCACCAACCCCACACTGTGGAACGCCTGGCGCGGCAGCCTGTTGCGACAGCTGTATACGGGGACGCGGCGGGCGCTGCGGCGCGGGCTGGAAAACCCGGTGGACAAGCAGGTGTGGATTGAGCAGACCCGCAAGGCGGCTGCAGACCTGCTGGAGTACCGCGGTTTCACCGTTGAAGAGCTGGAAGACCTGTGGCGCGAACAGGGCGAGGACTACTTCCTGCGCGAGAAACCCGAGGACATCGCCTGGCACACCGAGGCGATTGCCGGGCATTATGAGCGCGACCAGCCCCTGGTCCTGATCCGCAACAGCTCCGACTCCAGCGTGGCCAATGCGACGCAGATTTTCATCCACGCGCGCAGCCACGCGCAGCTGTTTTCGCGGGTCTGTGCCGAGCTGGAGCAGCTGGAGCTCAGCGTGCACGATGCACGCATCTACAACGCCCGCGACGGCATGAGCCTGGACACCTTTTTCGTGCTCAATTCCGATGGCAGCCCCATCGCCGACGACAGCGCCCGCCTGCGGCACATCCGCGACCAGCTGGCGCGCTCCCTGGCGACGGCGGACTTCGACCGCGCCCCCAATATCCAGCGTCTCACGCCACGACAGATCAAATCGTTCCCGGTGCCCACTGAAACCAGCATGTTCCTGGACGAGATCAAACAGGTGACGGTGCTGGAGGTATCCTCCCGGGACCGCCCCGGCCTGCTCGCACGGGTGGGCCGGATCTTCGTCGAGCATGGCGTGGAACTGCAGGCCGCCAAGATCCAGACCCTGGGCGAACGGGTTGAAGACGTGTTCTTCATCACCGATGCCGAGCAGCGGCCGCTGCAGGACGAAGCGCTCTGTACCGCCATCCAGAATGCCATCAAAGTGCAGCTTGACGATCAACTCGAGGACCACTAGCGCCCCATGAACGCCCTGCTCGGTGCGCTGCACCCCTACCCCTTTGAGAAACTGCGTGCACTGTTCGCCGACCTGCAGCCACCCGGCGACCTGGCGCACATTCCCCTGTCCATCGGCGAACCGCGCCATCCCTCGCCGCCGTTCGTGCTGGACACGCTGGCAGCGAACCTCCCGCTGCTGGCCAACTACCCCGCCACCCGCGGCGAGGCACCGCTGCGCGAGACCATTGCCGGCTGGCTGCAACAGCGCTTTCAGCTGCCGGGGGTGGACCCGGAATCCGAAATCCTGCCCGTGAACGGCACGCGCGAGGCGCTGTTTGCCTTCGCCCAGGCGGTGGTGACCGCTGGCGCCGGCGCGGCCGTGGTCAGCCCCAATCCGTTCTACCAGATTTACGAGGGTGCCGCGCTGCTGGCCGGAGCGCAGCCCGAGTTCGTGAACGCCAGCGCCGCAACGGGTCACCTGCCCGATTTTGCCGCGGTTCCCGAATCCGTATGGCAGCGCTGCCAGCTGCTCTACATCTGCACCCCGGGCAACCCCAGCGGCGCGGTGATGAGTGTTGTAGCGCTGCAATCGCTGGTGGAACTGGCGGAGCGGCACGACTTCATTATTGCCAGCGACGAGTGCTACTCGGAAATCTACGCTGACGAGAGCAGCCCCCCACCGGGCCTGTTGCAGGCCTGCGCGGCGATGGGCAACGACCGCTTCCGGCGCTGCGTGGTATTCCACAGCCTGAGCAAACGCTCCAACCTCCCGGGGCTGCGCTCCGGCTTCGTGGCCGGGGACGCCGAGGTACTCGCCGACTTCCTGCGCTACCGCACCTACCACGGCTGCGCCATGCCCCTGCATCACCAGCAGGCCAGCGTGGCGGCGTGGGGCGACGAGGACCATGTGCGCGCCAACCGCGCGCTGTATCGGCAGAAATTCGACGCGGTGCTGCCCATTCTGCAGGGGCACCTGACCGTGGAACGGCCAGATGCCGGTTTCTATCTCTGGCCGGAAACCCCGCTGGCCGACACCGAATTCGCCCGGCTGCTGTATCAACAGGCACACATCACCGTGGTTCCCGGCAGCTTTCTCGCCCGCGAGACGCCCCGGGGCAACCCCGGCAGCAACCGGGTGCGCATGGCGCTGGTGGCCTCGCTGGAGGACTGCGTGGAAGGCGCCGAGCGTATCGTCAACGTGCTGGAGCAGCGCTAGGCCATGCTGCCAAAAGCCCAGCGCGTTGCCTTTATCCAGCAACGCCTGCAGGAACTCTACCCCGAGCCGCCTGTCCCGCTGGACCACAGCGACCCGTATACCCTGCTGATTGCCGTCCTGCTCAGCGCCCAGTGCACCGATGAGCGGGTCAATCAGGTGACGCCTGCGCTGTTCGCCCGCGCCGACAATCCGCAGGACATGGCGCAGCTCACCGTCGAGGAGATCAGGGCGATCATCCGCCCCTGCGGCCTGTCGCCGCAGAAATCCGCTGCCATCAAGCGCCTCAGTGAAATCCTGCTGGCTGAACACCAGGGAGTGGTACCCGCCGACATGGAGGCACTCGAGCGCCTGCCGGGGGTCGGGCACAAGACGGCCAGTGTGGTGATGTCGCAGGCCTTCGGGGTGCCCGCCTTTCCCGTCGATACGCATATTCACCGACTGGCCCAGCGCTGGGGACTTACCAGCGGTAAAAGCGTGGTCCAGACCGAGCGCGACCTGAAGCGACTGTTCCCCCGCGCGGCCTGGAACCGGCTGCACCTGCAGATCATCTTCTACGGGCGCGAGTTCTGTTCAGCACGCGGCTGCGATGGCCGTGTGTGCGACATCTGCCGCACCTGCTACCCGGAGCGTAAACACCCCAAACGCACTCACAAAGCCTGAACAGTTGCGTGGCGGCTCCCGCCCGAGCCTGTACCACCGTAGTTTTTTTGCTATCCTTGCGCACCCCACAGAGCCGCAGCGAGGCAGGCATGATTACCGTCTACGGCATCAGCAATTGCGACACCGTGAAGAAAGCGCGGCGCTGGCTGGAGCAGCACGCGATCGAATACCGCTTTCACGACCTGCGCAGCGACGGCCTGGACAAAAGCCAGGTGCAGTCCTGGCTGCAGGAACTCGGCTGGGAAACACTGGTCAACCGACGCAGCACCAGCTGGAAAGCACTGGACGCAGCAGAGCGTGAGCAGATGGATGACCGCCGGGCGCTGGCGGCCATCCTGCAGCAGCCCACGCTGATCAAGCGGCCCCTGCTCGACATCGGCCACGAACGCCACTGCGGCTTTTCGGCGCCCGCCTGGGAAGCACTGCTGCTACGGCATACTCTTTGAACCCACCCCGCCGCAGGCGGGCCTCGTCAGGAATCACGTTTTATGAACCATGCGGCATATGCCCTGGGCCTAGGTCTGGGCACTCAGAACAGCAGCGGTGAGTGGCTGGAGGTCTTTTTCCCTCACCCGGTGTTGTCACCCTCCAGCGAACTGGTTGCGGCCTTTGGCGCACCCGACAACACGGGCACGCTCTCCCGCGAGCAGTTGCTGGCCCTGGAAGCCGCGCTTGCGGCGGCGGGCCAGACCGAACAGGCGCAGATTGCCGCGCATCTGGCCAGCAGCCAGGCGCCCGCCGTTGCGGTGCTGCTGCAGGAGGACGCCGCACCCGGCTCAGTGCCCGAGGCCTACCTGAAACTGCACCTGCTGTCGCACCGACGGGTGAAGCCACACGGCACCAACCTGCAGGGCCTGTTTGCCATACTCCCCAACGTGGCCTGGACCAGCGAGGGCGCCATTGACATCAGCGAGCTACCGGCACGGCAACTCGCCGCCCGGCTGCGCGGCGACACGCTGGAGGTCAGCTGCGTCGACAAATTCCCGAAGATGACCAACTACGTGGTACCGACCGGGGTGCGCATTGCCCATACGGCCCGTGTGCGTCTCGGCGCCTACCTGGGCGAAGGGACGACCATCATGCACGAGGGCTTCGTCAACTTTAACGCCGGCACTGACGGCCCCGGGATGATTGAAGGCCGGATATCCGCCGGGGTGACGGTGGGCAGCGGGTCCGACCTGGGCGGTGGCTGCTCGACCATGGGCACCCTGTCCGGCGGCGGAAATATCATCATCTCCGTGGGCCGCGAATGCCTGATCGGCGCCAACGCCGGCATCGGCATTCCACTCGGCGACCGCTGCACTGTGGAAGCGGGCCTGTTTGTGACCGCCGGCACTAAGGTGGTGGTGCTGGACGCCGACGGTCACGCGGTGGAGACCCTCAAGGCGCGGGAACTGGCCGGCAAGTCCGGGCTACTGTTCCGGCGCAACTCCGCCACCGGTGCCGTCGAGTGCCTGACCAACCGCACGGCGGTAGAACTCAACGCCGAACTGCACGCGCACAACTAGCCACGGGGCCGCACCATGGAACGCACGCTGGAATTGACCTGTGAGCTGATTCGACGCCAGTCAGTCACGCCCGAAGACGCCGGGTGCCAGGCACTGATGATGGACCGACTGGCCCGCCTGGGCTTCCGCTGCACACCGCTGCGTTTCGGCGACGTCGAGAACTTCTGGGCGGTGCGCGGAGACAGCGGCCCCCTGCTGGTGTTTGCCGGGCACACTGATGTGGTGCCCACCGGCCCCGAATCCGGCTGGGATAGCCCGCCGTTCGAACCCACACTGCGCGAGGGCATGCTCTACGGTCGCGGCGCCGCCGACATGAAAGGCAGCCTCGCGGCCATGCTCGTGGCCTGCGAAGACTTTGTCAGCGCCCACCCCCGGCACAGCGGCCGCATCGGCTTCCTGATTACTGCCGATGAGGAGGGCCCGGCCCACGATGGCACAGTCAAGGTCGTGGATTACCTGCAGCAGCAGGGTGAGACAATCGACTGGTGCCTGGTCGGCGAGCCTTCGAGCAGCGCGCAATTGGGCGATGTGGTCAAGAACGGCCGGCGCGGCTCACTGGGTGCCGTACTCACGGTGCGCGGCGTTCAAGGCCACATCGCCTACCCGCAGCTGGCAGACAATCCCATTCACCGGGCGCTGCCCGCCCTGCACGCTCTGACCTGTCAGGTATGGGACCAGGGCAACGCCTTCTTTCCGGCGACGTCCCTGCAGATTTCCAATATCACCAGTGGCACCGGCGCGACCAACGTGATCCCCGGCGAGCTCCAGGTCATGTTCAATTTCCGCTTCTCCACGGAAGTCACGGCAGACGACCTGATACGACGCACGGAACGCCTGCTACAGGCCCACAAACTGGATTACACCCTGGACTGGCAGCTCAGCGGGGAGCCCTTCCTGACCCCGGCCGGCAGCCTGGTGGACGCCGTGGTGGAGAGCATCCGTGCCGAGACCGGCCTGGACACCGAACTGTCCACCGCCGGCGGCACCTCCGACGGTCGCTTTATCGCGCCGACCGGGGCACAGATCGTCGAGCTCGGCCCGGTGAATGCCACCATCCACAAACGCAATGAGTGTGTGCGCGCCGCGGACCTGCCGCGGCTGGCCCGCCTCTACCAGGGCGTGCTGGAACGCCTAGTGCTGTAGCGCCTGCAGCTGTTGCTGCACTGCGCCACGCACGATATCCCGGTTGACCTGCCCCGGAATCACCACCACCTCGTCACCCGCCAGGGCGGCGAGGCTCTCGGCCACCACCGCGTCCGCCTCCATCCACATCGATTCCGGAAAACGCCCCTTGTCGAAACCTGAAAAATGCGCTGTATCGTGAATCTCGGTGCGCGTGAGGCCGGGGCAGAGACACTGCACCCGAATACCCTGCCCCGCCACCTCAGCCTGCAGCGACCTTGAAAAGGCCAGCAGGAATGCCTTGCACGCGCCGTACACCGCGGTTTTCTGCAGTTCCACGAAGGCGCCGACAGAGGCCACATTGATGATCTGCCCGCGGCCCTGCTCACGCATGAAGGGCAGCGCGGCACGCGCCAGCTCCAGTGGCGCGTCAATCTGCAGGCGCACCATTTGCAGCTCGACCTCAAGCGTGCTGTCGGCAAAGTCGCCCAGCGTCGAAAAGCCCGCGTTGTTGATCAGCAGATCCACCGGTCCCTGCTGACGCAGCGCCTCCACCGTGCGCGTTACACCCTCCACCGTGCTGAGGTCCGCAACCACGGGATGAATGCGCGTCAGCCCATCCAGCTCGGCACCCAGTGCCTGCAGGTGATCGCCGCGCCGGCCCACGGCAATGATGGTTTTGCACTGGCGGGCAAGCTGGCGGCAGTATTCTGCGCCCAGTCCGGAGGTGGCGCCGGTGACCAGCGCGATCCCTGTGTTTTGCATCGTGATATGTCCCTGTTCCTGAGGTTGGGCGGCGCGCAGACAGCGCGAGCGGTGTGGCGTACCATGCCGGTGGCAACGGCCAACATCTTGAGGAGAAAACCGATGACGCGCAAGCGCACCGCATTGATTACCGGGGCATCCGCAGGGCTCGGTGAAGAGTTTGCCCGCCAGCTGGCAGCCCAGGGCTATGACCTGGTGCTGGTGGCGCGGCGCAGGGACAGGCTGCAGGCCCTCGCCGCGGAGCTGGCGC
Organism: uncultured Haliea sp.; assembly: GCF_963973825.1. Taxonomy (NCBI): domain Bacteria; kingdom Pseudomonadati; phylum Pseudomonadota; class Gammaproteobacteria; order Cellvibrionales; family Halieaceae; genus Haliea; species uncultured Haliea sp. The sequence goes on from NZ_CAXBAE010000001.1 coordinate 371,016, forward strand.
AGGCGCACGGCTGCACTACGCTGGTGGAGGTGGCGGACCTGTCGGACCCCGCCGCCCCGGACGCGCTCTACAACAGCCTGTCGGCGCAGGGCATCGAGATAGACTATCTGGTGAACAACGCCGGAATCGCCGGCTCCGACCTCCTGCAGGATCGCGACTGGGCAGATCACCAGGCCTTTTTCCAGTTGATGATGCTGTCGGTGGCACAACTCTGCCATCTGTTTATACCTGCCATGCGTGAGCGCGGCTTCGGCCGGGTGATCAATGTCGCCTCCGTCGCGGGGCGCATTCCCCGCGCCGGTGGCTGCAACTACGGCCCAAGCAAGGCCTACCTGATCGCCCTGTCGGAGGACCTGGCAGTCACACTGCAGGGCAGCGGTGTCCAGGTGTGCGCCCTGTGCCCCGGTTACACCCATACCGATTTCCACAGCACAGCAGGGCTGCAGGACATGAAAGACGGCATGCCGGGATTCCTCTGGTACGGCGCGGACGTGGTGGTGCGTGAGGGCCTGCAGGCTGTGGAGCGCGGTAAACCGGTTTACCTGTCTGGGCGCCTCTACCGCTGGCTGGACCCGCTGTTGCAGTCCGTGTTCACCCGCCGGCTGTTCCGCATGGCCGCGCGCCACTGAGCCCTGAGGGCCTAACGCAGACTGCGTAGCACGTAGACGTCATAGCGCACGGCCTTGCCGGCAATGGTGTGCGAGGGCTGCTGCGGGGTCAGGCAAGGGGCCCGCAGAGGGCGCTTGACCACCACCCGGGCGACGTCGCAGCCCAGGGCCCAATCGAGCAACTGCGCGGCGTCGTCCGCTGTCGTGCCCCCGGCGAACAGAGTCTGGAACAGCGCCATCTCCTTTTTCACCGCTGCAGACTTGTCGCGTTCCGGGAACATCGGGTCCAGGTAGATCACGTCCAGCGTATTCAGCACCGCGGCCGGCAGGGTGGAGGCTTCCCCGTGATGCAGTGTCATGCGCCCTGCGACGCGGTTCAGCCAGGCGTCTTCTGCCCGCGCTGCGCGCTCCAGGCCATCATCCAGCAGCGCCAGCACGACAGGTTCACGCTCGGCGAGGACAACCGCACACCCGAGATCCGCCAGCACGAAGCTGTCGCGCCCCAGCCCGGCAGTTGCATCAAGCACCGCGAGCGCGGGCTTCTTGCCAATACCCACCGCCTTGCCCAGCAGCTCATTCTGGCCACCCCGACGCCGGTGCCGCATGGCCGCGCCACCAAAGTCGACGCTGATCGGCCCCGGGGAGCGACCACCTGCTGCCACCGCCTGCAGGGAAAGCGCACCGGCGCCCACCCACAACAGTGCCTGCACCGCGGGAGGAGCGTGTGCCTGCCCGGGTTCCACACAGTGCGTACCCAACTGCTGTGCCAGTGCCTGCGCCCGATCACGCTGCGCACTGTCCTGCGCGGCTACCGCGATTTTGCCGAGGGGGGCGCTGTGATGTGGCTGCATGGCAGTCAGGCCCGGGACGGCGCCAGCCACTGCTCCAGCCGCGCGCAATTGGCGACGACCGCATCGAGGTAAGGATTGTCACCACCGAAATAACTGCTGGCGTAGTGGTAGGCGCCGGCAAAATCCCGCTCCAGACGGGAACCGGCAACCCCGTGCACAAAGCCGGGAGTGCGCTGAATCAAGTCATCCCGCGAGCGATAGTGACAGCGGGCTGGCTCCGGTGTGTGTTCTCCCACCGCAATGCCGCTGGCGACGAACTCGTCGTACAGGGCCTGGCGACACTTTTCGAGGTAATCCGGTGCGGCGATCTGCGCCAGCAGGTCAGCCGTACCCAGCAGGGCGCCGAGCTGCCATTCCTGACGGCTGCGCACGTTCAGGTACTCGGGCTTGCGGTGACAATTGGTGAAGTGCACGAGCCGGGAGCAGACCGGCGCCAGTTCAGCCAGCCCCACCGCCGGGAACTGCGCGCGAATCAGGGCGGCACCGCGGGGCACGTGGGTGCGCGTGTAGGCTGCGCCCGTGCTGTGCCGGCGATCCCCACGGCGGCGCAGATAGCCTGCATCGTGAAACAGCGCGCTGGCGACCCCGGCCAGGGCCAGGTCGGCGTCAAACGCCCAGGGACCGGGCCAGCGCTTTTCGCGCCCTGCCATCAACCGCGTCATCGCCAGGGTGACGTCCAGCACGTGCTCGGCATCATGGTAGCCCGCATCGCAACCGTGGTACTCGGGATGCTCACCGGCATACAGCACGCAAAACAGTTCGCTGAGGGTATCCAGCGGCGCCCAGTCCCCCTCCGGCCAGTGCGCTTCGAGGATCGCCCGCACTTCGGACATCACGGCGGCCGGATCACCCAGGGTCACCTGACCGGTGATGTCGCAGCGCTTTGCTTCTGCCGGGGACGTCATCACGATTCAGCCATTCTCCCGCGGTTCGCGCTCGAAACGGTCCTGCAGTAATGACGCCAGCTCTTCAACCTGTTCCTGTAACGTAGGTTCCTGTATCGCCGCGGCTGGCTGCGATGCGCCATTGTGCAGGCTGCTCAGGGCCGCCGGTGGTGCAGCGATGGCTGCAGGAGGATCTTCCGCCAGGGCACTCTCGGCCAGCCCCAGCGTGAGGGTCCGGTCTTCGAACTCGAGGGTGAATTCGAGATTGTAGGCGTGCCGGGACAGACCGTGCTTGTCGGTGATCAGCAGGCGGCGCACCGCGCGACGATCATCGCCACTGCCCGCACCGGACAGGCGGCATTGCAGGCCCTGCAGCGTCTTGCCGGCAAACTGTATGCCGTGCAGCGCAACCAGCCCCTCGTTGCACTGGCTGATGAAGGCCGGCGCATAAATGCGCTCCACTGCCGCATCGCCCTCTACCGCGCGCCCAGCGGTTTCGAAGTGCCCGATCAGAATCTGCTGTGGCTGGGCCTTTTCCGCCATGCGCGCCAGCTCGATCGTGACATCGCCCACGATGTAGCTGTGTACAGTGGGATTGACGCCCTCGGCCTGGTAAAGCTCGTAATGGCTGCCGATGTGGTAGGCGGCGCGGATGACCGGCACGGTGTTGCCGTGCGAGGCCCGTCGCGCCACCGCGTTGTCGGCCACGACCAGCAACAGGAAATAGAACAGGTCATGGTTTGCCTGCGCGCCCAGTGCACGGTTCCAGACATAGTAGCCATCGCCGGTGGTGGTGCGCGAAAAATGCACCTCGATGCCTTTCGCCAGCAGCTTGTTGTAGGCGGAATTCAGCGAGTAGGACAGGCTGTTCAACTGGCTGGCCTGCTCGAAGGGCGTAAACAGGGAGAACTCGGCAATGTCGAACAGCAACACCGCGCGATCGCTGACATAGCTCAGCCCATAGCGTTTGATCAGCTGTTCCACACCGCTGGTGACTGCCGGGTCATCGGCGAGTGGCGTATCCAGGCGGATAAAGCCGGGGGCAATGTCCAGCCTGTTGGCAATGGCAAAGAATTCATCCCGGGGTTTGCCGCGGCTGCCGGAAATGAGTTCGCGCACAAAAGCCTCGTTGTCCTGCACGCCCTCTACGCCGGGCCGCGCACAGAAGTTACCGAGGAAGTAGTGAGGGACGAAAATGACAAGTATGCCGCGTTCATCGGCGCTCCAGCACAGCACGATGTTCTGGCCCAGCCGCCACTGCTTGCGCAGGGCGCTCTCAAGCGCCTTCAGATTGCCGCGCTGGGAGATGCTGATGGTCCTGTGGTCTGCCACGGCGCCGCCTGTCATGCCCGCGGGCTCGTCCGGTCTTTCGGTCATAGCCTACTCGTTTCTGTTCGCCCAAGCCGGTACCATTATAGGGTGCCACGCTGCCTGAATCCATGCGCCAGCCGGGCGCGCATCAGGGGCTTAAAACATGGGAACACAACGCATGCTCGGTCGATGGCTTATCGGCATCTCCCTGTGTTGGCTGGCAGCTTGCCAACAATACGATTTCAGCGTCAACGAGCGCGTCGTGTACAGCCCGCGCCCGCTGCTGACGGATTTCCGGATTGAAGACCCGGCATTGCGCAGCTGTATCGAACAGGCCATCAACGACAACAAGATCAGCAGCGTCGGCGAATTGCAGACCCTCGACTGCAGCGGTGCCGGGGTGCGCAGCCTCAATGGCCTGGGGCGCTTCTCCAGCCTGAGCTGGCTCAACCTGGGCGGCAACGCGCTGCAGGACATTCGCGAGCTGGTGGCGCTGCTTGAACTGCGCAGCGTACTGCTGGACGACAACCGGATAGAGGATGCAAGCCCGCTCTACCGATTGCCCGCGCTCGCCGTGGTCAATCTGGAGGGCAATAGCGGCCTGCGCTGCCCCGCCCCGGACAGCTGGGTTTCACTGGAGCGCCTGACCCTGCCCCGGCACTGCCGCTAGCGTCAGCCAGTCGAACCCGGCGTTCTGCGCGGCGAATACCACGCGCTGATCCCCTGCACCCAGCACGCTCTCGAGTGCTGCAGCCGCCCGCGTGGGACAGTTATTCTGTTCACTGATATGCGCGACAACCAGATGCTCGAGGGTTTCTGGGCCGAGCTGGCGCAACAGTTCAGCGGCCTGGTGGTTGTTCAAATGACCCCAGTCGCTGGCCACGCGCTGCTTCAGCGAGGGCGGATAACTCCCCGCCCACAGCATGTCCAGATCGTGATTGAATTCCAGCACCAGGGCATCGCAGCCCCGAAAGCGCTCCACCACGTGCGGGGTAATGCTGCCGAGATCGGTCAGCACCCCCAGCGAGCGACCGCCATGAGAAAGCCGATACTGGCAGGGTTCACGTGCATCGTGGGGAACGGCCACAGGTTCTACCGACAGCGCGCCGATCTGCAGACGTTCCTCGCTGTTGAAGCAGGTGACGCGCGGACACCCCTCGAGGCGACCACTGCGCTGCGTACCGTGCGTCAGATAGACCGGTATATCCCACTGCCTTGCCAGGCGGCTGACACCGGCGCTGTGATCACTGTGTTCGTGCGTGACCAGAATGGCAGCGAGATCATCGGGGCACAGGCCCAGCAGGGCCAGACGGCGCTGGGTTTCCCGCAGGGAAAACCCACAGTCGATCAGCACCGTGGTTCCGCCGCCCGTCACGACCGTGGCGTTGCCCTTGCTGCCGCTGCCCAGTGATGCAAAACGCAGCATGCGGGCGCCCTAGTTGATGTTGCCCTTGAGCAGTGTGAGCAGCGCCTGCTGGTCACGTTTCTCCAGGGTTGCCTCGCCGGCTACCGGCGCCATGCCCACGGTGACCGCCTTGTCTCCCGCTGCGACGACCGACACCAGGAAACTGCGCCCGATCATGGGATTCTCATCTTCGTCGGAGAACATCCAGGAGAACCAGCCGCCGTCCTCTTCTGCCGCCTCGCCAAGGAAACGCACATAGTAGACACCCTCACTGCGGTCGCGATCGGTGATTTCGAAGCGGGAGTCCTCCAGGGCTTTGCCGACGGACGCCCAGGCCCGGGTGAAGGGCAACCCAACCCGCAGGACGCTGGTGCCATTGGCGCCGTCCTCCATGGTCAACTTCCCTTCCGCACTCATCGCGCGGTCCGCGAGCATGGACACCGGAGCGGAGTCGGCGCTGTTGGCGATGAACTGCGCCACTGCGCGCAACATTTCCTGCTCCTGGGCGGTATCGTCAGAGCGCGCGGGCCAGCCGCTTACGTCGCCCGCCTGGCGCATCTGCAACACATGCAGTTCACTGCTGCCGCGCTGCACGCCCTGCTCTATGCGGAAGCGGAAACGCGAGGCCATGGTCTGTCCTTCCAGGTCCAGCCAGCCGGTTTCGATCAACCCGGCCTGGGCGTCCACGCGCCCTACCGGAATACCCGCCGACGTGAGAAAGCTGCGTACCTGGGGCCAGAGCTGGCCCGGAGCAACCGCAATCAGCGCCCAGCTTTCATCACCGAGGGACTGGATGCGCACCACATCCTCGCCGGCCCCGGCCACCAGTGGCGTTGGCCGCGGCACTTCGAACTCCCCGGCGAGCACGGTATCGTCCTGCACGGGGGGAATGGGGTAAATCTCCTCGAGCCTGGCTTCTTCCTTGCCTTCCGGCAAACGAATGGGGTCCATCTCGCGCGCGTTCTTGTAGTCATCCGAGGTGTCGGGAAACAGGCCCTCGTCACCGAACAGATAACTGCAACCCGCGCTGGCCAGCAAGCTGCCAACCAGTGCTGTGCGCAATACCAGCTTCATAGATTCCGCCATTAAATTCCCGCCGCCTCCAACGCTGCAAGGACCTGCGCATGAAAGCGCTCATCCAGAGGCGTCAAGGGTAAACGAATACCTGCCTCAATCAAGCCGCGCTGCTGCATGGCCCACTTTACCGGTATCGGATTCGCCTCCAGGAACAGCGCACGGTTGAGCCCGGACAGGCGCTCGTTGATCTGCGCGGCCTCGGCCCGCTCGCCCGCGAGCGCCAACCGGCAGAGCTCGGCCAGCTGCCGCGGCGCAATGTTTGCGGTAACGGAGACATTGCCGTGCCCCCCGGCGAGCATCAGTTCCATGGCCGTGGGGTCATCCCCGGAGTAAATCGCAAAGTCGTCAGGGCAGCGCGCCTTGAAGTCCGGCACCCGTGACAGATCACCGGTCGCATCCTTGATACCGACGATGTTGTCGAGCTCGGACAGGCGCACCACGGTATCGTTGTCTATATCCACCGCCGTACGGCCTGGCACGTTGTAGAGAATCTGGGGAATGTCGACCGCCGCCGCAATGGCCTTGAAATGCTCGTACAGGCCACGCTGCGTCGGGCGATTGTAGTACGGCGTTACCAGCAGGCAGGCATCAGCGCCATTGCGGGCCGCAACGCTGGTCAGCTCGATCGCCTCGCGGGTCGAGTTGGCACCCGTGCCGGCAACCACCGGGATGCGACCGTTGACGTAGCGCACGCAGTGGCGGATGACCTCGAGGTGCTCCGGGACGCTCAGGGTGGCACTCTCGCCGGTGGTCCCGACCGCGCCGATGGCGCTGGTGCCTGCCGCAATGTGCATGTCCAGCAAGCGCTCCAGACTGCCCCAGTCGAGGCTGCCATCCGGGTGCATTGGCGTCACAAGCGCGACAATACTGCCGGTTATCATGGGAAATCTCCAGAAATGTGCCGGGCGCCGGCCACAGCCGCTGAACGCCGGAATAAAGAAGAGCGCAATTATCCATGCAGGCAACACGAAGACAACCGCGATGCGCTAAAATACGCGCGGGCACGCACACAGACCTGCACCAAAATACGCACCGGAGTATACCATGAGACCTTCTGACCCCGCCCAGTGGTTTCTCGCCACCTTCTTCCTGTTTGCATCCCTGGCCACGCCGTCGCTCACCGCGGGCGCCCAGAATGAGGTCACGGTCAGCCCACCGTCCAAGATCGCCCGCGCCCACATGGCCCAGCAGCGCGCCAGCGTGGACGATCTCGCCCGCCGGGAACTCGGCCAGGGTATCAGCGGCGACCCCGACCGCGACATTCGCATGCTGCAGCGCCTGCTGGACAGGGGCATTGTGACCCCGGAGGACGTCGGCACGCTGCAGGCCATGGGCCTGGTACTGGGCGACCTGCTGGCGAGCGAACTCGGGCTGGCGTGGGTGATCTACAACGACGCCAGCGGTCGCAGCCGGGCACTGTACGACAAACAGACCGACAATTACCTGTTCCCCATGACCATGATTTCCCGTCGCCAGCAGGTGGGTAACCAGAAACCGGTCGCGGACATCTACCGGGATGCAAAGGCCGTCATTGAGGAGAAGCGGCCCAGGCTACCCTTCCAGTAGAACGGTAGCGGGGACTGGCTGGTCATCCCCCGGGTTAGGGTTTAGCATAGTTGACGACTTTTTCAGGACGTCTCCGGGCATGAACCAGCCGGCCGCCGGCTTCGAGCTGGACACCGACAACGCATCAAACACCGCTACACTCCGACTTTACGGCGGCTGGGTGGACGCTGCTTCGGTACCCGAGTTCCGGGACGTGAGGGCGCAGCTCACGGCGCTCACGGTGGACAATCTCCGCTTTGACTGCGATGAGCTGGGCGACTGGACTACGCTGCTCATGTCGTTTCTGCTGAGCTGTGCCAGCTACTGCGAGGAGCGCGGTGTCGACGTCGATACCGAGGGGCTCCCCGAGAACGCCAGGCGCCTGTTATCAATCGCCACCTCGGTACCCGCCCACCAGCGTCAACAACCCGCCCCCCGGCCCTGGTGGCATGTGCGCAGCCCCTCTGAAGCGCTGCGGGAACTGTTGGATGACCTGCGCGTGTCGCTGGCTTTCTTTGGCGATATCTGCATCGCACTCGGCGCCCTGATCGCCGGCAAGGCCAACACCCGCTTCGCCGACTTTCGCACCTTCTGCTACCAGTCCGGTCCCGATGCGTTTGCCATCATCAGCCTGACCAGCGTTCTTGTCGGTATGATTCTCGGGTACCTGGGAGCCGTGCAATTGCAGCAATTCGGCGCCGGCATCTACGTCGCCGATCTCGTCACCATCGGGCTGCTGCGCGAAATGGGTCCGTTGATGACCGCGATTGTGATGGCGGGCCGCACCGGTGCGGCCTACGCCGCCCAGCTGGGCACCATGCAGGCCAGCGAGGAAATCGATGCCGTGCGCACGCTGGGCGTGTCGCCGATCGAGTTTCTGGTGATACCGCGCATCCTGGCGCTGGTGGTGACCATGCCGCTGCTTACCATTTACGCCAACCTGCTGGGCATTGTCGGTGGCGGCATTGTCGCCGGGGGCATGGGCATTTCCCTGTTGCAGTATTCCAGCCAGGCGGGAGCCGCTGTGAGCATCGCCCATATTGGTATCGGGTTGCTGAAAAGCCTTGTGTTTGCGGTGCTGATCGCCATTGCAGGCTGTCGCTCGGGCATGCAGTCCGGGCGCAATTCTGCGGGCGTGGGCAGGGCCGCTACCGAGGCAGTGGTCACCGCCCTCGTCTACCTGATTGTGGCAGACGCCTCCATCAACATCCTCTTCCAGCATCTGGGTATCTGATGACTGACGACGAGCGCGAAGTCCATATCGAGGTTCGCGAGCTGACCATGGCGTTTGGCAGTAACGTCATTCAGCGTGACCTGAGCTTCCCGGTATACCGGGGCGACATCTTCGTCATCATGGGCGGCAGCGGCTGCGGTAAAAGCACGCTGCTCAAGCACATGCTGGGGCTGCTGGAGCCAGCGGCGGGTGAGATTCTGTACACAGGCACCAGTTTCACCCACGCCTCGTCGGAAGTACGCGACGCGATGCGCCGCAGCTGGGGCATTACCTACCAGTCCGGTGGGCTGTTCAGTGCCATGACCCTGGAACAGAATATCAGCCTGCCACTGCAACTGTACACTGACTACACAGCGGCGCAGATCAGGGACGTGGTACGCTACAAATTATCGCTGGTCGGCCTGGGTGGCTTTGAAAGTTACTACCCCTCGGAAATCAGCGGTGGCATGAATAAACGCGCAGCGCTCGCCCGGGCCATCGCTCTGGATCCGCAGATCCTCTTTTTCGACGAGCCCTCTGCCGGGCTGGACCCGATAAGCTCGCGGTTACTGGATGACCTGATCTTGCAGTTGACCGAATCGATCGGCGCTACCGTGGTGATGGTCACGCACGAATTACCGAGTATATTCGCCATTGCCAACAACAGCGTTTATCTCGATGCGAGCACCCGCACCATGATTGGCTATGGCGACCCAAAACAGCTGCGAGAACACAGCGAGGAGGCGGTCGTGCGGCAATTTCTTACCCGCAGCGCCGACGCAGGAGAAACCGGGTAATGTCTGAAGAAAGAGCACACAGTGTCGCCATTGGCGGCTTTATTGTCGGCGCCCTGCTGATTGCATTGGCGACGCTCCTGTTCGTGCTGGGCTCAGGCCTGGGCAGCGATCGCAGCAAGGTGGTGATGGTTTTCGACAGCTCGGTGAAGGGCTTGAGCGTGGGGGCACCGGTCACCTTGCGCGGCGTTGAGATCGGCCAGGTCACAGGCATCAACCTGCTGCTGGACAGCAACACCGCCAAGTTGATCATGCAGGTGGAGGCCGAGCTATCGGGCGAGAGCATACAGATGACCGAGCGGCCATCCGTGGCCCTGATCGACGACCTGATCGGCCGCGGACTGCGCGCCCAACTGGGCCTGCAAAGCCTGCTCACGGGCCTGCTGTATATACAACTGGATTTTCACCCTGAAACGCCCGTAGACCTGCTCGCCATCGACACGGAATACACGCAGATACCTACAATTCCCACTGAGCTGGAACGCATCGTGAGCCAGATCGAGGGCCTTGATATTGCGCAGATGGCAGCCAACCTGCAGAGCATCGCCGCCAACGTCAATGCCTTCGTCGAGCAGGCCCCGTTCCAGCAACTGCCAGCGGACGTCGGGCTCACCCTGGCCAGCCTGCGCTCCCTGACCACACAGCTCGAAGCCACCCTGGCCACCGCTGGCCCCGGCATCGACCGCGTGCTGAACAACTCCAATACGCTGGTCAGCGAAGCTGCGGAAGCGCTGCCCAGGCTGACCACCCTGCTGGAAGACAACATGACCGTGCTGCGCAACGCTACGGCGCGGTTTGAAAGCACCATGGGTGAAATCGATGGCCTGGTATCTGCCGACTCCGCAACCGCCTACCGCCTGAACGAAGCCCTGCGGGAACTGGCACTGGCCGGGAGGGCGCTGCAGATGCTGGCAAAAACACTGGAGGAGCAGCCTGAGTCGCTGCTTCGCGGCAAGAGCGAGAACAGCCAATGACCCCAATCAAACTTCTCACCGTCGTCTGCGCCCTGTTGCTGGCGGCCTGTGGCAGCTCCCCCCAACACCAGTATTACCTGCTCAACAGTAACCAGCAGGCCCCGGCGATGGGGCAGAGCCCGTCACTGGGTGTGGGGCCGATCACCATCCCCGAATACCTGAATCGCTCAGGCATGGTGTACAGCGAAAACGGCAACCGACTGCATGTGGCCCGTTACGAACGCTGGGCCGAGCCGCTGGAGGATGGTATACAGCGCGTTCTGGGGCTGAACCTGTCTGCGGCCTTGGGCACGCAGAATATTCGCCCCCACCCCTGGCAGCGCAATGATATACCCGAGTTCGCGGTGCAGGTCTGGCTGCTGTCACTGGACGCCGGCAATAACAGCGCGGAACTGGTCGCCGAATGGCGCGTTACCCGTACCGGCGACGAGGCGAGCACGCCAGTGGCGCAGCGCATCAGCCGCCTGTCGACGCCCCTGCCGGGGCCCGGGTGGCAGGCCGCCGATACGGCGGCGGCCTACAGCGACCTTCTACAGCGGCTGAGCGACGAGATCGCCAGCGTCATCCGCAGGGACCTGGAGGCCGGCGCGAGCGATCAGAACTGATCGCTGCGCAGCATGGCGTCGGAACCGCCATCGACAAAGAACACCGAACCGCACACGAAGTCCGCCTCGTCGCTGAGCATAAAGCGCATCACATTGGCGATTTGACCGGGTTGTGCGGTCTGGCCCCAGGGCACCATGGCACTGAAGTCGCGCATCACACCGCCCAACTGTTCATCGGCAAACACCTGCTGGGTCAGCGGTGTATCGGTGATGCCGGGCGCCACCGCGTTCAGCCGCACCCCGGCTTTTGCCCAGGCCACGACATTGCGGCGCATCCACACCGTCAGCGCATGCTTCGACGCCGAGTACACCGTCTGCCCCATTTCACCCTCGGCCACGTCCAGCGCCTTCGCTTCATCACCCGCGAGAAATGCCTGGGCCAGCGGGTGCGAGGTCTGCGTCATGGGCGCCGAATTGGAACTCACCAACAGCACAGTGCCACGCCGCTTGCCCACCAAATCCTGCAAGCCTGTCGCCATTGCAACCGCCGCGAAATAGTTCACCGCGGCAATGATGCGTGGCGGCGCTACCGGCGGCAGGCCCGCACAGGGGATAAACCCGTCGAGACCATCGGCAGCGCGCTCACGCACAGACGCCAGGGCGCGGTCACGGCCTTCCTGCGTAGAAAGGTCGGCGATGATGTCACCCTCCTTGATATCGATCGAAATGACTTCGTGGCCCGCCGCGCACAGCTGCTCACGCAGCGCAGCGCCGATACCGGTGGCGCCGCCGGTCATGGCATAGCGTTTCTTCATGCTGGTACTCCCTGATTCTGGTTGATGATTACGGCGTGTATTGTCGCGCCTGCGGCGGGTGGTTGTGTGGGTCGGCCTGAAATGCGTGGCGGCAAGCTCAACTTACTGAACCGGTGCTCTCTCCCTATGCTGAGACCGCACCGGCAGTCGTGCTCTTTCTGGCGAAATTCGACCGCGGTGCGCGGTAACACCTGTGGTCGCACCGCACCACTTCGACTAGTCTCTGAGCTGGATGGTTCAATGCCGGCACGCACCGTGCACTTGGTCCGCGTCGATACGCCACCACAACCGGTGGATAAAACACGAGGAGCCCCACATGATTCACTCTACGCCATCAGTGAGACCTGCGAAGTGGCGTCAACGCATGCTCACCGCCAGTATTCTGCTGCTGGGCGCATGCACCGGGGACTCAGACCCGGGCTGGGTGGATTCGCCCACTCCAGTCACCGACATTGTGACGCCACTTCAAACACAGGACATTGCGGGGGAGTGGCAGGGCTTGCTGAGCTGCGCCGGCCGGGATTTCCCCCTGAGCCTTTCAGTAGCGGGTCTTGGAGACAGTCAGCTCGAAGTCCGATGGACCCTGGAACCAGCTCTGGGACGACGGGGCTACATATCACCCGACGGTCGCACCGAGATCAAAGACCGACTGCTGCTGGGTGAGTACGAGCCGGTCACTGGCCATGCTGCTGTTCAAGAGCAGGTCAAAAACCGGCCTCTGGCGCTGCAACTGCTGTTCGGAGATGACATCGCGTTGCTCGACTTTCAGCGCTGCGACCTTGGGCTGTTGCAACGAACACCCGCCAAAGCCCTGGTCGAACTGCAACATGAACTGATACTGATTCAGGAACCCGTGGTGATTCGCGCCGAGGATCAGCAAGGGGAATGCCCCGGGGAGCTGAAGTCGTGGATTCAGGCGGCTTTGGAGCTGCCCCTGGATGACAATGGCCGGGGTGATACCAGTGCTCTTTGGTCCGCCACCGTGACTGAACCGATCTTCGGCAAACCCTTGGCAGAACTCGGAGCAGAACGGCGTATAGACCTGCGCCGGGCACTCGCAGGCCGTTGTATGGTACGCGGCGACACCCGCCGGAATACCGTGGTCGGCACACTCATGCAGATCACCGATTACCGTTCATTTCGCGATGGACGCTTGACGCAACTGGCCCAACCCTTGGCACAAGCCTGGCTGACGAACCGCGCGCAACCGCTACTGCAGTCAGATCCCCTGCCCCTGCTCTCGCCTGCAACGAGCCAGGCGCTGGGCCGTATACCCCGCACCTTCAATTTTGACCGCCTGTTATCGGGAACAGGCAGGTACGATGCGCACAGCTACGCACAACAGATGGTCGCAGTGAACGATACGCTTACCGCGCGACGCCGGGAGCGGGACTACCTGGAAAACATGCGCAATGCGCGCTTTTTCCCGCTGCTCGAGTTACGGCAAGCAGCGCTGGCACGGGACGACATAGCCGACACACCCGTTGAAGCATTGGTGGCGGCAGAGCTGGTGAGCAAAGCGGAAGCGCATATTCTGGAAGCCGCGACAGCACAGGACGCGGCACAAATGGCGGACTGGGTGGCTGCCGTTGACGCGGATTTGGTGTGCAGCAGGACGACACAAAAGGCCTGCTCACAGGCAGCGGACCTGTTTGCAGACAGGCTGGAGGCGTTAGCGGACCAATTCGCGGAAGACGAGGCCAGTACCCTTGCAACGCTGGAAGACGAGGCGCCAACGCTGCAAAACCTCGCCTCACTCGTGGCCGCAAACGCCGCACTCCTGCGCAGATACGGTCGTACAGTGACATACGGGGATTTTCCCGATGCTCTTGAGCAGTACCAGGCCCTGCGCTTTGACTGGCAGCGAGAATTGGAAGACGCCCTTGCAGCACAGCTCACAGCAGCGCGCACCACGTCCGCGTTAACCGAGCTGGATGCGCGCTACTTTGCGGCCAGTGATTTAACGGATCGCGCGGAGCGCCATCTCGAACGCCTGGGAAAGGTTTACGATCAGCAGCTCTCCGGGTCCCGCCCTTTCGTCAACACGGGCGCTGACGCCTACCTCAATGCCCTGTACAACCAGGAATTCGCAACCCTGGCTCGCATGGACGCTGAGCTACTGGCCGGAGTGGCGCCGGTATTCCGCTTCATGGCACAGCAAATCAACGCCGTCAGCAGCCTGCTGGGCAGCGCAGGACGCCCGTTGAATAGCGCCTCCCGCGAGCTGAACACGCCCAGCGCGGTAACAGCCGTGGCCTTGCGTTACTTGCTGGAATTCGAGGACCAGTACGCATCGTGTTTGGGCGAGGACGCTGCCACCATCACGTTTACGGAACGTGTGGACTCGGTCACTCGCACAGGTAGCGGTATCGAGCTCAGCCGCATTCGGGGCGTACCGGTATCCACCACCTACCGCATCAAGCGCGAGCACCTGGATCTATTCCAGGATGTATTCAGTCGCCCTGAATCCCCAGGCGCAGAGGGCATATTCGAAGCGCTGTTCGGCTTGCAGGGAGTGAACAATCTGACCAATGCAGTCAATGAACTTATGGACGAGCACCGATGCGACTCTGACGCGGTGCAGGGTTTTGAGAAGGGGTTGTTAGCGTATTACGCAGATCGCAAACGGCGTTGGGGACGGTAGGTTTCACTCTGCGGGCTCCCCTCACACTGACCTGGACAGGCAGTTCGGCACAGTCACACGCCCGTGTGCTCAGTCACCGCGCACCTGTAGGTACAGGTCTGCATTGGTATACCCACCACCGGAGAAGCGCCGCTGGCCGGCGGTCCGGTTGCCTGCAACGGGTGCCGGGTAGTACCCTGCAGGCCGCGTTTCGGCGGAGAATCCCCATGAATGAGAAACCCCTGGCACCGGCCATTGAAGGCTGGTTCACGATGGACGAAAAGCCCCGGCTGATCGGCACCCAGTGCTGTGCCTGCAGCACCTATTTTTTCCCCAAACAGCAGCGCTACTGCAAGAACCCAGGCTGCGACAGCACCGAGTTCCGCGAAGTGGAACTGAGCAGGACAGGCCGGGTGTGGAGCTACACCAATGCCTGCTACAAGCCGCCGGCGCCTTTTGTGGCCGCCGAGCCCTTCGAGCCCTATACCATCGCCGCAGTCACGCTGGAGGAAGAGCAGATGACGGTGCTGGGGCAGGTTGTCACCGGTGTCAATGTCAGCGACCTCAAGGTGGGCATGGCGATGGAACTGGTGCTGGAACCGCTGCATGAAACCGATGATGACATCAAGATGACCTGGAAATGGCGGCCACTCGCAGAACAGGGGGAGCAGCACTGATGAGCAACGATATCGCCATAATTGGTGCGGGCATGCACCCCTGGGGCAAGTGGGGACACAATTTCGTTGAGTACGGCGTCGCCGCGGCGCGCGAGGCGCTGGCGGATGCCGGCATCCCCTGGCAGGACGTGGGCTTCGTGTCCGGCGGCGCCACGGTGCGCTGCGGTTATCCGGGCTATGTCGCAGGCGCCACCTTCGCCCAGGCCCTGGGCTGGCAGGGCTGTGAGGTGAATACCTCCTACGCCGCCTGTGCCTCAGGCTCGCAGGCGCTGGCCGCCGCGCGCAACAAGATTCTCGCGGGCGCCTGTGATGTCGCCCTGGTCGTTGGTGCCGACACCACTCCTAAAGGCTTCCTTGCCCCTGCAGGTGGCTATCGACCGGAGGACCCGGACTGGGTGCGCTTCTACCTGGGCATTACCAACCCGACCTATTTTGCCCTGTACGCGCGGCGGCGTATGGACCTCTACGGCGACACGCTGGAGGATTTCGCCGCCGTGAAGGTGAAGAATTCCCTGATCGGCAGCAAGAACCCGCGGGCGCGCTACCGCAAGTGTTTCACCGCGGAAGACGTGGCGGCCTCCGCCATGGTGGCCGACCCGCTGCGGTTGATGGACATCTGCGCCACCAGCGATGGCGGCGCTGCCCTGATCATTTGCAGCGCTGACTATGCACGCCGCATTGGCAAGGCCGATGCGCCACGCATTGCGGCCATTTCCACCGTCACGCCGAGCTTTGCCAGCGCGGTGGTGGAAATGCCGGATATTGCGACGGACTCCGCGGCGGCTGCCGGTATCGATGCCCACAGCTTCCGTGCAGCGCTGCCAGTGAAAGCCTACGAAGAAGCCGGTATCGGCCCCGAGGACGTCGATGTTGCGGAAGTCTACGACCTGTCGACCGCGCTGGAACTAGACTGGATTGAAGACCTGCAACTGGCGCCTCGCGGTGAAGCCGCACAGCTGCTGCGTCGTGGCGACACCGCGGTGGGTGGCAGGATACCGGTGAACCCCTCAGGCGGCCTGGCCTGCTTCGGTGAAGCCGTGCCGGCACAGGCACTCGCCCAGGTCTGCGAACTCACCTGGCAGCTGCGCGGCGAATGTGGTGACCGGCAGGTGGCCGGTGCCAGGGTGGGCATCACCGCCAACCAGGGCCTGTTTGGACACGGTAGCTCGGTCATTATCAAGCGCTGAACGGCCAGCGCCGCTGCGGTTACAGCCGAGCAATATGCTCGGCCGTTGCCAGTACGCGGCGCGCTTCATCCACGTGCATCGATTCAATCAGCTTGCCGTCGAGCACCGCGACGGCAGCGCCCGCTTCCGTGGTTTCCTGCCACAGTGCGAGCAGCCGACGGGCGTGTTCCACCGCCGCGGCAGAGGGCCCGAAGACGGCGTTGGCGATCTCGATCTGCCCCGGATGTATCAGCGTCTTGCCGTCGAAGCCCAGCGCCCGCCCCTGCTCACACACGGCCTGCAACCCGGCGCTGTTGCCGATATCGAGATAAACGCCGTCCAGCACCATGATGCCGGCCAGCCGTGCCGCCAGTACACAGCGCTGCAGGGCATAGGACAGGCCCCGGCGCTGATCGTCCGGTGGCAGGCGCAGTTCCGCACAGAGGTCCGTGGTGCCCATGAGCAGCGCGTCCACGCGCTCGCAGTCCGCAATCTGCTCGACGCGCGCCACACCCGCTGGCGTTTCGATCATCGCCCAGATGACCATGTCGCTGCGGCCACAGGCATCGAGCTCGCGGGTAACGGCGCGCACCTGCTGCACAGACTCCACCTTGGGCAGGCACACCGTCGCCACACCCGGCGCCGCCGCAACTGCCTGCAGATCATCGAGACCCCAGGGCGTGGACAGGGCATTGCAGCGCACCACGAGCTGTCGCGCACCGTAGCCGCCGGCGGCGATCTGCGCAACGACCTGAGCGCGCGCCTGTGCCTTGGCCTCCGGCGCTACCGCGTCCTCCAGATCGAAAACAATGGCGTCAGCGGGCAGGCCTCGCGCCTTCTCCATCGCCCGCTGGTTGGAACCGGGCATATACAACGCGGTGCGCGGCGTCATCTTCATTCCTGTACTTGCTCCTCAATCGGTGGGCGCACGGACGCGCGTTTCAGGTAGGCGACAAGATCCGCCCGCTGCTGCGGATCCGGAATCCCGCGCGCCATCATCGTGGTGCCCGGAAACATGGCCAGGGGGTCTGCCAGCCAGAGGTAAAGCAGCTGCGGCGTCCACACGAACTGCGCATTGCGGAACGTCTCCGAGTAGTACGCAAACCCCGGTTGCTTGCCCGCCACCTGACCGAAGATGCGGTACAGGCTGGGCCCGTTATTGTGGCCGACCTCAGGCTCCGGATAATGGCAGGTGCGGCACTGGCCAAACACCAGCCGGCCACGCTCGGGATCTCCCTCGGGCATCGTCGTGGTATCGGTCTGAGCGCCCGCGGGCGCCACAGCAAGCAATAACAGCAGCAGGAGTGGCTTCATGCGGAAACCTCATGGTTTGCCGCGGCCACACCGGCGCGGCGCCCGAAGAACGTGCAATCACCCACAGACAGACCGCTGGCGATATAGGGTGCAACAGGCAGGCCCGCCGTGGTGCGGCCTGCCGCATAAAGGCCGGGAACAGGCTCGCCAAAACCGCTGATCACACGGCCGTCGATATCCGTGTGCAGGCCGCCGAAGGTGTGGGCGGTGAAGAAGGCGCGCTTCACCGAGAGGTCCCAGGCTTTGAACGGGGGCTTGTCGAGTGGGCGCAGGTACTGCGCCTGCTTGTGGAACAGGGGGTCGCGCCCCAGGTCCGCGAAGCGATTGTAATAGGCGACCGTGTGCTGCAGGGCGCCCTGGGGAAAATCCGTGCGCGCCGCCAGATCGCCGATGGTCGGTGCCTCGGCCACCAGCAGGAAATTGTCCTGCGGAAAATCGAAACTGCTGCTGGCATCGGTAATCAGCCAGGCGCGTCCCTGTTGCCGGTAGGCAATGGCATCCCCCAGCACACCGTAGTAGCTGTCCTCGGGCACGAAGCGTTGCGCACTGGCGTTCACCACGATACCTGCCAGGGTCGACTCCGGCGGGTAAATGGGGGTGATGGCAAAGCCCTCATGCATGTGCAGGGTCTCGCCGCCCACGCCGGCCCCCATGACGATGCCCTGCCCCAGATCGCCCGCGTTGCCCCAGGGCGCGGAGCAGTCGAACAGGGCCGGCGCGTGGCGCTGCACCATCTCGCGATTGTGGATGAAGCCGCCACAGGCCAGAACGACACCGCGCCGCGCGCGAATATTGCGCGTTTCACCGTCCACCAGCACCTGCATGCCAGCCACGCGGCCGTCCGACTCCACGATCAGGCGCTGACCGGCAACGCCCGCACGCATCGTGACACCCGCCGCGGCGGTCTGCGCCAGCAGCGCCTCCATCAGGGTGCGGCCGCCGGTCATGCCGGGCAGGCCCGGCACGTGACCGCGCGGTACCGGGCGCGCAATCTCCCGCGCCGGCCAGGCGAGTTCGTTGCCCGAGTAATACAACGACTCATCGCCCAGCGTCAGCTCCTTCACCGACGTAAAACGATCGTTGTAGGGCACGCCCATTGCCACCAGCCAGTCGAAATGGGCGACACTTTCCTCGCAGTAGAGCTGGATCTTGGCCAACTGGGGATGGCCGCCGCTGTTACCGGCGATAAAGCGGTACATCTCCTCCACGCTGTCTTCAAAGCCCGCCGCCTTCTGCAGGGTGGTGCCGCCGCCGGCATACACCACGCCGCCCGACATGGCTGACGAACCGCCAAACTTCGGCAGGGCTTCGATGAGCAATACGCGGGCACCTGCGCGCTGCGCCTCGATCGCTGCGCTGCAGGCCGCCGAACCGGAGCCTGCGACCAGTACATCCGTCGTCTCGTCCCAGCGACTCACCTCCCGACGGCTCAGCGCCGCAGCAGGGCCGGCGAGCCCGACACCTGCAGCCCCCGCACCGAGGCCGGCAAGCAGTTGCCGACGGCGCCAGCGTGTTGTGCTCATTCCACCCCCTCGCGGATGTACTCCAGCTGATCATTGATCATATAGGTTCGATGCCGGGGGCCACTAACCGCTTCCACCAGGTTCGCATAACCCGCGTCCTCTTCGTAGAGGAAACAGACACCACCCTCCTGCATGATCATGCGCGGCGCATACCGCCGCGGTGGACGCGCGCCCAGCGCCGCCCGGGCGGTGGCGCAGTCGCGGAAATCAGCGAGGTCGACGAGGCTGACGAAGGTTGGCGGCATCAGGCGGAACGGACTTTGCGTATCGCGAATCTCTGCAAAGGCGTCCTGCGGGCGCACCCAGCGGTGCGCGGAGATCTCACCCCCGTCAACGCGTATCTCCGCATCGGCGTCGAGCACCGCGAGGAAAAACCAGGTGCTGTAGCGCCGTCGGGCACCCTCCGGAGTCGTCCAGTGGGACAGGAAATGCAGCTGCTCCAGCGTAATCTGCACATCCGCTTCCTCGCGGGTCTCGCGAATCGCCGCGTGCAACGCGGCCTGATCGTGGTCACCTGCCACCGGGTAGTCGGACGGATCAATTCGCCCTCCCGGAAAAACCCACTCCCCGCCCATGTGTTTCAACGCCCTGTTGCGTTGCAAGAGCAGCACTTCCAGCCCCTGCGGGCCATCGCGCACCGGCACGACGGTCGCCGAGGGCACAATCGGCACGTCGCCTTCGCCCATTTCCAGCATGACGCTGCTCAGGGGAAGAAACGGCTGATCGTGTCGATGACGCAGGCGGGGCGATCACTGCCCTCCACCTCAATCGTCACCCTGACCACCACCTGCACGCCACCCTTGACGTCTTCAGCCGAGAGGATCTCGCCGCAACCGCGCACGCGACTCCCCACCGGCACCGGTGCCGGGAAGCGCACCTTGTCACAGCCGTAATTCACGCCCATCGACACATTGTTCACCTGCAACAGCTGCGGCAGGAACAGGTTCGCCAGCGACAGGGTGAGATAACCGTGCGCAATGGTCTTGCCGAAGGGGCCGCTCGCGGCGCGCTCCGGATCGACGTGAATCCACTGGTGGTCACCCGTTGCCTCGGCAAACAGGTTGATGCGCTCCTGTTCGATCAGGAGCCAGTCGGTACAGCCCAGTGCCGTGCCTTCACTGCCGAGCAGTGCTGCGGGTTTTTCAAATACAGTGGTCATGCTGGATTTCCTGTCAACAATCTACGTGCCCGGACTATACCACCTGCGCGGCGGCTCGGCAGCGAGCGTGGTTTAACGTTTTCCACCACAGCCCCCGCCACGTCCGCCGAGCCCCGGCGCGCCCCGGCGCCTGCAGGCGCGCGGAGTTTCCGGTATATTCACCCACTCGATACACAGGAGACCCAATCATGCTGGAAAATCTCGACTTTACTGAACTGCTGCACACCTACGTCATCCCCTGGGGCACGCGCATCGTCCTGGCGCTGGCGATTTTCTACGTCGGGCGCATGGTGGTGGGCGCCGTTGCCGGCTGGGTCGAGAAATTCATGCGCGCACGGCGCATGGACGAGGTGCTGGTCAAGTTCCTGACCGCGATACTGCACTGGGTTCTGCTGCTGTTTGTGATCATTGCAGCGCTCAGCCAGCTTGGCATCGACACCACATCCATGGTCGCCCTGCTCGGTGCTGCGGGCCTCGCCATCGGCCTTTCGCTGCAGAGCTCTCTGTCCAACCTGGCGGCCGGCGTGCTGCTGATCATCTTCCGTCCCTTCACCAAAGGCAATTTTGTGGAAGCGGGCGGCGCCATGGGCGTTGTCGAGGCCATCAGCATTTTCACAACCACGCTGACCACACCGGACAACAAGGAAGTCATCGTGCCCAACAGCGCCGTGCTGGGGAACAATATTGTCAACTATTCCGCACGGCCCACACGGCGTGTGGACCTGGTGTTCGGCGTGTCCTACGGCGACGACCTGCGCAAGGCAAAGCAGCTGCTGGAAGAGATCATTGCCGCGGATACGCGTGTACTCAGCGACCCGGCGCCCACCATTGTGGTCGGCGAACTCGCCGACTCCAGTGTCAACTTCCTTGTGCGCCCCTGGGTGAAATCGGAGGATTACTGGGCCGTGTACTGGGATACCACCGAATCAGTCAAACTGAAGTTTGATGAAGCCGGCATCACCATTCCCTTCCCGCAAATGGACGTGCATACGCCGGAGCGGGACTGAGCCAGCCGCTGTATTAACAGTATTTCACAGCCTACGGGCCTGCCGATGTGATATAAAGCCTGTTTCGCACCTCCCCCGGTCCGCTCGCGAATGGCGGGCGACCGGGGCAGCAAAACGGTACTGCATGTGGCCACTGTGAAACGCCAATTCGTTGTTGCCAGCGCACTCTTGCTGGCAGCAGCCCTCGTTACTTTTCTGCTCTACGCCACACGGCCCGACACTGATATCAGCGAGCCCGTGTATGTACCGATCACTGTCGACGTGGTCGTGGCGGAAAAGGAGACTATCCGCATCCCCATGCAGGCGCAGGGCACCGTGTCGCCTCTGCAGCAGACCACACTGCTGGCCGAGGTTCAGGGCCGTATTGTGGAGGCCTCTGAAACCTTCAACGTCGGTGGCTTTGTCAACGCAGGGGATGTCTTGCTGCGTATTGACCCCCGCGACTACCAGGCGCGCCTCGCCCGGGCTGAGGCGGCCCTGCGCTCGGCGGAGAGCGAGCTTTTGCAGGAGCGCGGCCGGGCCGATGTGGCGCGCCGGGAATGGGAAAAGCTCCCCGCAGGCAGTCAACGCTCGGACGAAGCGCGTGATCTGTACCTGCGCAAGCCGCAACTGGCACAGGCTGAGGGGCAGCTGCTGGCAGCCCGCGCCGACCTGCAAACAGCACAGGACGACCTCGACAGGACCGTGGTGCGCGCGCCCTACACCGCGCTGATTCGCGCCAAGCACGCTGAGCTGGGGCAATTCGTCACACCAGGCACGCAGCTCGCGGAGGTCTTCTCGGTAGATGTGGCCGAGGTACGGCTGCCCATCCCGCAGACGCGGCTGGCCTATCTCGACCTGCCAGGTGTGCGCAGCACGGAGGCTGGAGCGCGCATCGACCTGTACACCGACGTCAACGGCGACGTGACCCACTGGCCCGCCAGGCTACACCGCAGCGAGGGTGTGTTCGACGAACGCTCGCGCGCACTCTATGCCGTGGCACGCATCGACGATCCCTATGGACTGACGCATCCGGGGCAACCGCCCCTGCGCATCGGCACCTTCGTCACCGCCAGCATCGAAGGGCGCCCCATGTCCGGGCTCGTCGCCCTGCCCCGGTATGTGATGCGGGCAGGTGATAACGTCGCGGTCGTCGACGACAACAACCTGGTGCGTAACCGAACCGTCACCACGCTGAACACCGGGGGTGACTTCGTCTACGTCTCGGCGGGGCTGGACGATGGCGACCAGGTCATACTCACCACACTGGACAGCGCGCTCACCGGTGCCGAGGTCAGCGTGGTATCGCGCATCAGCAGCCGCGAACTGCGACTGCGGAACACCGCCAAGGGCACCACGGCAGCGGGTGCTGACGTCGCCGCCGACGCCGCCTCGGCGCAACCCGGCGGAGCGCCCTCCGCATGAGCCCTCACCGGCAGGGCGGGGTGATTGCCTGGTTCGCCCACAACCCTGTGGCTGCGAACCTGTTGATGGCCATCATCCTGGTGGTGGGGCTGGGCTCCGCGTTCAATATCCAGCGTTCCATGTTCCCCTCCTTCGACATCGAGCTGATTTTCATCAACATGTCCTACCCCGGTGCCTCCCCGGAGGAAGTCGAGCAGGGCATCGTGCTGAAAATCGAGGAGGCCATCAACGACCTCGACGGCATCAAGCGGGTGGAGTCCGATGCCCTGGACTCCCACGCGCGGGTCATGGTGGAGCCCCAGGAAGGGATCGACATGAACGCCCTGCTGGGGGATATCAAGAACCGTATCGACGCCATACAGCATTTCCCCGCCAATGCCGAAAAGGCGATCATCAGCCAGCCGGAACTGCAGTTTCCGGCGCTGCAGCTGCAACTCTCCGGCGAGCTCGATGAGCGCAGCATGAAGACACTCGCGGAGGATATTCGCCGCGACCTGCTGACCCTGCCCGAAGTCTCTGCCGCGGAGGTGGTGGGCGCGCGCGATTACGAGATTTCCATCGAGATCTCCGAGTCACTGCTGCGTGAATACCACCTGACGTTGAGTGACGTGGCGGAGGTGATCGCACGCTCGTCGCTGGACCTGCCAGCGGGCTCGCTGCGCACCCGTCAGGGCGACATCCTGCTGCGCACGCAGGGACAGGCCTATGTGCAGCAGGATTTTGAATCCATCGTGCTGCGCAGCTTTGCCGATGGTACCCGCCTGCTGCTCGGCGATATCGCCACCGTGCGCGACGGTTTTGTCGAGGATAGCGGTTTCGCGCGCTTCAATGGCCGCTATTCACTGGGGATTCAGGTGTTCGCCATGGGGGAGCAGGACATCCTCGATACGGCGATCGCCACACGTACCTGGGTAGAGCAGAAACAGGGCGAATTGCCCGCTGCCGTCAGCCTGGACATCTGGTCGGATATCACCTTCTACCTGCAAGGCCGCCTGGGCATGATGCTGAAGAACCTTGCCATGGGGGCCCTGCTGGTACTCATCGTGCTTGCCCTGTTCCTGGAGATCAAACTCGCGTTCTGGGTGATGCTCGGCATCCCCGTCTGCTTCCTCGGCGCCATGGCTCTGATCAACACGCCCTACATCCACGCCAGCCTGAACATGATCAGCCTGTTCGGCTTTATCCTGGTGCTGGGTATCGTCGTGGATGACGCGATTATCATGGGCGAGAGCGCCTACACCGAGCAGGAGCGCCACGGCCACAGCATCCAGAGCGTGGTCGACGGCGTCAACAAGGTCGCCGTACCGGCCACCTTCGGCGTGCTGACCACGATAGTGGCGTTTGCGCCCACGCTGTTCATGGAAGGGGTGTTTGCCGCCTTCCCGGAAGCCTGCGGCTGGGTGGTGATCCTCTGCCTGCTGTTTTCCCTGGTGGAATCGAAGTGGATTCTGCCCGCACACCTGGCCCACAGCAGCCCCACGCGCAACCCCCTGCTGCTGGCGGTGGACCGGCGCCAGCAGCAGGTCAACCAGGGCCTGAAACGCTTCGTCGAACACCGCTACAGCCCGCTGATGCAGCGCTGCATCCGCAACCGCTATGTCACCCTCGCCGCCTTCATTGCCCTGCTGGTGCTGTGCAGCGGGCTGGTGCTGGGCGGCGTGGTGCGCACAGTCATCGCCCCCGATGTGCCCGGGGAGTTCATTTCCGTACAGCTGGAAATGACCGAAGGCACACCCGAAGAACGCACGCTGGCGACCATCGAGCACATTGTGGCGGCACTCGAACGTGTCGAGCAGGCGCATAAACAGGCCACCGGCGGCAAAGAGCACCTGGTGAATCACGTCTTCGTCTACGGCCGCAGCCGCACCACCGGCGGCGTGGATATCGAACTGACCAAGGAAAACGAGCGCAGCATCTCCACCCGCGAAGTGGAACGCCGCTGGCGCGATGCCGTCGGCACCCTGCACGGCACCAAAGTGCTGTCGATCAGCAGCGCCGACGGACCGGGCTTTGGACCGGCCATCGCCTTCGACCTCATGCACCGTGACTTCACCATGCTGCGTGCCGCGGCGGCGGAGCTGGAAACGGCGATTCACCGCTACGACGGGGTGTACGATATCCGCAACGGCGCCAGCGACACCGCCGATGAATTCCACATTGAGCTACTGCCCGAGGGCGAGGCGCTCGGCTTGACCCGCTACGCCGTTGCCAACCAGGTGCGCGACGCGTTCTACGGTGCGGAGGCCCAGCGCATGCAGCGCGGGCTGGACGAAGTGAAGGTCATGGTGCGCTACCCGCGCGCCGACCGGGAGACCGTCGATACCCTGCAGGAGATGTACATTCGCACACCGGACGGGCAGGAACTCCCCTTCCAGACCGTGGCCACGGTGGCCGTCAAGCAGGGCCTGCGCAAGGTCACCCACATCAATTACCAGCGCGCCGCCGAGGTAACAGCCGAGGCCAACAAGGATCTGGTGGAGCCATCGCGCATTGTCGCCGACCTCGAGAAATCCGTGCTGCCGGGCCTGCTGCAGAAGTATCCGGGGCTCAGCTATGCCGTGGCCGGCCTGGCCGATGAGGAAAGCAAGATGGTGACCAGCATGCTGATCGGCTTCGGCCTTGCGCTGTTCGGCATCTACGCGCTGCTGGCAATACCCACCCGCTCCTACCTGCAGCCCCTGATCATCATGGGCGTCATCCCCTTCGGCGTGATTGGCGCCGTCGTCGGTCACTGGCTGACCGGCTACCCACTGAGCATGATGTCGCTGATGGGGGTGATCGCGTTAAGCGGCGTGGTGGTGAATGACAGCCTGATTCTCGTTGATCACATCAATAACGCGATCAAGAGCGGCATAGAGCCGCTGCGGGCTGTTGTAGAGTCCGGCACGCAGCGTTTCCGCGCCATTTTGCTCACCTCGCTGACCACGTTCTTCGGCCTCGCGCCGATGCTGCTGGAGCGCAGCGCGCAGGCCCAGGAAATCGTGCCGATGGCGGTCTCCCTCGCCTTCGGCATTGTGTTTGCCACCGTTATCACCCTGCTGCTGGTCCCGGCGCTGTACATGATCCTGCTGGATCTGAAGCAGTGGCGCGAGCCGACTGCTCAGGCCTCCGCCCTGCCCGCTCGCTGAACGGTCAGGGCGCGGCACAGCCGACGCAGCGCATGTAGAGGTGCGCCGGGTCGTTCAGTTCGGTGAGCGTGCGGGCTGCAGTGGCCACAGGCTGCAGCAGCTGCTGCATGCCGGCATCCAGCCCGGGAAGCAAACCGCTCACCCCCACCCGCGACGCCAGTTGCCGGAGCAGCATGTCACGCGGCGACAGGGGCTGCTGTACGTATTCCACCGGGTGACGCTGCGGGTCCAGTCCACCCAGCTCGGCCGCCGCGGCAATCGCTTCCCGCAGTGAACCCAGCTCGTCAATCAGGCCCAGCACCTGGGCGTCGGCGGCACTCCACACCCGACCACCCGCAGCCGCCTGCACCGCCTCCTCGGACAGGCCACGGCCACTCGCCACCAGCTGCAGGAACTCACGGTAGGTGAAGTCCACGCCGCTGGCGAGGGTTTCCGCGACCTGCGGATTGAGCGGTCGATCAAGCCGCAGCGACCCCGCCAGCTCTGTGGTACCCACACCGTCCGTAGTGACTCCGATGCGCTCCAGCAGCCGCTCGAACGTGGGAAAGGCGGCGAACACTCCGATACTGCCGGTAATCGTTGTTGGTGTGGCCCAGATCTCATCGGCCTCGGCGGCGATGTAATAACCGCCCGAGGCGGCGATGGCGCCCATGGAAATCACCACCGGCGTGCCGGCCTCACGAATGCGGGCAATGGTCTGCCGAATGCGCTCGGCGGCCAGCACGCTGCCACCGCCAGTATTCACCCTGAGCACCAGCGCCTTGACCCCCGGCTGCTCGGCAGCCTGGCGCAACAGCCTGGACAGGGAGTCGCCCCCAATGGTGCCCGGCGGCTGCTCACCGGACATCATGTTACCTTCGGCGGTGACCACTGCCACGCGGTCTTCCGTGCGCTGGGTGAAGGCAACGGGACGCTTGCTGTTGATATAGGACTCGAAGAACACCGCCTCGTAGAAACCCTCATCGTCCTCTGCCCCAACCCGCTCAATCAGGTAGTCGTTGGCATCGGCGCGGGACAACAGCGTATCCACCAGCCCCTGCTCCTGGGCCACCCGGGCGGAATTGCCACCGGCGGCCGTCAGGTGCTCGGCATAGCGGTTGATGTAGCTGTCGAGGCTGCCAGGGGGCAGGTTGCGGCGGCTTTCAACCACGGTGACATATTCCCGCCAGAGGTCTTCAAGCCAGGCCAGGGTGATGGCTTTCTCTCCCTCGGACATGTCGTCACGCAGAAACGGCTCGGCCATCGACTTGTGCTCCCCGGCATAGAACACATGCATGGTGACCAGTGCCTTGTCCAGGGCCTGCCGGAAATGGTTGCGGTAACTCGCGAATCCCTCGAGGGGCACGGCGCCCATGGGGTGCAGAATCACCTCGTCCGCCTGGCTGGCAAGCAGATACTGGTCCTGCGTGAAGTAGTCGCCGACGGCAATGACCGGCTTGCCGGTCGCCTTGAAGGTATCGATAGCTGCGGCGATTTCCAGACTTTTGCTGATCCCCGCCGACACCAGAAAGTCGAGCTCCATGACCAGTGCGGTGATGGCCGGGTCCCGGGCGGCCTCCTGTATGGCGTCAAGCACATCGCGCAGGACGATTTCGCGCTCCGCAGGGGAAGGCTCACCCGCCAGCGCCTGCAGCGGGCTGACCTCCGACTTCTCGTCAACCAGTGTGCCCCCGAGGTTCAGCAACAGCGCCGCCTTTTCCGGCTGCGGCGGTGGCCCGCCGCTGAAATACAGCACGTAGATAAAGACCAGAAAGGCAAGAAACAGCAGGTTCGACAGCGCCAGGCGAAACCAGGTCAATCCGCGCCAGAGTGCGGAAAAAAGGCGGCGAATGGGCGATGGGCGACTCATGACGATGACTCCGGGGAGGTTTCGCGGGCTGTGTGCAGCTCACGGGCGCGCCAGCGCACGTACAGCATGGCGCTACAGAACAGTACAACGACGGCGACCATGCCGACCCACGGCAATGGCGCCGCCGGCGTTGCAAACAGGCGCTCCACCAGCGCGATAAAGTAGAGCAGGGACACAAAGCACAACCAGATGAAGCTGCGCAGGCGGTCGTGCCACATCCCGTAAAGAAACAGGCTCAGGGGCAGCAGGCTTCCCAACCAGATAATCCAGGGCGGCTGGGTGAATGCCAGGGAAAGCGCCGTCTGGCCAAACAGAGTGCCCCAGCTCAACCACGTGGCGCGCCACAGCCAGAGACTTGGGCCCTGGCGTTGCACAGGGGTCATCGCGCTGCCTCCAGAGCCAGGGACAGCCGCGCAACACGTGCGCCCAGTGCGCGACACAGCGCGGCTTCCTGCGGGTCGAGGCGCTTCTGGTTGTCGGCACCGGCCCAGTGGGAGGCACCGTAGGGCGTTCCGCCGCTGGTTGCCGTCATCAGTCCCGGCTCACTGTATGGCAGGCCTGCGGCCACCATCCCGTGATGCAGCAGGGGCAGCAACATGCTGAGCAGGGTAGACTCCTGACCGCCGTGCAGGCTGGAGGTCGAGGTGAAGACCGCGGCCGGCTTGTCGATCAATGCACCGCTCAACCACAGGCCCGAGCTTTGATCCAGGAAGTACTTCAGGGGCGCGGCCATGTTGCCGAAGCGCGTGGGGCTACCCATCACCAGCCCGGCGCACTCGCCGAGTTCCTCAAGCTCACAATACAGCGGGCCGTCGGCGGGGATCACATCCTCGATGGCCTCGCAGCTGGCCGATATCGACGGCACCGTGCGCACCCGTGCGGTGATGCCGGCAACCGACTCCGCCCCGCGCGCCACCTGGGTGGCCATGGCCGCAGTGGCGCCGTGGCGACTGTAATACAGCACCAGTACGTAGGGGTCGGCCATCAGTCGAGCAGCGCCAGCACGTTCTCCGGGGGCCGGCCGATCACGGCGCGCTCACCGCGCACTACCACCGGCCGTTCAATCAGCTTGGGATACGCAGCCATGGCGGCGAGAATCTCGGCTTCGCTACTGCCCGAGTGCAAACCAGCCGACTTGAATTCCGGCTCTCCGCGACGCAGCAGCCCGCTGGCCGGTACCGCCAGCTTTTTCAGCAGGCGCTTGAGCGCCGCGGCACTGGGCGGCTGATCCAGATAGGCAATCACATCGGGCTCTACGCCATGCTCCCGCAACAGGGCGAGTGCCGCGCGGGACTTGGAACAGCGTGGGTTGTGATAGATCTGAAACTCGCTCACGGAAAACTCCCCGGGGACAAAAAGCGTACATTATAGCAAAAGGGCTGGACGCCGCGCCGCCATGCAATCGTGGCATACTGCGCGCGCCAAGCCATTTTTTCCACTGATTCTGCCAATCAACAAGGAGCAACCCGGACGTGAGAAGCGCCTGCCTGACCCTGCTACTGTTAACCCTGACCGCGTGCCAGCCATCCGCACCGGAAAGCAACGCGGACCTGCTGCAAGGCCTGCGGGGCCAGTGGGTGGTCATCAATTACTGGGCCGAATGGTGCAAGCCCTGCATCAAGGAGATACCGGAACTGAACGCACTGGACAGCGATTACGAGAGCGTAACCGTGCTCGGCGTGAACTATGACGGTGCCACTGGCGACGCCTTACAAGCCCAGCTCGACGCGCTGCAGGTTCAGTTCGAAACGCTGGGTGAAGATCCGGCCGGCCTCCTCGGACTGGACCGACCCAACGTCCTCCCCACCACGCTGATCATCAACCCCGCGGGAGAATTGCTGGATACGTTGGTCGGGCCACAAACGCTGGAGTCGCTGCTGGCGGTGACGGTGCACCGCGCCAGCCAGGCCGAGAAGTAAACGGTGGGGTAGCGGCAGGCGTGGGCCGGCGCAGAACGCGCCGACCCTGCCGTGACTACAGGCTCTGGTAGTAATCCATGAGTATCCTGGCCACTTCCGGCCGGGAGAACTCGGGCGGCGGGGCGATGCCGTTGCCGAGCATTTCGCGCACCCGCGTACCCGAAAGCAGCACGAAGTCCTCCGGGCTGTGATCCGGCGCGTCGCGCATCATGACAACGCGGTCCAGCTTCTTGCTGTAAGCCGTGTGGTCGGCGCGGTAGATTTCCAGCTCCAGGGCACCTGCCGGTACCTCCTCGTCAAAGATGGTCTGCGCGTCAAAGCCGCCATAGTAGTCGCCTACGCCGGCGTGGTCGCGCCCCACAATCAGGTGCGTGCAGCCGCAGTTCTGGCGGAAGACTGCGTGCAGTACCGCCTCGCGCGGGCCGGCATACAGCATGTCAAAGCCGTAACCCGTGACCATCACAGTGTTCGGCGGGAAATAGACATCCACCATTTTCCGGATCGCCGCATCGCGCACGTCTGCGGGAATATCACCCGGCTTGAGCTTGCCCAACAGCATGTGGATGAGAATGCCATCCGCATGCAGGTCCTCCATCGCCATGCGGCACAGTTCCTCGTGCGCACGGTGCATGGGGTTACGGGTCTGGAAGGCGACGACCTTGTTCCAGCCGCGGGAGGCGATTTCGGCGCGAATCTCCACGGCGGTGCGGAAGGTGTCGGGGAACTCGCCGGGGAAGTAGGAAAAATTCAGCACCTCAATCGGGCCGGACAGCAGGGTGCGGCCCAGCGACTTGAAGGTCGCAACGCCGGGATGCGAGGGGTCCAGTGTGCGGAACACTTTCTCCGCGATAAAGTCGATCTGCGCGTCGGACACCGACTCCACCGCGTCCACCTCCATCACGGCAAGCACCGGGTTGCCCTCGGTATTGGGGTCGCGCAGCGCGATACGCGTGCCGGGCTGGATGTCCGTTGCCTCGGTCAGGTTGACAATGGGCACCGGCCAGAACAGGCCGTCGACGGTTTGCAGCTTCTCCGCCACGCTGAGGCTGTCAGCCAGATTCATGTAGCCGTTCAGGGGGTTGAAGTAACCAGCGCCCAGCATGACCGCATTGGCCGCGGCCGCTGAATTGAGCAGCAGCGACGGCAGCTGCTCCGCCTCCTTCAGCAGCGCCTCGCGACGGGCATCGTCAGCGACATAGAGAGGTTGCAGCTCGTCTGAGCCGTGTGGCTTGATCATGTTCGTCTCCGTTCGGGGTAGGGTAATCAGGACTTGATGATGCCGCGCTCGCGCAGCAGGGCGATGATGGTATCCACCTCTTCGGTCAGCGTTTGCTGGTCCGAGTGCAAATGCACTTCGGGCTTGAACGGGGCCTCGTAGGGGTCATCGATGCCCGTGAAGTTCTTGATTTCACCCCTGCGCGCCTTCTTGTACAGGCCCTTGGGATCACGCGCTTCCGCGGCTTCCAGGGAACAGTCCACAAAGATCTCGATGAAATCCATGCCCGCTGCCTCGTGTAACTCGCGCACCTGGTTCCGATCACTGGCGTAGGGGCTGATAAAGCTGCTCAGGGTGACGATGCCGCAGTCCACAAACAGCTTGGAGATTTCCCCGATGCGACGGATATTTTCGGTGCGGTCGTCCGCGCTGAAACCGAGGTTACGGTTGATGCCCAGGCGCACGTTGTCACCATCCAGCCGATAGGCGAGCACGCCCATTTCATTCAGGCGCCCCTCCAGTTCTACCGCCACCGTACTCTTGCCGCTGCCGGACAGCCCGGTGAACCACAGCGTGGCCCCTTTGTGACCCAACAGTTTCTCGCGGTGTTCTCGGGTGATGTCACCCTCGTGCCAATGGACATTGGTCGCTTTTTGCTCTGCCATGTGTGCTCTCTCGTGCAGTGGTTCAGGTTAGCCGCCGGGCACCCCGGCGACGATGTTCACTTATCCAGGATAAAGGCTTCCCGGTAGCCCTTGAATTGCGCCTTCAGGCCCTCTTCGGTCAGGCCGAACTGGTCCAGTGTGTAGGCGTGCGCAGGGCGCAGCTCACGCCGGTTGGAGTCCTGCCAGCGCGACATTTCGACACTCGCTTCGGGGGTCAGGTCCATACCGAGGAAGTCGTAGACGCGGCCGATCTCCACCATTGGCTGGCTGACCGTGTCCTTGAACCAGAGGTCCAGGAACCGCTCGGGGCCCATCTCACGGCGCACATCGATAGTGTGCTGCATGCCCTTGGCGAACTTGCGGGCCCACTGCTGCCCTACTGCCACCGGGTCGGCGGAGTCGGAATACACTTTCCACACATTGGCGATCATGCTGGCCAGCGACGGAATGGTCTCGACCGGGTCACGGTGGGATTGTACCACGCGGGCATCCGGGAAGATGCGAAACACCAGGTCCATGTAGTGCAGGTGATGCGGCGCCTTGAGTGCCCAGCGTTCGCCGCGCTGCCCGCTACATTTCTTCTGCCACTGCAGGAACTGCAAAAGCAGCTTCAGGTACTCATAGCCAATGGTGTGGTCCTGGGCCTCGACCGAGGCATCGAAACTGGGCACATTCGCCAGCGCCTGGATGTTGAAGCTGTAGAAGGACTGCTCCAGCAGCATGATGTCCTCGTCGGGCTCCATGGCATCCAGCGGGTGTACAGACAGCAGGTCGGGGTTGCTGTCGACCATCATCTTCACTTCCGCCTTGGCGTCGAGAATACGGCGGTCACCTGCAGCGGTGAAGTCCCAATCGAGATCCGGGCAGGGAAAACGTGTTTCATACCACAACGGGGCGTACATGCGGTTATCAGCGGCGATGGTCCGGTGCA
Source organism: uncultured Haliea sp. (assembly GCF_963973825.1). Lineage (NCBI taxonomy): Bacteria > Pseudomonadati > Pseudomonadota > Gammaproteobacteria > Cellvibrionales > Halieaceae > Haliea > uncultured Haliea sp. The sequence continues at coordinate 403,619 of NZ_CAXBAE010000001.1, forward strand.
GCATCGTGGTCCCGGTGCGGGGCAGACCGACAATCACCAGCGGCTCAACAATCTGCTCGTCGCGGATTTCCGGGTGGCGCCGCAGCCACTCCTGCACGCGCAGCCGGGTCGACAGGATATCCAGCATGCGCTGGGCCATTGCCGGGCGGCCGATCGCATTCAGGTCTGCCTCGTGCACCAGCGACCACAAGAGCCTTTCCAGGGGCTCGCGGTAGCTGTCGTCACCAAAGTCTTCAAGCCCGTCCACCGCCCTGGCCGCAGCGACCAGTGCATCTGCATCCAGCGTCAGTTCCGTCATGCTCATTCCACCTCTCCTGCGATTAAGGTCTCCAGCGCCACGACACGCGTGCGCACCGGAGGATGATCCGATGCCTCGACATAGCGCAACAGCATGGCGCCACACTCATGACCCGCGGTCGTCAGCCAGTTGGGGAATGCGCCGCCCGGATTGCTGCCCGCCACCACAATGCGCACACTGCCGTCCGCTTCGTAGCGGGCACTGCTGCGATTGATGTGGATACGATGGAAGCGGTAGTCCAGCGACTCCATCCAGAAATTCGACAGCTGGAAGTTCCAGGTGCGGCAGTCCCGGGGCGGCACAAATTCAATCAGCAGCGCTTCTTCCGGGGCCAGCTGCCAGTAGCTGTTGTGGTAGAAGATCGCAGGGTCGCCGCCCGCCCGCAGGCACATCTGCTGGTCATTGGGCGGCAAGGCGTTGATATGCCCGGCAAAGCCCAGCATCCAGTTGCGGAACAGGCCCGCGGTACCGTTCACGAAGGGGACGACACGCTGCAACTGGCTGGCAAACGCCGCCGGATCCAGCACCGGGGCTGCCTGCTGGTCCAGGCACTCGATGCGCAGTTCAAGCTTGGGCTCGCGCGCGCGGTCGCGAAATGTCTGGCGCACCAGAATATTGTCCGAGGCTTCTGTCATGGGCAACCAGTTCCCGGGTTGCGGGGTCGCGCTGACCAGCAGCTCGAATTCCCCATTGGGCCCAAGTTCCAGATCCTCCAGGGTGATGTGACCGGTGGGAGCCATATCGCCCTGACCGGCGAAGGACCCGGCCTTGGTTTCAATGCTCAGGTATTCCACCTGCCCTGCATTGCCGGTAATACGGTAGCTGTGGCGCCCGTCTACCGCGCAGTTCTGGTAAAAATTGTCCGGGTTGTCATTGCCGATTTTGGCGGTTTCATGCGACAGGGAATAGAACTGCGGACAGGCCGGGTCACTGAACTCGAGGTGTTTTTCCAGACTCAATCGCAGCAGGCGTGTGAGGTAGCGATACCCCTCTGCGATGCTGAGATCGTCAGCGGGCACGCCCTCTGCCAGGATCTCCGCACCGGCACTTTTCAGACTCTCACAAAAGTCTTCCCAAAGCTGGCCATTGCGTAACGCATCAAGCTCGGACGTCGACATGATCAGGGTCCCCGTGGTGAACATGGAATTGGCATCTGCGACGCGCAGTGTGCGGTGTTTTCGATCCGTGCGCATCACCCTCAAGGGTGACCTGACTACCAGTACTGGCTGGCGAGCGACAGCAGCAGCATCAGGCCGACCAGCGGCAACAGCCAGCGTTGCAGCTGGCGCACCCGCTCTGGAGGCAGGGGACGGGCAAAGCGCTCACCCAGCACCACCATCAGCGCCACGGCGCTGAACACCAGCACCAGCAGTAACAGCAATTGCGTCACCCGCCACCTCCCCGTTTCTGTGCGACCCTCAGGCCCCGGGCTTCAGCAGCTGGGGTGACAGGCTGGCGACCATATTGCGTACCCCCTCGCGCCAGTCCACCCGGGTGGGGCCAATCAGTTCGTGCATGCGCGCAGTGTCAATCGCCAGACTGCCGAATGCGGCGGGGTTGTCGCGAAACTCCGGCTGCAGGCCGGTCAGCTCCGCAAGCCACGCGCACCAGTCCTCGATGCTCACCGCCTGCGATCCGCCAAAGTTGACTGTGGTCACGTCGGTGCTCGCGGCGCCCAGCAGCAGGGGCAGCTTTTCAATATAGTCGTCGGTATGCAGCAGGTTGTAGAGGTTCGGTCGTTCCGGGTGCACATCGATGGGCATCCCCTGCTCCATCATCAGCAGGTGATACCAGGGCCAGCCGCCGTTGTTGCCGTAGGGCACGCTGAGGCGCGCAATGGTGGCGGGAATGCCGAATTGGTGCGCGACAAAACGACAGACGGTTTCTGCGGCAATCTTGCTGATGCTGTAGGTGGGAAACATGGCGCGGTGGTTGTCGCCCAGCGGCGCATCCTCGGCACGCGGGTCGTGACCGGCATACTCGTACACCGCTGTCGACGACAGGTGCAGGAAAGCCTTGGCGGCACGGCAATGCAGCATGAGTCGCCCCAGCCCCTCCGCATTCGCCGCGAGGTCGTAATCGAAGCTGTCTGTTTTCACGACGGCGAAGTTCAGCACGTAGTCGAAGTCATCCGGCAGGTCGCGCAAGCCGTTGCGGTCGGCAAGATCCACCGCCACGCAGCGAACGCCCTTGCCCTCGAGCGCCGCACGCTGTGCCGGATCGCTGAAACGTGCCAGGGCAGTCAACTCGGCCTGGCCGGCCCAGGCGTCAATCACCGGCGCCGCCACCTGCCCGGTGGGGCCGGTGATAAGGATTTTACTGCCTGCGATCTGTGCTGCCTCGACGGTCATGGCGTGACTCCTTGGGGAATTGTCTGGCCTCAGTCTAGCGTGCTGCCGGGCGTTACGGCTCACCCGTTCGGGGGATCAGAGCTCGTCGCGATCGGGCAGCACGCGGTACACCTCGGAGATCTGCTCCGGGCCGCTGACGGTACACTGCAGATCCTGGATCAGGCCGTCCTTGAGGCTGTAGACCCAGCCATGCACTGACAGACCCTGACCGCGCGCCCAGGCGTTCTGCACGATGGTGGTGTGACACACGTTTGACACCTGGCTTACCACGTTGAGCTCACAGAGCAGATTGACCCGTTCCTCGTCGCTTTCCAGCGCCGCGATACGCCGGCGGTGGCGCTGCTGGACGTCCTTGATGTTGCGCAGCCAATTGTCGATCAGGCCGTTGTCACGGTTCTCGTAGGCGGCACGCACACCGCCGCAGTTGTAATGTCCGACCACCAGCACATGTTTGACCCGCAGTACATCCACCGCGTACTGCAGCACGGTCAGGCAGTTGAAATCCGTGTGTACCACCATGTTGGCAACGTTACGGTGCACAAACACCTCGCCGGGCAGCAGGCCGACGATCTGGTTGGCGGGGACGCGGCTGTCAGAGCAGCCAATCCAGAGGTATTCGGGGCTCTGCTGGTTGGCCAGCTTCTCGAAAAAATCCGGATCAGTGGTTTTTACGGAGTGCGCCCAAGCACGGTTGTTTTCGAAAAGGTCGTCGATACTCCTCAAGGGCACACTGTCTCCGGGATCAGATCATCAGGGTAGAGAGGCGGCCGACTTTGAGTTGATTTCCGTTCCCCGCAACCGCGCTCTGCACTGCTTTCGAACCGGCACTCTGCATTTGCCGGGCCAGTTGCGCCATGTCAACGGCGGGGTATTGTTCGGGCTCCCAGGTGACAAGGCCAAGGCTAAGCGTAACCTGAAGCACCGCTCCACGGCCATCATCTATGAGGAAATTTTCTATGTCCCGGCGTATCCGTTCCGCCACATCAATGGCGGGTGACTCGCTGGTACCGGAGAGCAGCACTGCCAGCCGGGAATCTGACAGGCGCGCGAGATAGTCGGTGGCACGCAGCCCGGAGGAAACGCGCTCTGTGACCTTTTTCAGCACAAACCGGCCCGTGATCTCCCCGTAGTGACGATACAGCTCCTCAAACTCGTCCACCTCCAGCATCAGGACCGACAGCGCCTCATTGGCGCGCCGTGCCCGGGCGATTTCACGGGCGATATCCTTTTCGAAGCCGCGCAGGTTACTGATCTGGGTCAGCGGATCCAGCATGGTCAGGCGGGAAATCTGCTGTCGGCTGACCGCGTTCTTGAAGCTCTGGGATACCACCGATGCCAGGTGAGTTACCACCGCACCGTCATCCGGTGTGGTCTTCATGGGCCGTTCGACAAACCCGCAGTGATAGCTGCCGAGGAGCCTGCCGGAATCCAGCAGGGGAACCAGCAGGGCATGCTGAATGCCCTGGTCCGTTTTCAGCACTTCGAACATGCGCGAGTCGGTCGCATCCAGGAGGATAACCTCCGGCTCCATGTCGTAGAGCTCCTGCATTTCGAACACATCGTGATGCAGCTGCAGGTACTGCCCGTAGCGATGGCCCGAGGTCATCAGGCTCGCCAGTACGTTTTCCGGGTCGTACAGCCAGAGTTCCGCGACCCTGAAACCGAAGTGCCGCGGCATGCTCACCAGCAGCACCTCAAGCAGCGCCTCAAGGTCGGGGGCATCAAGCATCATGCGCTGCATCTGCCGCGCCTGGTCAACGAGCCAGCGGTTCAACTGGATGGTTTCGGTCATGCGCTGTTCACGCACCTCAGCAGGGCTGGCTGGTGCGGGTGCTGCTTCGATCTCTTCACCCGGGATCACATCGTACACAGACTCATCCGACATTCGGTATCTCGCCGCTAGCAGGACGCAGGGCCCCGGTTATGGACAGAATTATTGGCAACTCAGTTTAAGCGGCCTATACTCGCGTTGCAAACACGCGATGACTTGCCATGTAACAAAGTGTTACATCCAGATCGACGCGGTTGCGAACCTGGGGGTGGCTACGGCCTGAGATACCGCTCTGCGGTAAACCCTTCGAACCTGACCCGGTTAGGACCGGCGTAGGGATAGGTGCCTGTCTCCTGTTCATTCCGCATATCCAACCGGTTCTCTTGCTGTAATTCAAGGAGAACCCGATGAAAAAATCCTGTTATCTGTTGACCGCAAGCCTGCTTGCCGTGGCCCCGGCGTTGTCGCGTGAGCTGACGGAGGTGGTAGTCACTGCCGAGTGGCGCGATACACCGCTGCTGAACCAGTCTGCATCAACAACGGTACTCACCAGCGCTGCGCTGAGGGAACGCGCTGCGCAGCACCTGGAGGAGGTGCTGAACGTCATCCCCAACCTCAACTACGCCAGCGGTGCCTCCCGCGCGCGCTTCTTCCAAATCCGCGGCATCGGCGAACGCAGCCAGTTCCAGGAACCGCTCAACGCGTCAGTGGGGCTGCTGATCGACGGTGTCGACTTCAGTGGGCTGGGCGCGATTGGCACGCTGTTCGACGTTGCCCAGGTTGAAGTGCTGCGCGGCCCCCAGGGTACGCTGCACGGCGCCAACGCCCTCGCCGGGCTGGTAAACATTCGCAGCGCCGCTCCGGAGAGCAGCCCAGGATTGCGCCTGGAAGCCACCGTGGCGGACTACAACACGCAGGCACTGGGGGTTGTCGGCACCGGGCCGCTGGCCGGTGACCAACTCTTGTACCGCGTGGCCGTGCAGCAGTACGGCAGTGACGGCTACTACGACAACGACTTTCTGCGCCGGGACGACACCAATGAACGGGATGAGACCACCGTACGCGCCCGCCTGCGCTGGCTCGCCTCGGCCACCGACACCGTCGACCTGAGCGTAACCCTGGCCGACATCGACAACGGCTACGATGCCTTCTCGCTGGATAACACGCGGCGCACGCTGTCTGATCAGCCCGGCCGTGATCGCCAGGACACCAGCGCCGCCAGCCTCACCTGGGCCGCCTCTCGCCCGGCACTGGACATCGAGACCGTGGTTACACTCGCAACCAGCGACACGGAGTACAGTTTCGACGAAGACTGGAGCTTTATCGGCATTGCACCGGAACTGGAATACTGTTCCTTCGACCGCTATCTCCGCGACCGCGACAGTTTCAGCGGCCAGCTGCGTTTGCTCTCCAACGAACAGTCGCGACTGTTCGAGGGGCGCAGTGACTGGACGGCGGGCGTTTACTACCTGGGTGACCGCGAGGATCTGGACCGCGAATACACCTACCTCGACGCGCCCTTCAACAGCCGCTACGACACGGACACAGGCGCCGTGTTCGGGCAGCTGGATACGCGGCTCACCGACCACCTGACGTTGTCCAGCGGCCTGCGCCTGGAGCGACGGCGCACCGACTATGCCGACAATAACGGCGTGGCCGAGCGGGTTGCCAAAAACCTCTGGGGCGCGCGGCTGGTGCTCGAGTACCAGCCTGCGGACGGCGCGCTGTGGTACGGCGGCATTTCCCGCGGCTACCGCGGCAACGGCGTGAATGCCGGTATTCTGGCCAGCGCAGGCGCCACCAATGACCCCGGCCAGCAGGCGCTGCTCGCGGGGCTGGGCCGCTTTGACGAGGAGACACTGCTCAACTACGAGGTCGGTTACAAGGCGGAAGCGCTGCAGGGACGGCTGCAGGGACGTCTCGCCCTGTTCTACATGGACCGGGATGACCAGCAGGTCAAAGGCTCCCTGGTGCTGCCTCGCGAGGATGGCAGCACCGCATTCCTAGACTACACCAACAATGCCGCCCGGGGGCACAACTACGGACTGGAGCTGGAAATCGACTGGCTGGCACACGAGGCATTGGAGCTGTACGCCAACCTCGGCCTGCTGGAAGCCAGCTTCGACCGCTATATCAATGCAGATGGCACCGACCTCGCCGGGCGCGAGCAGGCCCATGCGCCGGGCTATCAGGCGGCGCTGGGCGGCCGCCTCGCGATCACCCGGCAGCTCTATGCGCGTGTGGACATCGAGGCCCGCGACAGCTTCTATTTCTCTGACCGCCACGACCTGCGCTCGGAGGCCTATGAACTGGTGCACCTGCGCCTTGGCTGGGTGGAAGCGGATTGGGAAGTCGCCCTCTGGGCCCGCAACCTGGCCGACAGGGACTACGCGACACGCGGCTTCGGCAGCTTCGGGAACGACCCACGCAAGGACTATGCGGTCGAACCCTATTACCAGTTCGGTGAACCACGCAGCGTGGGCCTGACGGCCAGCTATCAATTCTAGACACAGGACATCCCCTATGGACATCACCGCAGAACTCAGCCTGTATCCGCTTCAGGATGACTATATCCCGGTCATCAAGTGCTTCATCGATGGGCTGGCGGCAAGCAAGGGCCTGACCGTCGTAACCAATGCCATGAGCACGCAACTGAGCGGTGATGCAGGCGACGTTTTCGCCGCGGTGCAAGCGACCCTGGAGGCGAGTTATCGCGACTTCGGCAAGCAGGTGCTGGTCTGCAAGTTCATTCCCGGGCTGCTGCCGATTCACCCAACATGACCGCCGACAGCGTTCTCACACAGCTGGTGGCGGGAGCCGCCACCCTCTCCGGCTGGGAGTTGGCCGCCGTGTTGCTGGGGGTGGCGTACCTGCTGCTGGCGGTGCGGGAAAACCTGTGGTGCTGGTATGCAGCCTTCGCCAGCACCGCCATTTTCCTCTGGCTGTTCTGGCAGGTGGGGCTGCTGATGGAGTCCGCGCTACAGGTGTATTACCTGGGCATGGCGCTCTATGGCTGGCAGCAGTGGCGTGGCGGCGGCAGCGGGAACGCTGCGGCGCAGCAGCGCCTGCCGATCAGCGTCTGGCCGCCGCAGCGACACATTCTGGCCATTGCCAGCGTGCTGCTGGCCAGCGCCGTCAGCGGTGCACTGCTCGACAGGTACACGGGCGCCGTGCTGCCCTACATCGACTCCTTCACCACCTGGGGCAGCATACTGACAACCTGGATGGTGGCGAAAAAACTGCTGGAAAACTGGCTTTACTGGCTGGTCATCGACAGCGTGTCCATTTACCTGTACCTGGAACGCGGCCTGTTTCTCACCGCCGCGCTGTTTGCCGTGTACCTGGTCATCGTGGTGTTCGGTTACCGTCGCTGGCACCGGCACTACCGGCTGCAATGCGCCAGCGCCTGAAGCAGGCGCTGGACAGCTGGCGCAACTGGGAGGTGGGTGGCCTGCAACAGGCGCCTCGTGTTCTGGGTCGCCTCGGCGGCGGTCTGAGCCATCAGAGCTTTCTGGTGAGCAGTGGTGACCGACCGTTCGCAGTGCGGCTGACGGACGAAGACTCCGGGGCGGACCTGCCGGGCCCACACGTGGAGTGGCAGGCACTGCGGCTGGCACACGAGGCCGGCCTCGCACCGGCGCCACGCTATCTCGACACACAGGCGGGCATTCTGGTCTGTGACTACCTGCAACCCGACTCCGACGGTGCCGTCACGCCCGCAGCCCTGGGCACGCTGCTGCGGCGTATCCACCAGCTGCCGGACCTGCCTGCAAGCCTGGCCGTGGGGGAGCGCTGCGAGCGGGCCACGTCGGCCATCCGCCAGGGGCAGGCCGAGACCTGGCGCGCCCTGCAACCACTGGCGGCGCGTGCGGCACCGTTCATTGCGCAACTGGAAACCGCCGGCCCGCAGGCCACCTGCCACAACGACCTGTTGCACGCGAATCGCGTGGTGAGCGGAGGGCGGCTGTGGGCGATCGACTGGGAGTACGCCGCGACGGGCCCGGTGTGGTTTGACCTTGCCGCCGTCTGCGCCGGCGACGAACTTGACACATCAGCGCGCCGGGCTCTGCTGGAGAATTACCTGCAAGCGCCTGTCGCCGACCGTGACTGGCAACGTTTGACACTGTTTGAGTGTGGCTACCGCTATCTGGAACTGCTCTGGCACCTGCGCACACACAGCGCACCGGCCGCGGCCAGCCTTGCAGAGAAACGGGAGCGCCTGCAGCACTGCATCACCTTACTGGAAAGCGGCTGACCCGGCCTCCCGGGAGCACAACCCCCGCGCGCAGCGTCAGTCGCGGAAGTTGGTGAACTGGAGAGGCACATCGACGACGTCGCTAGCGCGCAGCAGGGCAATCGCCTCCTGCAGGTCATCGCGCTTCTTGCCTGTCACCCGCACCTGCTCACCCTGGATCTGGGCCTGCACCTTCAGCTTGGCCTCCTTGAGCTGCTTGACGATGGCCTTGCACTGCTGGCTGTCCAGACCATTGCGCAGCGTGACCGTCTGGCGCACCAGCTTGCCACTGGCAATCGGATCCCCGACCTCCATGGCTTGTGGGTCGATGTCGCACTTGATCAATGCGCTGCGCAGCATGTCTTCCATCTGCGCCAGCTGGAATTCCACCTCCGCGTGCAGCGCCACGGTATGTCCGTCCCGCTCAAAGCCCGCGCCAACCCCCTTGAAGTCGAAACGGTTGGTGACAATACGCGATGCCTGATCCACCGCGTTGGTCAGCTGGTGCAGGTCGACTTCCGATACAACGTCGAAAGATGGCATAGTGCGGTTCCCCGGTTCAGTCAATCAGACAGGAGCACCATGTTAATCAGCCGGCACCGCATTGCAATCCCCGCAACACGCTGAATGCGCTCACGCCACTGGCATATTCTCGGTGCCGGCTCGATGGGCAGCCTGTTCGCCTGTCTCTTCGACAAGGCGGGCATCCGCTGCTCGCTGTTGCTGCGGGACGGCGATCCGACACTGACGCAGACGACGCGGCGCATACAGCTGCAGGCAGATGGCCTGACCAGCGAACACAGCGTCCGGGTTGCCAGCGGTGCACACGCCGCCCCGATTGACTATCTGCTGGTCTGCACCAAGGCCTACGACCTGGTTGACGGCCTTGCGGGTTTGCAGCCCTGGCTGGCCCCGAACGCTGTGGTCGTCCTGCTCGCCAACGGCCTGGGTTATCAACAGACAGTGGCGGCGCGGTGGCCGCAGCTGGCCGTGTTCAGCGGCAGCACCACCGAGGGCGCATTCCGCGAGGCGGGCCAACGAGTCCTGCGGGCCGGGCGCGGGACCACCTGGGTAGGCGGCCGGGGCGTACAGAAAGCCCCGGACTGGTTCAGCGACTGGCAGGCTATCGATGCTCGCTGCGGCTGGAGGCAAGACATTGATGCGGTGCTGTGGCGCAAATTCGCTATCAACTGCGCCATCAACCCGCTCACCGCGCTGCACCGGTGTCGCAATGGCGCCCTGGCGGAGCCCGGCGCTCTCGCCGATGAGGTGCGCGCGCTGTGTCTGGAGATTGCAGTCATCGGGCAGGCCGCAGGCCAGGGAGAGGCCGTTGTGGGACTCTACGAGTCCGTGATGGAGGTGGTGGCGGTCACCGCCAACAACCGCTCCTCGATGCTGCAGGACGTGCTTGCGAAGCGCCCCACGGAGATCGGTTTTCTCACGGCCTTCCTCGTTGACACGGCGGACGCATTGGGGATTGATGTCCCACACAACAAGGCGCTGCTGTGCGCATTGCAGCCCGCGACCCACCCGGTCGGCTAGGGGTCGGCCGCAAACAGCTCTGCCGCTGCCCTGCCGGCCAACGCGCGCCAGCGATGCTCGGGGGCCCCCGTTGGCACCAGCGCCTGTCGATAGCGATACGCGCCCCCACGCTCACGCTCAAGACCCAGCACACAGAGCGCAGGACTGCACTGCAGGGCGATGCGCAGCGTCTCTGGCGGCGGTGGCAGATTGTGGTCCAGAACGGTGGGGAAAAATGGGGGCAGCTCGCCGTGAAACTGCAACCCCGGACGCTCCGCGAGTAACTGCTCGCGTACAAGCGCCAGCACACCCTCCACACCGCCAGCGTTCGAGAGCGCCGCAGACCCCGACTCCAGCACCACCAGCGGACGTGGCACCGTGACCCGGTAATCTCGTGGCCAGAGCGCGAAGAGCGCCGCCGCCGTCACGCACACCAACGCGGCGGCGGCCGCTAGCCAGTGTCGTCGGCGCCAGTCACGCCCCAGCCCCAGAACCGACCACTGCCCTGAAGGTCGCGGCATACGTGAACGTCCCTGGCGGCTGAGACTGCGGGGGATCTGCAACGGCAGATCATCGCTGTCCTCGGTGCGAAAAAAGCGCTCAGCCTCATCACGCAGTGGTGAACGCAGCTGCCGTGGCTGCGCCGTCGCCATCCTGTGCAGCTGCCGCCGCACCTCATGGGTATTTGACGGACGCTGGGCCGGATCGGCGGCCAGCAGGCTGTCGATCAGGGCATCCAGCCCCTGGGGCGGTGCAGACCCGTCGACCAGCGTGGCAGGCAATGCGGGCGCGGCACCGCGCAACAGAGCCTCGCTGTCCAGACCGTGGCGCCCCTGGAAGGGGTGGCGACCCGCTACCAGCCGATACAGCAGGCACCCCAGGGCGAAGAGGTCAGAGCGCACATCCTGCGGCTTGCCCAACAATTGCTCGGGAGAAACGCAGCTGAGACTGCCGCGGGCCGTCGCCACCGAGCCCTGCTGCGCCGCGAGGCCAAAATCCGTCAGCTTGACGCGCCCCTCCGGGGTCACCAGGACATTTCCGGGCTTGATATCACCGTGCACGATACCCCGGGAGCGACCGGCGGCGATCGCCGCCGCAACATCGCTGGCGACGACAAGACTGCTGGCCAGGGACAGCTCTCGCTCGGCGAGGAGTTCCTCAAGGTCACACCCGGGCACGTACTCCATGATCATGGCAAGGTGCGTATCGCCGACGATCACATCGTGAATCGTGACCACACGGGTGCTGTCCAGCGAGGCCACCGCCTGCGCCTCGCGCAGCACGCGACGACTCTGCGCAGGCTCTGCCGGCAGGGCGTGGATTTTCGCCACGATGCGTCGCCCGAGGCGATCGTCTATACCGAGGAAGACCGAGCCCTGCCCCCCGCGGCGAATGAGTCGCAGGATGCGGTAGGGGCCGATACGATCGCCGCTGCTCAAGCCTCGCCGCTTCCCGCCGGCGCAGCACGTTGATGCGCCAACCTGCTGCGCAGGGCAATCGCCGAGACACGCAGGGCCGTGGCGGCGGCGGCCACGTCCTGGTTGGCGCGCGCCAGCGCCGCTTGCAGTTCTGCCTCTGGAACCTGCGCGGCCAGGCGCAGGCCCAGTGCCGGCAATCGGCGGTACAGGGCCTGGCGGCTCATACCCGCCCGGCGCGCCGCAGCGCTGACTTCGTACCGCTCCTGCTTCAACAGCGCGCGCAGGGCGTCGTCACCCAGCTCCACCGGAGACGGAGCGGGCACCTCGGCGGGAGAATCGGCGACCTCGGCGGCAATCGGTTGCAACAACATCGCGGGCAGCAGGCCACCCTCACCCTGCAGCACGATCTGTCGCGCACAATTGCCCAATTCACGCACATTGCCGGGCCAGGCATAGCGCTGGCAGAGGGTGAACAGCTCTGCCCACTGCGCAACCTCCAGAGGGTCGCTCTCGGGTGTGGGCAACAGGGTGGGTGAGCCGGTTTCCGCACAGGCCTGTTGCAGGAAGTGACAGAGCAGCTCACCGATGTCCTCGGGGTGCTCGCGCAGCGGCGCGACGCAGATCTCCGCGCTGCCCAGGCGGTGTCGCAGTGCGCTGCGAAACGTGCTGTCCGGGCCGTCCAACGGGGCGTCGGTCGCCGAAATAACGCGCACATCGACCGTGCGGAGAGCACCGCCCACCGGCTGTATTTCGCGCTCCTGCAGTGCGCGCAACAGCTGCGGCTGCACCTCGGCGGGCGTGTCGCCCACTTCGTCAAGAAACAGGCTGCCTTTTTCGGCCTGCTGGAAATAACCGACGCTGTTGCGCTCTGCGCCGGTAAAGGCGCCCCTCGCGCTGCCGAACAGCACTGCCGCCGCGACCCCCGGGGGAATCGCCGCCATATTGACAGGTACCAGCGGCCCCGCGGCACGCTCGCTGGCGCCATGCACCGCGCGTGCCACCAATTCCTTGCCGCTACCGGTCTCGCCTCGAATCAGTACATCCAGACCGCAGCGCGCAACGCGTGCGATATCGCGGCGCAGAGCCTGCATGTAATCGCTGCTGCCGAGCAGGCCAGAAAACGCAGCCGCCGACGATGCGGCCGTCTCCCCGTTACCGTGCGAGAACGCCGGCACCTCACGGAGCAGCAGCACGACACTGTGGGCCAGTTGCAGCACAACGCCCCTGCGCACATCCGCCGCGGTGAAATCCCGCGCCGCCTGCACCCATTCACCGTTCAGCCGGCAGCGGCAGGCATCGGCCACCGGTGCCAGGGTTACCCCGGCGTCACGAAATCGCATATGCAGCGCCTGGCGACTGACATGCGGGTCGTCCAGAGGACGCCCCATGTCCCCTCCAGCGCGCACGAAAGCCGGCTGCTGTCTCCCGAGCACCAAAGGCTTGCGCCGCGAGCCCTGCAGCACCCAGCGTTCTCCAATGCGCTCCACATCGGGGTGAAAGACAATGGTAAGGACGCGTACCCGACGCGCAGGGGCGGAAGTCAGCTGCGCAAATACCGAGGGCAGCGTCGCATCCATGCGGTTGTGTTCCGGCATAGGCAAACCCGAGCTTCAATGCGCTCCGCTGGCTTTACCTGAAAGCCTAGCAGATGAACGCCCGCTTTGCCCCTGCGCGGTCGCATCTGACGATTTGCACGCAACGGCCAGTCGGGGCTCAGTCGATGATGGCCACCAGAGCAATCGCCACCACCCAGATAACGGCACTGCGCGTCAACAGGGCACCCAGGGCCTGCATGTCATCCGCTGCCGTCTGCACATCGGCTTCCGCACCCGCGCTGTGCACGGCAGCAGTGCCCACGTCGCCGAGCAGTTCAGCGGGAGCGCGCGCCGTATCCCGCAGTGCCGCGAAAAGCGCATCTCGGCTGCGCATGAAGTCGCCGGCCAATGCAAAGGTCAGGGCCAGCAGGCGCGCCGGAATCCAGTCGACGACGAACAACACGCTGGCAGCGGCACGCTCCGGCGCCCGCAGCGCTGCCAGTTGCAGCAGGCGGTAGGCGAAGGCCCAAGCCGGCCCCAGCGCCACGAACAGCAGTACGACTGCAAACCAGCGCTGATAGCCGTCATAGAGCAGGCGCGCCTGCAAGCCGTGCCAGGCGTCGTCCGCTTCACCCTCGCTGGCCGCGCGTGCCAGATCGTCGGCACCCAGGGCACCGCAGAGGAACAGCCACGCGGTTTCCGGGTTACCACGTTCACAGTGCGCACGATACTGCACCAGACGCGCGTGGAAATCGCCGCGACCGAAGCTGAACAGCAGGACCAGCGCCGCAAGCAGTATCCAGGGCAGCCCGAACAGCACCGGCGCCAGCAGCATCAACAGCGCCCCCAGCAGCAGTGTGGGCAGCAGCACCAGCAACAGCAGCTGCACCGCATCCAGCAGGCCGAGTGCCGCGACGCGCTCGCGGTAGTCGTACCACCAGCGGTCGCGGTGCAGCCAGGGCTCGGCACCCCAGAGTTGCCGCAGTGCCAGTGCGAGAATCAGTGCGAGAAAGGTCATGCGGCGTCTCCTGCGGGTGCCAGGCTGGCACGGTAACGCGACCAGTCGAACACCCTGCCCGGATCGGTCTTTCTTCCGGGGGCGATATCGGCGTGGCCAGCGATGTGATCGTGACACAAGCCCGGGTAAGACGCGATCAGGGTATCGGTCAGGGCTGCGAGGGTTGTGTACTGCGCGTCCGTATAGGGAAGCTCGTCAGTCCCTTCCAGCTCGACCCCGATGCTGAAATCGTTGCAGTTCTCCCGACCCCGCCAGCAGGACTGTCCGGCATGCCAGGCGCGCAATCCGGTTGCGACAAACTGCACCAGTTCACCGCAGCGGCGAATCAGGAAATGCGCCGACACTTCCAGGCCGTGTATTTCCGCGTAGAACGGGTGCGCATTCCAATCCAGGCAATTGGTGAACAGCTGTTCAATGGCGTCGCCGCCGAAACACCCCGGCGGCAGCGAGATATTGTGGATCACCAGCAGCTCTACCGCGACGCCCACGGGCCGCGGGCCGCAGTTCGGCGAAGGCACTCTGCGCGCCTGGTCAATCCAGCCCTGGTCGAGTGTATAGCGCATCCCAGCCCCACTGCGTGAAGCCACATCATAATCCAGCACCCGAGGGGGCTCAACGCATTGCCGGTGGGCTGCTACAATCGCCGTTTTTGGACTATCCGGCCGATCGCCATGGAAACCCGCCTTATGCCCGCACTCACCGACACGGATATTCAGGACAATGTGCGCGCCGCGCTGGCGGAAGATATCGGTAGCGGCGATATCACGGCGGCACTGATTCCAGCCTCGGCCGCCGCCACTGCGCGCGTCATTAGCCGCGAAGATGGCATCCTCTGCGGTCGCGCCTGGGTCGATGCCGTGTTCGCGGCGGTGGACCCCTCGCTGCGGCCGGAATGGGCGGTGGCGGACGGCGACCGAATCGCGGCCAACAGCACACTGTTCACCGTGCGCGGGCCGGCACGCGCACTGCTCACCGCTGAACGCAGCGCACTCAACTTCCTGCAGTTGCTCTCAGGTACGGCAACCCGCTGCCACCATTATGCCTCCCTGGTCGCGGGCACCGGCGTGCGCCTGCTGGATACGCGCAAAACGATTCCGGGGCTGCGCAATGCACAGAAATATGCGGTGCGCTGCGGTGGCTGCCACAACCACCGCATGGGCCTGTACGACGCGTTTCTGATCAAGGAAAACCACATCAGCGCCTGCGGCGGGATCGCCGCTGCGGTGCGGGAAGCTCGATCGGTGGCTCCCGGCAAGCCGGTGGAGGTGGAGGTGGAAAGCCTCGACGAACTGCAGCAGGCCCTCAGCGCCGGGGCGGACCGGGTCATGCTGGACAATTTCAGCCTGCAGGACATGCGCGATGCGGTCGCGGTCGTCGCCGGGCGGCTGGAGCTGGAGGCGTCCGGCAATATCACCGAAGCCAACCTGCGCAGCGTGGCGGAGACCGGCGTGGACTTTATCTCCATTGGCGCCCTGACCAAGGATACCCGGGCGCTGGATCTGTCCATGCGCCTTTTGGACTGAGGGCTGCCGGCAGGCTAGACCAGAGGCGCTGCGCTCACCACCACGCCGTTGTTGTCGGCATAGATGTAATCCCCGGGTGCGATACGTGCGCCGCCAAACTGCAGGCAAATGTCGCGCTGCCCCTCTCCGCGCTTTTCGGTTTTCAACGGCGTTGCGCCCAAAGCCTTTACACCCAGCGCCGTGGTCGCAATTTCGTCCACGTCACGCACCGCGCCGTTGATTACCAGGCCAGACCAGCCATTGCGCGCCGCTTCCTCCGCCAGCATGTCGCCGAGCAGGGCCCGCCGCAGCGAACCGCCACCGTCCACGACCAGCACCCGGCCCGCGCCCGCTTCACCGACCGCCTGCTTGACCAGCGAATTGTCTTCGTGGCATTTGATCGTGACCGCCTGACCCGCAAAGCGCGGGTGTGCACCGAAATTGCGCCACTGCAGTTCTATGACCTGTGCATCGGGAGCCGCGTCAGTCAGGTCCGGCGTTGCGAACGTCTGCATGGTGGCCTCCTACAGCCAGTCGACAGGGTAATCGGCAAGCGCCTCGGGGCCCGCCATGATGGCGCCAGCATGCGCGCGACAGCGCGGCAGCACCTGCTCTGCGTAGAACCGGGCCGTGGCGATCTTGCGCTCATAGAAGGGGTTTTCGGCGCCGCCGTCGAGACGTTCCTGCGCGACCAGGGCTGAGCGCGCCAGATGCCAGCCACCGAACAGATAGCCGCACTGCATCATGTAATCGAAGGACGCACCCAGAGCCTGCTCCGGCGCCGTCTGCAGACCTTCCAACAACCGGGTCGTAGTCTCCTCGACACCCGCGAGTGCCGCTGCCAGGCGGTCGGCAATGACAGCCAGCGCCGGCTGCCCCGCGTCACGCAGCGCAGCCACCGTGGATGCCACATCAGCCAGCGCATCGCGCATCGCCCCGCCCTGGTCGCGGCCCAGTTTGCGGGATACCAGATCCGCCGCCTGAATGCCGTTGGTGCCCTCGTAGATGGAGGTGATCCGCACATCACGCAGATATTGCGCGGCGCCGGTTTCCTCGATGTAGCCCATGCCGCCATGCACCTGCACACCCAGCGACGTCAGCTCCTGGCCCACTTCTGTCATCCAGCCCTTGATCACCGGAATCATCAGGTCGATGCGGAACTGGTGCCGCGCGCGGTCGGCCTCCGGGCCCCGGTGTGCCAGATCCATGGTGACCGCCTCCGCATACACCAGTGCGCGCATGCCCTCAATCAGCGCACGCATGGTCAGCAGCATGCGCCGGACATCAGGGTGCTCAATAATGGCCACGCCGCCCTGCACGCGCTCCCGCGCGTAGGCAACCGCCTTCTGGTAGGCACCCTCTGCCGCGCCCAGACCCTGCACACCCACTTTGAGACGGGCCTCGTTCATCATTGTGAACATGCAGGCGAGGCCGCGGTTTTCCTCACCGACCAGGTAGCCCAGTGCGCCTTCGTTATCGCCAAAGGCCATCACGCAGGTGGGACTGCCGTGGATGCCGAGTTTGTGCTCGGTGGATACCGGGTAGACATCGTTACGCGCCCCCAGGCTGCCGTCTTCGTTTACCAGGAACTTGGGCACCAGGAACAGGGAGATGCCGCGGCTGCCCTCGGGGGCATCCGGCAGTTTGGCCAACACCAGGTGGATGATGTTGTCGGTGGCATCGTGGTCGCCCCAGGTGATGTAGATTTTCTGCCCGTGAATGCGATAGTGGTCACCCTCCGGCACCGCACGGGTTTTCATGACGCCAAGGTCGGATCCGGCGCCGGACTCGGTCAGGTTCATGGTGCCGGCCCACTCACCGGAATGCATTTTGGGCAGGTAGCGCTGTTTCAGTGCTTCGCTGGCGTGGGCGTGAATCGCAAGCGCCGCGCCCGAGCTGAGCATGGGCGCCAGTCCGAAAGCCAGGTTGGCGCTGTTCCACATCTCGCAAGCCGCTGTCGCATAGAGTTCCGGGAGGCCCTGACCGCCGTAGACCGGGTCCGAGGAGATGCCCATCCAGCCCCCGGCGCCCAGCTGTTGCAGGGCCTCAGCGTAACCCGGGCTCAGGGTGACTGCGCCGTCGCTGCAGGTCGCAGGATGCTCGTCACCCACGCGCCGCAACGGCGCCAGCACATCGGCGGCGAGCCGGGCACCCTCGTCGAGCAGTGCCGTGCTCAGGTCCGGACCCACGCCGAGTTCCTCAAAGGCCGGCAGTGAACCCAGGGCTTGCCCCACGTCCAACACCTCGTCAATCAGAAACGTCATGTCCTCAATCGGGGCGCGGTAGCTGCTCATGATGATGGTGTCCTCGTCGGTCCGGGTAATGATCGGGGCCAAAACCGTCGCGCAGGGGCGCCCGGTGTGACTTGGCAATTTTAGCGAAAGGACTATAATTTTCACAATCTATCAATCGCATCCCCACCATTCCCTCGGTGAATACTGAATGTCGACCAAACTGAACCGCATCGACCTCAACCTGTTGGTCTACCTGGACGCCCTCCTCCGCGAACGCAATGTGACCCAGGCCGCCCACCAGCTGAACCTTTCGCAACCCGCCATGAGCAACGGCTTGCGCCGCCTGCGGGACCTGTTCGACGACCCCCTGCTGGTGCGTACCTCGGATGGCATGACCCCCACTGAACGCGCGCTGGAACTGGAGCCACAGGTGCGCGAAGTGCTGATGAATATCGAACAGGCGGTACAGCCGCGCTCCGCCTTTGCGCCCGAACAGGCGCAGCGGGTGTTCCGCATCATGGCCAGTGACTACGCGGAATCCACCCTGCTGCCGGCGGTGCTGGGCAAATTGCGACTGCAGGCACCGGGCCTGACCCTGGACATCATGACCCCCTCCGATGTCAGCTTCCTGGATGTGGAGCGCGGCAAGGTCGACATGGTGATCAACCGGTTCGATTCGATGCCCCAGTCCTTTCACCAGATCCACCTCTGGAACGACAGCTTTTCCTGCCTGTTGAGCCCGGAAAACCCGGTGCTTGACGACTTCACCCTGGAAAACTACCTGCAGGCCAAGCACATCTGGGTGAGCAAGACCGGCATGGGCGTTGGCGTCGGCGTCGACCCCGACGACGTGCAACGACTGGGCTGGGTGGACAGCGCCCTCGCGAGGCTGGGCAAAAAACGCCAGATTCGGGTGTTTACCCGTCACTATCAGGCGGCCATGACGCTGGCAGAACAGAACGACCTGATCGTCACCCTGCCCACGCGGGCCGCCCTGCTCAAGCGCAACAATCCCCGGGTCGTGTTGCGGGAGCCGCCGCTGGATATCCCGCCGCTGGAGTTGAAAATGGCCTGGAGTCCGCTCCTGCAGCACAATCCCGCCAACCGCTGGTTACGCAAACTGATCGCCGATACGGCACGGGAGATGGACAACCAGCCACCACTACCCTGAGTGAGAGGGTCAGGCGTGCAGCCACACCACCTCATTCAGGAAGGGAATGGTCGTGATAAAAACGATAAATTGGATAAATTAAGCCTGCTCGCCGTAGACTAGCACTTTTTCCGGTGGGCGCCTGGCGTGCCCCGCAGTCAGAGGAATGAAGCCCCATGAGCGAGCGCATCATTGAAGGTGGCCTGCACATTGACGCAGCCCTGCACAGCCTTCTGGAAGAGGACATTGCCCCCGGCACCGGCGTTACACCGGAGCAGTTCTGGCAAGGCCTCGACGCTATCTTGCGCGACCTTGCACCGCGCAATCGCGAACTGCTCGCGACCCGCGCCAGCCTGCAGGAACAGATCGACAACTGGCACCGGGCCAACCCCGGGCCAGACTACGACCGTGCAGAGTACAAGGCCTTTCTGCACTCCATTGGCTACTTGCTGCCGGAGCCCGGGGACTTCGCCATCAGCACAGAGAACGTCGACCCCGAGGTCGCCACCCTGGCGGGACCCCAGCTGGTCGTGCCGGTGATGAATGCGCGCTACGCCCTGAACGCGGCGAACGCGCGCTGGGGCAGTCTCTACGACGCCCTCTACGGCACGGATGTCATCCCCGAAGAGGGCGGCGCTCAGCGCGCCGGTGGCTACAATCCTGTGCGCGGCGAACGCGTGATCGCCTGGGCCAAGCACTTCCTCAACACCCATTGCCCGCTGTCGACAGGCGATCACAGCCAGGTAACGGCCTACACCGTGGTGAACGGTGCACTGCAGGTGGTGCTGAGCGGCGGCCAGATCAGTTCACTGGCGACGCCGGCACAGTTTCGCGGCTATCGGGGCGAAGGCAACGCGCCGACCAGCGTCCTGCTCCGGCACAACGGCCTGCACATCGAAATTCTCATCGACCCGCTGAGCCCCATCGGTGCCAGCGACCCAGCCGGTGTCGAGGACGTGGTGCTGGAAGCCGCACTGACCACGATCCAGGACTGCGAAGACTCCATCGCCGCAGTGGATGCAGCCGACAAAATCCTGGTCTATCGCAACTGGCTGGGCCTGATGCGCGGGGACCTCGAGGACTCGTTCCGCAAGGGCGAGCAGACCCTGACCCGTCGTCTCAACCCGGACCGCGTGTTCACCGCGCCGGATGGCAGTGAACGCGTGCTGCCGGGCCGCAGCCTGATGTTTGTGCGCAATGTGGGGCACCTGATGACCAGCGACGCCATTCTCGATGCCGAGGGCAGGGAGATCCCCGAAGGCATCATGGACGGCATGTTCACCGCCATGATCGCCCTGCACGACCTGCGTGGCACAGGCACCCTGCGCAACTCGCGCCGGGGCAGCATCTACATCGTCAAACCGAAAATGCACGGCCCGGACGAGGTCGACTTCACCTGCACCCTGTTTGATCGCATTGAAGACGCCCTGGGCCTGGCGCGCCACACCATCAAGCTGGGCATCATGGACGAGGAGCGCCGCACCACCGTCAACCTGAAAGCCTGTATCGAGCGCGCCCGCGAGCGCCTGGTCTTCATCAACACGGGCTTCCTTGACCGCACCGGCGACGAGATCCATACCAGCATGGAAGCCGGGGCCATGACACCCAAGGGCGCCATGAAGCAGGAGCCCTGGATCAACGCCTACGAAGACTGGAATGTGGACACAGGCCTCGCCTGCGGCTTGCAGGGCAAGGCGCAGATCGGCAAGGGCATGTGGGCGATCCCCGACCTCATGGCGGACATGCTGCAGGCCAAGGTCGCGCACCCCAGTGCCGGTGCGAGCACCGCCTGGGTGCCCTCCCCCACCGCGGCCACGCTGCACGCCACGCACTACCACAGCATTGACGTGGCACAGCGCCAGGAGCAGCTCAAATCACGTCCGCGGGCGTCGCTGGATGACATCCTGCGCATTCCCCTGAAGGGCGCCGCAGGCCTGAGCGCCGAAGACGTCCAGCGCGAGCTGGACAACAATGCCCAGGGCATTCTCGGCTATGTCGTGCGCTGGATCGATCAGGGCGTGGGCTGCTCCAAGGTGCCCGACATCCACAACGTCGGGCTGATGGAAGATCGCGCGACCCTGCGTATTTCAAGCCAGCATATCGCCAACTGGCTGCGCCACGGCGTGTGCAGTGAAGCCCAGGTACGGGAGACCATGGAGCGTATGGCAGCGGTGGTCGACCAGCAGAACGCCGGCGACCCGGCCTACCGCCCCATGGCGCCGGACTTCGCCGACAGTGTGGCCTTCCAGGCGGCACTGGAACTGGTGCTGGAGGGCTGCGCGCAGCCCAGCGGATACACCGAGCCGGTGCTGCACGCGCGCCGCCGCGAGGCGAAGGCCAAATACGGCGGCTGACACACCCTGCGGCGGCGGGCGGGCCACCGCGGGCACACTCGCGACTCAGCCGCCCAATGCCGTCATCGGGGCAATAAAGTCGTAGCCCAGCGCTTCCGCGACCGCCGCGTGCGTCACCTGCCCGGCGTGCACGTTCAGGCCGTTGCGCAGATGCTCGTCCTTCTCCAGCGCGGCGCGCACGCCGTGACGCGCCAGCTGCACCGCGTAGGGCAATGTTGCATTGGTCAGCGCCATGGTGGAGGTTCTGGCCACACCGCCAGGCATGTTCGCCACGCAGTAGTGCACGACACCATCGATCACGTAGGTCGGCTCCTGATGCGTGGTGAGCCGACTGGTCTCAAAACAGCCACCCTGATCGATGGCCACGTCGACCATGACCGCGCCCTTCTTCATTCCCGCTACCAGCTCGCGGCTGATCAGCTTCGGCGCTGATGCGCCGGGAATCAGCACCGCACCCACGACCAGATCGGCCTGCAGGGCATAACGCTCCAGTGCTTCCTTGGTCGAGTACACCGTCTTCAGGCGCCCACCAAACAGCATATCCAGTTCCTTGAGCCGGTTGAGGTCGCGGTCCAGCAGTGTCACATCCGCCCCCATACCCATCGCCATCCGCGCCGCGTTGATGCCGACCACGCCGCCACCGATGATAAGCACCTGCGCAGGTTCCACGCCTGGCACGCCACCCAGCAGCATGCCGTTGCCGCCCTGGGCCTTCTCCAGGTTGTGCGCACCGGCCTGGATGGCCATGCGGCCCGCCACTTCACTCATCGGCGCCAGCAGGGGCAGCCCGCGACCCGCGGAGGTCACGGTTTCATAGGCGATGCAGGTGGCGCCTGAGGCCAACAGGGCCTTCGCCTGCTCAGGATCCGGCGCCAGGTGCAGGTAGGTGAACAGCAGCTGGCCGGGGCGGAGCATCCGGCACTCGACAGGCTGCGGCTCCTTGACCTTGATGATCATCTCCGCCTCGGCAAAGATCGCCTCGGCACCGGCGACGATCTCTGCCCCCGCCTCGCGATACTGGCCGTCGTCAAAGCCGATGGGTTCCCCACCGTCCTGTTCCACCAGTACACGGTGGCCATCGTGCACCAGTTCCCGCACACCCGCCGGCGTGAGGCCAATACGGTACTCGTGGTTCTTGATTTCCTTCGGTACGCCAATCAGCATGTTTGCGGTCTCCAGCGAGGGGGTCAATTGACCGGCATGCTAAGGGGGAAAAAAACACTTTTCTTATGTATTTTTGCCACATAAGCAGTTATTTCCGCTATATTTTTATATATATTCAGGTGTATCGTCCAATATAGAACCGCCGGTATTCAGCCGGCCAGTTGCATATAACCACAGTAGCGAGTGAGCACAATGAAAGCACGGCTACAGAACCTCAACCGCACCGACCGGCGCCTGCTGCGGCTGCTGCAACAGGATGCACGCACCAGCTATGCAGAGCTCGCGCGCCAGGTTGGCCTGAGCACCACACCCTGCAAGGAGCGCATCAAACGGCTGGAGCGCGAAGGCATCATCCGTGGCTACCAGGCCATCCTGGACCCGGAGCAGCTTGATGCGGGGCTGGTTGTGTTTGTGCAGATCCGTCTGAGCCGCAGCTCACAGGATATTTTCGAGGAGTTCAAACGGAGCGCCTTCGAGTTACCGGAAGTTCAGGAGTGCTACCTCGTCTCCGGCAATTTCGACTATCTGATCAAGGCGCGCGTCGCTGACATGAATGCGTACCGCGCGTTCCTGGGCGAAACACTGCTTACCCTGCCCGGGGTGCAGGAATCGACCAGCTACGTGGTGATGGAGCAGGTCAAGGAAACCCTGGCGCTGCACATCCCCTGACAGCGGCCCGCTCAGTCGAGGTCGTGATCGATATCCTTGTACTGCAGGTTGGTGAGCTGCTCGGACAGGAGGCCAATGAAAAACACCACCAGACCCGCCAATAACAGCAGCGAGCTCATATTGCTGAAGCGCAATAAACCGCTGCCAAACGCGCCCAACAGATAATTTGCCATGCCCAGGCCGGCCAGCAGTACCGACAGCGGAAAGTAGACTTTCAGCGGTGAATAGAGCGTACCGATCTTGAAGATGATGAGAAAAAACCGCACCCCGTCGCGCAGCGGACTGATATGGCTTTTGCCGACGCGCTGTTCTACCGCAATGGGTACAAAACCGACGGAATAACCGGCGCGAAAGAAGGCCATGGTCGAGGTCGTGGGGTAGCTGAAGCCGTTGGGCAGGAGATACAGGAAGCTGAGAAACTTGCGCCGGTCTACCGCGCGAAACCCCGAGGTGAGGTCATCAATGCGCCGGTTTACCATCCAGCTCGCCAACCGGTTGTACAGCGTGTTGGCGCTCCAGCGCGCAAAGCTGGCCTGGGACGACAGGCCCGAGCGCGCGCCCACGACCATATCGTAGCCTTCCGCCATGGTGGCAAGCAGGCTCGCAATGTCCGCCGGGTCGTGCTGGCCATCGCCGTCCAGGAAAACCAGCACGTCTCCCCTCGCCGCCCGCGCGCCGGATTTTATCGCGGCGCCGTTGCCCTTGGGGTAGGGGTGGGACACGACCGTGGCGCCGGCACTGCGGGCGACCGCGGCCGTGTCATCCTCCGAGCCGTCGTTGACGACGATCAGTTCGGCCTCGGGGTAGAGGGTGCGGAGGCGTGGTAGCAGCGGCGCAAGCCCCTGTTGCTCATTCCTGGCGGGTATCACAATGGAAATTCGCAACTAGTCTGCCTCCAGGTAGAGCGCGAGGGTTTCTTGATCCGACACGGTTAACACTCCAGCCGCCTGCAGCGTCAACAGTTGCCGCTGCAACGCTTCGGCTTCCTGCACTTTACCCAATGCCGTACTGAAATGCAGCTGCATTAACAGGCCGCGCGGCGTACCCGGCGCCTGCGCCAGAAACCGCGCCGTATACTCATAGGCGTTGGCATAGCGCCCCAGTGCATTCTCCAGCACCGCGAGCAGGGCGTAGATATTTGCCGAGGCCGTGGCCCCGGCCTCCGGGCGCAGATACACGCTCGCAAAGGCCTCTGCAATCGCAAGGCGGTCCAACTGCGCACACTGCTCGTTCTGCAGCATCTTGACCAACACATGCAGGGTGGCCACGGTACTCACCGGACGCGGCGCATCCAGCACCCCGGCGAGGGACCCCGCTGACGGCGGCAACGGCCGACCGGCCATGCAACTGAGCGCCAGATTGCGCAGGTAATGATCGCCGTCCTGCTCCGGGGAGTGTGCATGGGCCTGGGCGGAATACGCCAGCGCCCGATCCAGGCTGCCGGCTCGCGCATACATCACCGCCATGTCGGCATTGGCACGAAAAGACGCCGGGTGCGCACTGATCTGATTGAAGCGCAGCAGGTAGCTGTTTGCCCAGATTTCCACCTGGGAGCTGGTATTGAAGCTCAACATCAGCAGTGCAAGGGCAAGATAGGCCATCACCGGTCGGGCGACCACTCGCCAACGCCGTGCCAGTTCGGCCAGCAGCAGCGCCAGCAGGAGGAAGACAGCAATACCGGGAAAGTAATTGCGGTGCTCGAAATACAGCTCCAACGGCAGCACGGTGGACTCGACGCTGTGCCCGACCAGGAACAGGAGCAGGCAGAACGCCACCCGCCGGCCCAGGGCGAAGCCAGAGATTGCGGCGGCAAGCAGCAGCGCCGCGGACCACGCCACTACCGCATGGAGCGTGGTAACGGGGCTCATTATCGACCGCGACAGCACGACATCGTCATGGTAGAGCCCCATACGGGCGACGTCCGGCCAGACCAGCTGCCCCAGATAATCCCAGAGAATCCGGCTCTGGGTCAGCACGCGCTCCAGCAACGTAAACTCGCGCAGCGCGTAGTGTGCCAGAAAGCGCTCAGGGGCCAGGGCAAACACAGCGATGACGGAAACGCCGCCCAATACCAGCAAACCCAACACCCGGTAGAGCATCCCCTGGTCGACACGGCCATCTCGACGACAGCCGAACCAGAGCAACTCCAACAGCAGCAAAACCGGCAGCACGACGACACCGTTTTCCTTGGCAAATACCGCCAGCGTTGCACAGACAATCACCAGCGCAAAGCGCAGTGTGCCCTTCTCGCCTGCGCTGAAGCGCTCGCGCCAGTAGGTATAGGCGATGAGCGCGAGCAACATCAATGTGCAGGCCAGCATGGCCATACGCTGCACCGCATACAGCACCGTACTCACCCACAGCGGCGACACCAGCCACAGGCCTGCCGCCAGCAGCGCCACTGCCATAACACGCGCAAAACCTGCTGCGCCCAACAGGCGATGGATCAGCCAGGCCAACAGGAGTCCATTCAACAGGTGCAGGCCAATGTTGATGGCCTTGCTCCAGCGCACATCATCGCCAACAAAGGCCCGCTCGGCGACGAAGGTCGCCATGGTGACCGGCCTTCCCAACGGCCCGGAACCGTCCCCGAACACCTGCTCCACGCGTTGCCGAGAATCCACGTCGGTCTCCAGCAAAGTCACACTGGTGCGGTCATCCAGCAAGACCGGGCCGTGAATACCCGGCGCATAGAGCCACGCTGTTGCGGCAAGCAGCAGGCCAAACATCCCGAACAGGCAAAGCCTTGCAGCGTAACCAGACATCACTGGTCTGCCCCCGCAACGACCTGGCGCTGCAACGGCAGCTGGCGCCGTCGGCTGTCGTAGTGCATCCACTCCCCTATCGAGCGCAAGACACCCTCGGCATCGCCAACTTCACTGTAGCGGGCGATCAGGTAGGGATAGTAGGCCAGCTGGCCGGGCGAGCGAGCCAGCGCCGCTTCCAGGGCAGCAAGCAACGCCTCGGGGGGCGCACCACGCGCCTGCAGGTAGGTGTAGCGCAGGCTGTCAAGGTCCGTGGGGGTGAGCGAGTAGCGCCCCAACGCGGCAAACAGCCGCTCCACTTCCTCGTCCTGCGTGGCACACTTGCCATCGCCCATGCATTCCGCCAGCACCTGTAGCGCATTCCTGTCGGAGGCTTTCAGCACCCGACCCGGCAGCGCGGCGTGCAGGGCCGACAGCCAGTCGGTTTGCGCACCCAGCTCGGGAAAGAAAAGACTATCCAGGTAATAGAGCATCACCAGCGCACCGAGATCTGCTGGGTCACGCTGATGCATCAGTTCCATGTAGTGTCGGCCGACCGCCAGACTGGCCCTGGCCTCTGCTTCGGTGAGCCCCAGCTCATCCCGCAGCCGATACTGGCGCAGCAGCGCATTACCGTAGAAGTAATTGGAGCGCACGGACTCGGGATGACGGGCCAGGTTGGTACGCGACAGCGTGAGATCGTCAGACCAGGTGTTGCCGCGCAAACCCAGCAGCAGCGCAAACGCGGCGAACAGCGCCAGCAGCGCCGGCACCCGGCGCGACGCTGGCAGGCGATCGAGCACACTGGCAAAGCCGACGCCCAGCAACAGGCAAATACCGATACTGGGCAAATAATTGCGATGTTCGTAGACCATTTCCAGTGCGAGAAAGCTGGACTCCATGCTGTGGCCCACGAGGTACACCAGAACCGCCAGCAGGAGCAGAGGCCAGTGTTCGCGTCGCCAGACAGCGACGACAAGCACCGACACCCAGCCCGCCAGTGCAAGCAACGTCGACACAGGCTGCAGCCAGCCGGTCGACAGCGCCAGGTCATCGTGCTGAAATCCCATGCTCAGGATATTGGGCCAGACAATCCAGCTAACGTACTGCCACAGCACGCGCCCCTGCGTCAGCAACCGCTCCTCGAGGGTGAAATTGCGCTGGGTATAGCCACCCAGAAACGTCTCGGGCGCGAACCAGAAAATCAGCGCAATCGCTACAAGCGGCAACAGCAACAGCACCCAGCCGGCAGCCGCCAGCGGCGACCGCTGCTGGCCGGCCCAGCGACCGCGGTACACCGCCACTTCCACCGCCGGCACCAACCACAGCAACAGCGCCCCGTTTTCCTTGCTGAGCACCGCGAACAGCGTGACCAGCAGCAGCCACAGCGCCGCCGCAACCACCTCCTGCGGGCTGGCGCCGCGCTCGGCCCAGCGGGAGCGCCAGCGCACGAACAGCAACAGCCCCAGCACCGTGAACAGCGTGGACAGCTGCGCCATACGCTGCACCGCGTACAACACCGTAGACACATGCAGGGGGTGCAGCAGCCAGAACCCCATGGCAAGCGCCGCCACCCAGCCGGGATCACAGCGCAGTTTGCCCTGGGCCACCAGCGCCGCAACCAGCGCGCGGAACAGCAAGAACAGCAGGCCAGCAATGACGAGGTGAATCACGATGTTGCCCAGCTTGAGCGAGCGGGCACTGAAGCCGCCCTCCAGGGCGTGCTGCAGGGCAAACGTGACCATGGTCAGGGGGCGACTCAGCGGGCCGGCACTGGAACTGAAGGCGGCGGTACGCCATTCGTCAAAGCGCTCGCCGGAAATCTGTACCAGTTCATTGCCGCTGAGGGCCGGGGTATCGTCGAAGAGAAAGTCGTCGCCGGCGTTAGCGGCGTAAAAGACTACAGCGACACACAGCAGGCAGACCACTACCCAGCGGGGCCGGAGATTTCTGACAATGGATGCCGAGGGGCTGGTGGGCACGCGGTACTCTCTGAACGCGGGGGAGCCGCAGTGTACAACGCCTTACCATACCGACAAAAACTGTGGGCGAAAAAAAGCCCGGCGGTGCCGGGCTTTTGGTACTCAGCTAAACGTTAGCCGCGGCAGTTAGCCGGAAGGTACTTGGGCAGAATACCGCCGGTTTGGGGCTTGCACTTCCAATCAATGCTACGATCTGAACGAGTGGTGCCAGAGAGCAAAAACTCGAGAGCAGTGCCACTGCCACCACCAGGAATCGTTGCGGAGGTTACGCGCGCCGTCAGCAACGGGCCACTCGTTGAGTCGTACAGAATTGAGGCCACGATCTCTTTGTCAGGGTTGGAATTTATTCCTGCCACGCTGGCATTTAGTGGAAGATACCCATTGGCCGAATAATACTCAGCAATCGTCGTCTTCGCTTCAGCCAGCGTCGCCAGAGGCTCGGACATCTTCGCCCGCACGGTGTAATCCTGATAGGCCGGCAGCGCGATAGCCGCCAGGATGCCCACGATCGCGATTACGATCATCAGTTCGATCAGGGTAAAACCCTTTTGTACATTCTGCATTTTCATGTTCCTTACTCCTGTCCCCTGAGGGGTGTTTGGTCCGCACGCTTGCTCGAAGAGCACGTTGCGAGTCAGAGGAAGCATGAAGCGTGCCAATCAAGCACGGGAGCCCAGTCGGATAAATATTTGTTTATAAAACATGGCGTTACGATTCAGACGCGCACTGGAACGCCTCCCTGCCCGCCGCACACCTGACCAATTTGGGTCACAAAGCGGCCGGATGTGACGTTTATTGTCAGTCCGGCGGTGACTCAGCCTGTCGCACGGCGGGCGAAACCGCGCCAAATTTGGGCAAAAATCCATATAAAATCATGCTTTTACGGCCGCTTCAGGGTATTAGCATGAACTTTCTCTGGGTATACTTGGCTAGAGTATTGACAAAATAATGCGACCCCCAGGGATGCAGGCAGGATGAACGAAAGAGCAATCGGGCAGTTGAGTGGCCTTGCGGGCCGCCTTGTGGTGGAGGGTCTGCTAAGCGCCGAGGCCGCCAAGGAAGCGCAGCGCGAGGCGACCTACCAGCGGGTTCCCCTGGTCAAGTACCTCGTTGACAAGCTAAGCCTCGACAGCCACCGCATTGCGGAGATCGCCTCGAACGAGTTTGGCGTGCCACTGTTTGACATCAGCGCCTTCAACCTGGCGACCCTGCCCAGCGGCCTGGTGGATATCAACCTCGTTACCAAGCACCATGCCCTGCCCCTGTTCCGCCGCGGCAACCGCCTGTTCATCGCCGTGTCGGACCCCACCAACCTGGCTGCGCTGGACGAAATCAAGTTCCACACCGGCGTCAACACCGATGCCATCCTCGTCGAGGAACGCAGCCTGAACGCGGTGATCACGGACTGGATGGAGTCCCATGACAACCTCACCGAGGGGCTGGGTGACCTGGAATCGGAGGACTTCGAGAATATCGATATCTCCACCGGTGATGACAACAGCAAGGAGGACGCGGGCTCAGACGGTGTCGACGAGACCCCGATCGTGCGCTTCATCAACAAGGTGCTCGTGGACGCCATCAAGCAGGGTGCATCGGACATTCACTTCGAACCCTACGAGAAGAACTACCGGGTGCGTTTCCGCACCGATGGCATTCTGCGCGAAGTGGTCAAGCCGCCCAAGAACCTGTCGGCACGGATGGCCGCGCGTCTGAAGATCATGTCGCAGATGGACATCTCCGAGCGGCGGGTGCCGCAGGACGGGCGCATCCAGATGAAGCTGTCCCGCAACCGGGCCATCGACTTCCGGGTCAACACACTGCCCACGCTGTTCGGCGAGAAAGTGGTGCTGCGTATTCTGGATCCCAGCAGCGCGCAGATGGGTATTGATGCACTGGGTTACGAGGAAGACCAGAAGAAGATGTACCTGGATGCGCTGAGCAAACCCCAGGGCATGATTCTGGTTACCGGTCCCACCGGTTCCGGTAAAACGGTCTCGCTGTATACCGGTATCAACCTGCTGAACCAGCCGGAGCGGAATATTTCCACCGCGGAGGACCCGGTGGAAATCAATATGGAAGGCATCAACCAGGTGCACGTGAACCCCAAGGTGGGGCTCAATTTTGCCGAGGCCCTGCGCTCGTTCCTGCGCCAGGACCCGGACGTGATCATGGTCGGTGAGATTCGCGACCTGGAAACCGCGGAAATCGCCATCAAGGCGGCCCAGACCGGTCACCTTGTACTGTCCACCCTGCACACCAACAGCGCCGCCGAAACCGTGACGCGCCTGCTGAACATGGGTGTGCCCTCGTTCAACCTCGCCACCTCGGTCAACCTGATTATCGCCCAGCGGCTGGCGCGTCGCCTGTGCAAGGAATGCAGCGAACCCGCCGAACTGCCCACCGAGGTGCTGCTGAAGGCGGGCTTCAGCGAGGAACAGCTGGCCAACGCCGATATCCGGCGGGCTGTGGGTTGCGACCTTTGCAAGGACGGTTACAAAGGCCGGGTCGGTATCTACGAGGTGGTGCGTATCACCCCGACCATCGCCCAGCTGATTCTGTCTCAGGGCAACGCCATGGAAATCCACAAGCAGGCGCGCGCGGAGGGCTTTCCGGATTTACACCAGTCGGCGCTGCTGAAAGTACTCAAGGGTATGACCAGCCTGGAAGAAGTGAACCGGGTGACCACAGACTAGACACTGCGTAACCACGTGCTAAACGGACGAGACTATGGCTACCAACGCGGCAAAAAACGTATTTGTGTGGAACGGCGTCGACCGCAACGGGCGCGCGACACAGGGTGAGATCACCGCACAGAGCTCGGGCGTTGCCCGCGCGCAGCTGCGCACCCAGGGCATCAAGCCGAAAACGGTCAAGAAAAAGGCCAAGCCCCTGTTCGGTGGCAGCGGCAAGCCGATCAAGCCGGCAGACATCGCCATTTTCACGCGCCAGCTGGCCACGAT
The DNA here is from genome assembly GCF_963973825.1 of uncultured Haliea sp. Taxonomy (NCBI): domain Bacteria; kingdom Pseudomonadati; phylum Pseudomonadota; class Gammaproteobacteria; order Cellvibrionales; family Halieaceae; genus Haliea; species uncultured Haliea sp. The sequence goes on from NZ_CAXBAE010000001.1 coordinate 434,524, forward strand.
GATGAAAGCCGGTGTACCGCTGGTACAGAGCTTCGACATCGTCGCGGAAGGACTCGAAAAGCCGCGCATGCGCGAGCTGGTGGTAAGCATCAAAAACGATGTGGCCTCCGGTTCCGGCCTGGCGCCGTCGCTGGCGAAGTACCCGCGCCAGTTCGACGATCTGTTCTGCAGCCTGGTCGCCTCCGGCGAGGCCTCGGGCACGCTGGAAGTCATGCTGAGCCGGGTCGCCACCTACAAGGAAAAAACCGAGCAGCTGAAAGCCAAGATCAAAAAGGCCATGACCTACCCGACTGCGGTGGTGATCGTGGCCATCGTGGTGACCGCCATTTTGCTGATCAAGGTGGTACCGCAGTTTGCCGATACCTTCCGCAGCTTCGGCTCCGACCTGCCGGCGTTCACCCTGATGGTGGTGGGGCTCTCGAATTTCATGCAGGAGTGGTGGTTTATCATCCTCATTGGCATGATTGCCGTCGGCTACGGCATGAAGGAGGCCAAACACCGTTCGGTGGCGTTTGCCGAGGCACTGGATCGACTCGCCCTGCGCCTGCCGGTCGTGGGAGGCATTGTGCACGACGCGATCGTGGCCCGCTTTTCCCGCACCCTGGCGACAACCTTCGCCGCCGGTGTGCCGCTGGTGGACGCCCTGACCTCTACCGCCGGCGCTGCGGGCAACTCGGTGTACAGCAAGGCGATCATGCAGATTCGCGACGACGTTACCACCGGCACCACGCTGTACCAGGCGATTCGCGCCACCGGCCTGTTCCCGAACATGCTGCTGCAGATGGTATCTATCGGCGAGGAGTCCGGCGCGCTGGACGACATGCTGGACAAGGTCGCGCAGCATTACGAGGAAGCCGTGGACAACGCGGTAGACAGCCTCAGCTCACTGATGGAGCCCATCATCATGTCGGTGCTCGGCGTGCTGGTCGGTGGCCTGATGATCGCCATGTACCTGCCGATCTTCATGCTGGGTTCGGTGATCTAGGCCAGCGCGGGTGCTGGACGTATTCCTGGCGCAGCCCGGGTGGCTGGCAAGCTGCCTGTTGCTGCTGGGCCTGGTCGTCGGCAGCTTCCTCAATGTGGTGGTGTATCGGCTGCCGCTGATGATGCAGGCGCAGTGGCGCCGGGAGTGTTGCGAACTCCTGGAGCAACCCGTCACCGACGCAGAGCCTCTGAGCCTGGCCGCACCCAACTCCCACTGCCCGCACTGCAAGGCACCGGTGCGCCCCTGGCAGAACATCCCGGTGATCAGTTACCTGTTGCTCCGGGGCCGCTGTGCCGGATGCCGCGCGCGCATTTCCCCGCGCTACCCCGTGGTGGAAGCGGCCACCGGACTCATCACACTCTGGCTGGGATTGCATTACGGCCCCAGCTGGCAGCTGGCCGGCGCCGTGCTGCTGACCTGGGCTCTCATCACCCTCACCCTGATAGACTTTGATACCCAGCTGTTGCCCGACGACATTACCCTGCCCCTGCTGTGGCTGGGACTGGCGTTCAACCTGAATGGCACGTTCGTGCCTATTACCGATGCCGTACTCGGCGCAATCGCTGGCTATGGCATCCTGTGGAGCGTGTACTGGCTGTTCAAGCTGGTAACCGGCAAGGAAGGCATGGGCTACGGAGACTTCAAGCTGCTGGCAGCGCTGGGGGCATGGCTGGGCTGGCAGGCACTGCCGCTGGTAGTCCTGCTGTCTTCGCTGGTGGGCGCCGTGGTCGGCATTCTGCTGATCGTCATCGCGCGCCGGGGCCGCGATATTCCCATGCCTTTCGGGCCCTACCTGGCGGCCGCCGGGTGGCTGGCCCTGATCTGGGGTGAGTCCATTCTTCAGGCCTGGCTGGGCGCGAACGGCTTGCCCGCCTGACAGGGCCAGTCCGACGATGGAAGACAACATGAGCCTGATTATCGGCATTACCGGCGGCATCGGCAGCGGCAAGACCGCGGTCACGGATCGCTTCGCCCGTCAGGGCATCACCGTGGTTGATGCGGATCTGGCGGCACGCATCGTCGTGGAGCCCGGCACACCGGCGCTGGCGGCGATTGCCCGGCGCTACGGCTCCGAGCTGCTGCAGGGTGACGGCAGCCTGGACCGCGCTGCGCTGCGACGTATCGTGTTTGCCGACCCGGCAGAGCGCAAGTGGCTGGAGCAGCTGACCCACCCCCTCATCGGTGAGGAGATCCAGCGCCAGTTGGCCGCCTCGCGCAGCCCTTACACCCTGCTCAGTTCGCCACTGCTGCTGGAATCCGCTACCCAGCGCGATCTCGCCACGCTGGTGGTTGTCGTGGATGTCCCGGAGGCGATGCAGCTGGCGCGCACGGTGCAGCGAGACAACAATGACGAGGACCAGGTGAAGCGCATCATGGCCGCGCAGCTGCCGAGACAGCAGCGCCTGGCAGGGGCAGACATTGTGATTGACAACAGCGGGTCACTGGAGGCACTGGACGCGGTGGTCGCCGAGTTGCACAAGGAGTTTCTGCAGCGTGCGGAGGAAGCGCGGCAACACTGACACGGTCATGCCACACTAACCCGCCTGCTCCCCCAGCCGCCGGCGAACAGCGCTGACGATAGGCACGTTGGCGGCCGGAAACTCGTAGCGAGCCAGCTCCTCTGCCGTCACCCAACGCAAGGGCTGCCCTTCCAGCCCGCGCGCCTTGCCCTCCAGCTCCGTCACCAGGTGCACATCCAGCAGCACCGCCTTGTCGCCGTAGTTGAAGGGCACGAGCAGTAAAGGTTGTGAGCTCGCGAAACCGATACCGAGTTCCTCGCGCAGCTCCCGCGCCAGCGCCCGCTCCACAGACTCGCCGGGCTCGACCTTGCCGCCGGGGAACTCCCACAGCCCACCCTGGTGCGCCGCACTGGCACGGCGGCTGATCAGTACCCTGTGCTGTTCATCCAGCACCACGCCAACCGCAACGTGCACTGCGGCCATTCAGGTACGGTACTCCGCATTGATGCGTACATAGTCGTAGGAGAAGTCTGTGGTCCACACGGTCGCTGTGGCAGGACCGCGCTGCAGTTCGATGCGAATGGTGATGTCTTCCTGTGCCATCGCCGCGGCACCCTGCTGTTCGGTGTAACTGGACGCACGGCACCCCTGCTCGGCAATCAGCACATCGTTCAGGTACACGGCGATGCGGGTGACATCGAGGTCTACCAGGCCAGCGCGGCCGATCGCCGCCAGCAGGCGCCCCCAGTTTGGATCGGAGGCGAACAGCGCCGTCTTCACCAGCGGTGAGTGGGCGATGGTAAAGGCCACGTCGAGGCATTCCTGCTCCTGTGCGCCCCCATTGACCTGCACCGTGACAAACTTGCTGGCCCCTTCGCCGTCACGCACCAGGCCCTGGGCCAGGTCTACGCAGATCTCCTGCAAGGCGTTGCGCAAAACATCGTAAAGAGGATCGTCGGTCGACCGCAACGGCGGGTTGCCCGCCGCGCCAGTGGCCACCAGCATGCAGGCGTCGTTGGTCGAGGTGTCCCCGTCCACCGTGATGCGGTTGAACGAAAGCTCCACCGCCTCGGCGAGCAGAGCCTGCAGGATTGCAGGACTGACCGCTACATCTGTCGCAAGATAGGCCAGCATCGTCGCCATGTTGGGCCGCAACATGCCGGCGCCCTTGGCGATGCCGGTCAACACATGGCTGTGCCCGTTGCAGCTGAACCGCACCGAGCAGGCCTTGGGCCGGGTATCGGTGGTCATGATGCCGTGGGCAGCATCCAGCCAGCCGTCCACCTGCAACGCCGCCAGCGCCTGCGGCAGCACGTCGATAATTTTCTGCACCGGCAACGGCTCCCCGATGACGCCGGTGGAGAACGGCAGCACGGACTCGGGCGCTACGCCGGCCCGTTCAGCAACGGCCGCGGCACAGCGTCGCGCATCAGCGAGACCGGCTTCGCCGGTACCCGCATTGGCATTACCCGTGTTCACCAACAGGTAGGTTGGCCGCTGCTGACTGGCCGCCAGATGCTCCTTCGCCACCACCACCGGCGCCGCGCAGAAGGCGTTGCGGGTGAAAACTCCCGCCACATGGCTACCGGCGGCCAACTCCATGAGCACGACATCGCGCCGCCCCGGCTTCTTTATGCCCGCGGAAACTGTGGCCAGGCGCAGGCCCGGTACCGACAGCAACTCCCCCAGGCGTGCTTCACCCACTGCCATGCTGTTGCTCTCCCGCTACGCCACCCGGCTCAATCGATGCGCCCATGGCACTGCTTGTACTTTTTTCCGCTGCCACAGGGGCAGGGTTCGTTGCGCCCCACCTTGGGCTGCTCGCGGGTGAAGGTCTGAGGCGTTTCCGCCGGCGCCGGTTCCGCCGCCCCACTGGCCAGGGCTTCCTCCGCCATGGCCGAGGCCGCGGCGTGCTGAAAGGCGAGCTTCTCGCGCTCCGCGGCCTCGCGTCTGCGCGCCTCAATCAGCGCCGACTCGTCCTGGTGCTGGATCTGCACGTGGCTCAGGAACTTGATGACCTCATACTTGAGGCTCTGCAGCAGCTGTTCGAACAACGCGAAGGACTCACGCTTGTATTCCTGCTTGGGATTCTTCTGCGCGTAGGCGCGCAGATGGATGCCCTGCCGGAGATGATCCATGGTCGCCAGGTGATCTTTCCACAGCGTATCCAGCACCTGCAGCATGATCTGCTTTTCGATCTTGCGCATGGGCGGCCCAACGTCCGCACACTTGGCGTCGTAGGCTTCCTGCACCGCGGCGATGATTTTTTCGCGCAGTGCTTCCTCGTGCAGGCTGTCGTCCTCGTCCAGCCATTGCTGCAGCGGCAGCGTCACGGCAAATTCCGCCTCCAGCTGACGCTCCAGGCCAGGTACATCCCACTGCTCCTCGACGCTCATCGGCGGGATGTAGCTGGAGATCGCCTCGTTCACCACGTCCTCGCGAATGGCGGTGATGGTTTCGGCAATATCCGCCTCGCCCAGCAACTCGTTACGCTGTTGATAGATGATCTGGCGCTGGTCGTTGGCCACGTCATCGTATTCGAGCAACTGCTTGCGAATGTCGAAGTTGCGCCCCTCGACCTTACGCTGCGCCTTTTCAATGGCGTTGGTCACCATGCGGTGTTCTATCGCTTCGCCCTTTTCCATACCCAGCGCCTGCATGAAGCTCTTCACCCGGTCAGAGGCGAAAATGCGCATGAGATTGTCTTCGAGTGACAGGTAGAACCGCGACAGGCCGGGGTCGCCCTGGCGCCCGGCACGACCGCGCAGCTGATTATCGATGCGCCGCGACTCGTGTCGCTCAGTACCCAGAATATGCAGGCCGCCCGCAGCCAGCACCGCCTCGTGGCGCTGACGCCAGGCCTCGGTCAGCTCGGCGCGCTGCGCATCGGATACCTCACCCAGTGACTCCAGCTCCGCCTCAAGGCTGCCACCCAGCACGATGTCCGTGCCCCGGCCCGCCATGTTGGTGGCGATGGTCACCACCCCCGGGCGCCCGGCCTGGGCAATGATCTCCGCTTCCTGTTCGTGGTATTTCGCGTTGAGGACTTTATGCGGAATCTTCGCGGCGCGGAAACGCTGCGACAGCTCTTCAGAGGTTTCCACCGACGCGGTGCCCACCAGCACGGGAGCGCCTTTCTCCACACAATCCTTGACGTCAGTGACAATGGCGTCGAATTTCTCTTCGCGTGTCAGGTAGACCAGATCGTTCAGATCCTTCCGCTGCCGCGGTTTGTTGGTCGGAATCACCAGCACCTCGAGGCCGTAGATCTGGCGAAACTCGAACGCTTCCGTGTCCGCGGTGCCGGTCATGCCCGCCAGTTTCTTGTACAGCCGGAAGTAGTTCTGGAACGTGGTCGAGGCCAGGGTCTGGCTCTCGTTCTGGATACGCACGCCTTCCTTGGCTTCGATGGCCTGGTGCAGACCTTCGGAGAGTCTGCGGCCGGCCATGGTGCGGCCGGTGTGCTCATCAATCAACACCACCTGGTCGCCCTGTACAATGTACTCCACGTCCCGATGGAACAGTGCGTGGGCGCGCAGGCCGGAATACACATGGTGCAGCAGGTTCAGGTTGGTCGCAGCGTAGAGGCTGTCGCCTTCCTGCAGCAGCCCCTCACCCGTAAGCAGCTCTTCGACGTACTCGTGGCCCATCTCGGTCAGCTCAATCTGACGCTGTTTCTCGTCGACCGTGTAGTGGCCTTCCTGCCCTTCCACATCACGTTTCAGCAGGGGGACCAGTTTGTTGATGCGCTGGTACAGGGCCGAGCTGTCCTCGGAAGCCCCGGAAATCACCAGCGGGGTGCGCGCCTCGTCGATCAGGATAGAGTCAACTTCGTCGACAATGGCGAAACTGAGCTCGCCCTGCATTTTGTCCTCAAGCCGGAACGCCATGTTGTCGCGCAGGTAGTCAAAGCCGAATTCGTTGTTGGTGCCGTGAATGATATCGGCCTGGTACGCCTCGCGCTTCTGCTCCTGGGTCTGCCCGGAGCGAACAACACCGACGGACACACCGAGGAAGCGGTACAGCGGAGACATCCACTGCGCATCGCGCCCGGCCAGGTAATCGTTGACCGTAATCAGGTGCACACTTTTGCCTGACAGGGCATTCAGGTAGGCCGGCAGGGTGGCCACCAGGGTCTTGCCCTCGCCCGTACCCATCTCGGCAATCTTGCCCTCATGCAGCGCCATACCACCAATCAGCTGCACATCAAAATGCCGCATGCCCAGCGTGCGCTGGCTCGCCTCACGAGTGACCGCGAAGGCCTCGGGCAGAATGTCGTCCAACGTCGCGCCATCCGCCAGGCGCTGGCGGAACTCGCCGGTCTTGGCCGCCAGGGCGGCATCGTCCAGCGCCTGCATAGCCTCTTCCAGTGCGTTGATCTTGCGCACGATCTTGCCAAGGCGCTTCAGCTCCCGATCATTGCGGGTGCCGAAGATTTTCTTCATCGTAGTCGTAATCATTAAAGGGTCACTGCGTTAGACATCAGGGCTTCACCCGCCCGGTGTGATACCCGGCGGGAAACGATTTTTGCGCGATGGGAGGTTCAGCGTCGTGTGCGACGCACGTAGCTGGAGGGGTCGACAGGACGGCCGTGCTTGTACACTTCGAAATGCACGTGGGGGCCGGTAGCGCGCCCGCTGGAGCCCATGAGGGCTATGGGCTGGCCCTTGCGTACGAGGTCGCCGGGCTCTACCAAATTGGACTGATTGTGGGCGTAACGCGTGACCAGCCCGTCACCGTGGGAGACTTCCACCATCATCCCGTAGCCGTTGCGGTCGTTGCCCGAAAAGGTCACTACGCCACCGGCCACCGCGATCACATTGGACCCCGCCTTGCCAGCGTAGTCTATGCCGTAGTGGGCGGAACGCTTGCCCGAAAACGGATCCGTGCGTACGCCAAAACCCGACGACACCCAGCCTTTTTCCACGGGACGGCCGGATACCCAGGCCTCCTCATCCAGCTTCCGGTGGGTAAGCAGCGACTCGAGAATCTCCAGCTGCTGTTCGCGCTCGGTGAGGCGCTCGGCGAAATGCTGCAGCTCGCCGGTCAGGTCAGGAGCAAGGTATTCAACGCTGGAATCGGCCGCGAGGGGACCACCGACCGCCGGGGGCTGGCTGAAATCGAACTCGCCGTCCTGCAGATCGGCCATGGCCGTGAGGTGTTCGCCGAGGGCGTCGAGGCGCGTCATTCGCGCCTGCAGCTCCGCCAGACTCAGGGTCATGGCCTGCAGCTTGCGCTCGGCCTCGAGGCGCAGGCCCTCCAGCTCGGTTGACTGGGTGGCCAGCTCATCCTGCAGGCTGTCCAGGGAATTGTCGCGCAGGTCGCGCGCCTGGGACTCCTGACCGACGAAATAGCCCAGTGCCACCATACCCAGCGGCAGCCCCAGACAGCACAGGGACAGCAGGGCGCGTGACCAGCGACCCAGCTCGAGAGAGCGGGACCCGCCGTGTTTGCGGCTTATCAGGATGACCTTCATTGGCAACCGGTTGCAATGAACTGACGCGCGAGTGTGCCATAGTCACGGGAATATTACCAATAGCAATTTGCGGCACCGACCGGGGCACCGAGGGGCGTGGCGGGCGCGCCAGCGGCCCTGGGCAGGGGGTATCAGGCGGCGGCAGGGCTCAGCGAGTAGGAAATCGGCGCGGTGGCCTCATCCTCGAAGGTCACCATTTCCCAGGCATCAGGCTGGGCGATCAGGGCCCGCAGTGAGGCATTATTGAGTGCGTGACCGGACTTGTGTGCCCGGTATTCGCCGATAACGCTGTAGCCGAGCAAGTAGATGTCGCCGATCGCGTCGAGAATCTTGTGTTTGACGAACTCGTCGTCGTAGCGCAGGCCGTCCTGGTTCAGGATGCGGTATTCGTCCACCACAATGGCGTTGTCGACGCTGCCGCCACGGGCCAGCCCCTGGGAGCGCAGGTATTCGATTTCGTGCATGAATCCGAAGGTGCGCGCGCGGCTCACTTCCTTGACGAAGGAGGTGCTGGAAAAGTCGATTTCCGCGTGCGGTGACCGCTCGCGGAAAACAGGGTGATCAAATTCGATGGAAAACGAGACCTTGAAGCCATCAAAGGGGAGAAAGCTGGCTGTCTTGTCCCCGTCTTCCACCGTAACCGGACGCTTGATGCGAATGAATTTCTTCGCCGCGTTCTGTTCCTCGATTCCCGCGGACTGGATGAGGAACACAAACGGGCCCGCACTGCCGTCCATAATCGGCACTTCCGACGCGCTGACATCGACAAAGGCATTGTCGATGCCCAGCCCCGCCATCGCCGACAGCAGGTGCTCCACGGTCGACACTTTCTCGCCGTTGGCGATCAGCGTGGTCGAGAGCGTGGTCTCCCGCACATTTTCTGCGCGCGCAGGGATTTCGACCACCGGGTCGAGGTCCACGCGGCGGAATACAATACCCGCATCAATGGGGGCAGGCGACAGGGTGAGATACACTTTCTCACCCGTGTGCAAACCGACGCCCGTTGCCTTGATGGCATTGCGTAATGTGCGCTGTCGAATCATACCTTCACCATCTCCTCTGCCCCGGACCCTCCGCGGCAGCCGATGGTGTGTCGGCTATGCCTCGTCAGTCCGCCTGGCGCCGCAAAAATGCGGGGATGTCAAAATAATCGTCACTCGCCATCGCCGCGGCCTCGCCACCGGCTGACATGGCGCGACGCATCTTGGTCGGCCGCTCCAGATCGCGGTAATCGGGCTCTTCATCTGCTGCCACAACCGCTGCACGCGGCGTGGTGCCCACTACCTGCAGCGGCGCCGCACGTGCCACCTCGCTGCCCAGACCTGTCGCCACCACCGTGACCTTGAGTTCGTCGGTCATGTTCGGGTCAATCACGGTGCCGACCACTACTGTCGCGTCATCCGACGCAAATTCCTCGATCGTGTCGCCAACTTCGGAAAACTCGCCAAGCGACAGATCCAGACCCGCGGTGATGTTCACCAGAATGCCGCGCGCTCCGCGGAGGTCGATATCATCCAGCAGCGGGCTGTTGATCGCACGCTCTGCCGCCTCACGGGCGCGGTTTTCACCGCGGGCAGAGCCGGTTCCCATCATCGCCATGCCCATCTCGGACATGACCGTACGTACATCGGCAAAATCCACGTTGATCATGCCGGGACGAATGATCAGGTCGGCAATACCCTGAACTGCGCCCAACAATACATCATTCGCTTCTTTGAAGGCATCCAATAAACTGGTACTTTTTCCGAGCACTTCCAGCAACTTTTCGTTCGGAATGGTGATCAAAGAATCGACGTGTTGCTGCAGTTCCTGCACACCCTCAAGCGCGATCGCCAGACGCTTCTTGCCCTCGAACGGGAACGGCCGGGTGACCACGGCCACCGTGAGAATACCCATTTCCCGCGCCACTTCCGCGACGATCGGCGCACCCCCGGTACCGGTGCCGCCACCCATCCCTGCCGTGATGAACACCATGTCGGCGCCGCGCAGTGCATCGGCAATACGATCGCGATCCTCAAGTGCCGCCGCGCGACCGATCTCCGGATTCGCTCCCGCTCCCAGGCCCTTGGTGATGGCGCCTCCGAGTTGCAGCACGGTCTTCGAACGGATGTCCGAGAGCGCCTGCGCATCGGTATTGGCACAGATGAAATCCACGCCTTCAACAGAGTTCTCGATCATGTGCTTGACCGCGTTGCCGCCGCCACCGCCAACACCGATAACCTTGATGACCGCGTTCTGTGGTACGTTGTCGATAAGTTCAAACATAGCGTTTCTCCCCTTTCCTTTATGTGGCCACGCCGTGGCGTGACGGTTTACCGCAAAAAAACTTCAGAAATTGCTCTGTATCCAGTTGCGCAGGCGCGCCACCAGCCCATCACCGCTGGCGACGCTGCGCTGGGCACTGCCGGCGCGCTCGCCGGCCTGCTTCTGGCCGTACTGCAACAGGCCTACGCCGGTGGAGTAGATCGGGTTGCGCACGATATCGTTCAGCCCCTTCACCGTTTGCGGGTAACCCACCCGCACCGGCATGTGGAAAATTTCCTCCGCCAGCTCAACCACGCCTTCCATCTTGGACGTGCCGCCGGTGAGCACCACACCGGCGCGGATGGCCTCCTCGTAGCCACTGCGGCGCAGCTCACCCTGAATGAGGGTGAACAGTTCGTCGTAGCGCGGCTCCACCACCTCCGCCAGCGACTGCCGTGACAGATCGCGGGGGGGCCGGTCACCGACACTCGGCACCTTGATCGTTTCATCAGGGCCCGCCAGCTGGGTCAACGCACAGGCGTACTTGATCTTGATTTCCTCGGCATGCTGGGTGGGCGTGCGCAGCGCCGTGGCAATGTCGTTGGTCACCTGGTCGCCCGCGATGGGTATCACCCCCGTGTGGCGGATAGACCCCTCGGTGAATATGGCAATATCCGTGGTGCCCCCACCGATATCCACCAGGCAAACACCCAGCTCTCGCTCGTCTTCCGTCAGCACCGAGTAGCTGGAGGCCAACTGCTCGAGAATCACCTCTTCCACTTCCAGGCCACAGCGACGAATGCACTTCTCGATATTCTGCGCCGCGTTGACTGCGCAGGTGACGAGGTGGACCTTGGCCTCCAGGCGCACGCCGGACATGCCCAGCGGCTCCTTGACGCCTTCCTGGTTATCGATGACGTACTCCTGGGGCAGGATATGCAGCACTTTCTGGTCGGCAGGGATAGCCACCGCCTGCGCCGCATCAAGCACCCGCTCCAGATCCGGCGGCTGTACCTCGCGGTCGCGAATGGCAACAATACCGTGGGAGTTCAGGCTGCGAATGTGGCTACCTGCGATGCCCACGTACACCGAGTGAATCTGGCAGCCCGCCATCAGCTCCGCTTCCTCCACGGCACGCTGGATAGACTGCACCGTGGATTCGATGTTGACGATCACGCCCTTTTTCATACCCTTGGACGGGTGTGAGCCAATGCCGACCACCTCGAGCCCCCCCTCGGAACCGATCTCGCCGACGAGGGCCACGACCTTGGAGGTGCCGATGTCCAGTCCCACGATCATCCTTTTGTCCTGAACGCTGCCCATGGCAGTGATACTCCCCACTCGATTATTTTTCGGCCACGCTGGCCAGTTGCGCGGCGTCTACCGCGGGTTCGCGGAAGGCTACCGCCATGCCGTTCTCGTAGCGCAGGTCGACGCGCTCGACCTCGTCCCAGCGCGCTGCCAGCTCACGTCGATACACCGTTGCAAAGCGCTCGAGGCGATCGCCGAAGTCCACGTTGCCCAGCGCCAGCTGCGTACCGCTGTCGAGCTCGGCACTGAGGTGCCCGCGCTCATCCAGCGACAGCGCATGCAGGACCAGTCCCAGGGGCTGCAGCAGTTCGCCCAGCTGCTGGTAGCTCACAATCAGTTCACGTGCGGAGCCCGCGGGGCCGTCAAGTCGCGGCAGCGATGCCTCACCTGCCACGCTGGACGACTGGAACACCTCACCCTCATGGTTGAGAAAGCCCCCCTGCCCCCAGCGCGCGATAGGCAGCTGCTCCTGCACATTGATCTCCAGCGTGCTGGGCCAGCGCCGCCGCACGCTCACCTGGTAGATCCAGGGCAGCGCCTGCAGGCGCGCGCGCACGTCCTCCAGGTTGGCACTCAGGAACCCGCCCACCAGCGCGGGCTGCACCATGTCCTGCACGAGTTCGGTCTGGGTGCGATGCAAATTGCCCGTCACGGCAATGCGCTGCACCGGAAGCTCCTGCAGGGCAATCCAGCCGCGCAGGCCCACGACACAAACCACACCGACGCCCAGCAGGATCAGCAGGCGGTTTACCCAGCCACCCAGCAGGCGCAGTCCCGGGCGCATGTCCGCCCGCGGTGCGCGCACGGCGCGACGACGGGTCGCCCCCGCGGAGCTGCGGCGCCGGTGTGCGGTGGTCCTGCGCGTGTCAACCATGCGCACGGCCCTCCCAGCTCAATTCCACGATACGTTGCACCAGAACCTCGATGGACATGCCCACCGCGCGCGCCGCCATCGGCACAAGACTGTGCGAAGTCATACCGGGAATGGTGTTCACTTCCAGCACGTAAAAGCGGCCGTCGCGGTCGCGCATCAGATCCACGCGCCCCCAGACTGAGCAGCCGAGGCTGCGAAATGCGGCCAGCGCCACCGCGCTGGCTTCCGCTTCATCTTCTGCGCTCAGGCCGCTGGGGCAGTGATAGCGTGTCTCGTCCGACAGGTACTTCGCCTCGTAGTCGTAGAACTCCCGATCGGTTTCCATACGGATCGACGGCAGCGTGCTGTCCCCCAGAACCGCAACGGTATACTCGGGACCATCGATGAACTGCTCGGCCAGAACGGTGCCGCCGAAGGCCGCTGCCTTGCGCCAGGCCTGCGCCAGTGCCTGCGCTGTCGCCGCCGGCGCCATGCCGACACTGGAGCCCTCGCAGGCCGGTTTTACGAACACCTTACCGAAACGGGCGATGATCGCTTCCCAGTCGCTGCCGGCGTCAAGCACCACAAAACCGCCGGTGCTGACCCCCACGCCCTGCCACAGCTGCTTGCTGCGCTGTTTGTCCATCGCCAGTGCCGAACCCAGCACGCCAGAACCCGAGTAGGGAATCTGCAGGGTTTCCAGGGCACCCTGAATCACACCGTCCTCACCGCCGGGGCCGTGCAGCGCATTGAAGGCGAAGCTCACATCCTCGAGTTGCGCCACCCAGCCAGTCGTGGACGGGTCAACGGCGCGCACGTCACAGCCAAGGCCCCGCAAGGCGGCGACAATGGTTGCGCCGGTCTGCAGCGATACATCACGCTCCGCAGAGCGACCGCCCAGCAGCACGGCCATCGGTCCTGAGCTTGCCTGCTGCCAACTCATGGGTGAACCTCCGCCAGGCTGCCCAGCGTCTGGAGATCCTGCGCGAGCCGCGCAATGTTGCCCGCGCCCTGGGTAATCACGACATCACCATCGCGCAGAATTCCACACAGGACGTTGGCAACCTCGTCGATACTCTCCACGAACACCGGCTCTACCTGCCCGCGCTGGCGGATACTCCGCGTCAGGCTGCGGCTGTCTGCACCGGGAATCGGCTCCTCGCCGGCCGGATACACGTCCAGCAGCAGCAGCGCATCACAGCGCGACAGCACCGCCACGAAATCTTCGTACAGGTCCCGCGTGCGCGAGTACCGATGCGGCTGGTACACCATCACCACACGGCGATCCGGCCAGGCCTGCCGGGCGGATTCCAGCGTCGCGCGCACTTCCGTCGGGTGGTGTCCGTAGTCGTCCACCAGCAGCGCACTGCCGCCTGCCACCGCCAGCTCACCCAACACACTGAAGCGACGCCCGACACCCGCGAAACCCGCGAGGCCGCGCTGAATCGCGGCGTCATCCACACCCTCATCGCAGGCAACGGCAATCGCCGCCGTGGCGTTCAGCACGTTGTGCTCGCCGGGCATATTCAGCTGTATCGACAGCGGCGGCAGTTCCCCGGGACGCGAGACTGTGAACTCGGTGGTCAACCCCTGCTTGCGCACATCCATGATGCGGTAGTCCGCCGCCTCATCGAAACCATAGGTAAGGAACTGGCGAGACAGGTCGGGCAACAAGCCGGCAACCACCGGATCATCGACACAGAGCACGGCGAGCCCGTAGAACGGCAGGTTGTGGAGGAACTCGAGGAAGGTGCTGCGCAGGGTCGCAAAGTCACCACCGTAGGTTTCCATGTGATCCGCTTCAATATTCGTCACGACGGTAACCATCGGCTGCAGGTGCAGGAAGGACGCGTCGCTTTCATCCGCCTCGGCCACCAGGAAGCGACTGGCTCCCAGCTGCGCGTTGCTGCCGGCGGAATTCACCAGGCCACCGATGACGAACGTTGGATCCAGGCCCGCTTCCGCGAACACTGCGGCAATCAGGCTCGTTGTCGTGGTTTTGCCGTGGGTGCCCGCCACCGCGATACCGTGACGATAGCGCATCAGCTCAGCGAGCATTTCAGCGCGGGGAACAACCGGCACGCGCGCTGCGCGAGCTGCCACCACTTCCGGGTTGTCGGCGCGCACGGCACTGGAACTGACCACCACGTCGGCGTCGCGCACGTGTTCCGCGGCGTGGCCGATAAAGACCTCGATGCCAAGCTGTTGCAGGCGTGCCGTCACGGAGCTGGGACGCAGGTCGGAGCCCGACACCGCATAGCCGAGGTTGACCAGGACCTCGGCAATCCCGCTCATACCCGTGCCACCGACGCCAATCATGTGGATCCTGCGGATACGGCGCATTTCCGGCACGGTATAGGCGCTGCGTTCAGTCATGGCGTATCAGCTCCTCGCAAAGATCGGCAACCCGCGCTGTTGCCTGTGGCTGCGCCGCGGCGGAGGCGGCCGCCGCCATGGCCGCCAGGCGTTTGGGGTTGCTGATGTATCCGGCCAGCGTTGCGGCGACCTCCCGGGCCGACAGGTCAGCCTGGCGCAACATCAGCGCGGCACCGCGATCCGACAGTGCGCGCGCATTGGCCGTCTGGTGATCGTCGATGGCGTGAGGCAGCGGAATCAACAATGCGGGACGGCCCATAATGGCCAGTTCGGCCACCGTCAACGCACCTGCCCGGCAGATCACGACATCGGCCCAGGCGTAGGCCGACGCCATATCCTCGATAAAGGCACTGACCTGCACGCCTGCATCCAGCAATGTGCCGTAGTCGGCCCGCAGGCTCTCCACGTGCGCCTGCCCGGACTGATGCCAGACGCGCACAGCGTCATCACCCAGCCGTTGCCGCAAGTGGCGCAGCACCTCGGGAAGCAGGGTGTTCAGCGGCTGCGCTCCCAGGCTCCCACCCAGTACCAGCACCTGCAGCGGACGCTGGCCGTGGTAATCCCACAGCTGCTTGTCGGCCGCCTCGAGCAGCGCGCGGCGCACCGGGTTACCGACCACGGTCACCGCCCGCTCGGCCGGGAACGCACCGGGAAAACCCGCCGCTACCCGGCGGGCCAGCGGGGCCAGCAAACGGTTGGTGGTACCCGCTACCGCATTCTGTTCGTGGATCAGCAGTGGCTTGCGCAGCAACCAGGCCGCCAGACCTGCGGGGCCCGCCACGTAGCCACCCATACCCACCACGCAGGACGGCGCGAGACGCCACACCAGGTGCACAGCGCGCAGGCAGGACCAGAGCAGCAGCACCGCGCCGAGCGCCGTGTCTGCGAGGTTCTTGCCGCGCACACCGCGCACAGGAAGCAGGTGCAGGGGGTATCCCGCCGCCGGCACGACCCGCGCTTCCAGTCCGCGCGCTGTGCCCGTCCAGGCGATGCGGTAGCCCCGTGCCTGCAGGGCGTCGGCTACGGCCAGCGCCGGATAGACATGTCCGCCCGTGCCGCCCGCCATCATCAGAACCAGAGGCGCCTCGCTCATCCGGCACCTCCTTTGCGCGGGGCGCGGGGCGCCGCCGTGGGCAATTCGTTGCCGATACGCAGCACCAGCGCGAGCATGCAGCAGCAGATAATCAGGCTGGTGCCGCCGTAGCTGACGAACGGCAGGGTCAGACCCTTGGTGGGCAAGAGACCGGCACTCATCCCCATGTTCACAAAGGCCTGCCCGGAAAACACCAGGGCAACGCCGTAGCAGACGTAGGCGCCGAAAAGCTGGCCCGCTGCCTCGGCCTGCCGGGCGATCCACAGAATCCGGGCGATCAGCGCGGTAAACAGCAGGATGAGGGCGAAGGCGCCGACAAATCCGGTCTCCTCGGCCCAGATGGAGAAGACGAAGTCCGTGTGCGCCTCGGGCAGGTAGAACAGCTTCTGCACGCTGTTGCCGAGCCCCACGCCGAGCCACTCCCCACGTCCGAAGGCAATCAGGGACTGGATCAGCTGGAAGCCGCTGCCAAAAGGGTCGGCCCAGGGGTCTGTGAACGAGGTGAGTCGCTGCATACGATAGGGGGCGGCAAAGACCAGCGCACCGACGACGATGGGACTGGCGAGGACAATGGCCAGGAAGTGCGTGACCTTCATTCCGGCGAGGAACAGCATGCCGAACGACGTGGCCACCACAATCACCGTGGCACCGAAATCGGGCTCGGCGAGGAGCAGCAGGGCGACCAGTGCCAAGACGCCCATGGGCTTGAAGAACCCGCTCCACTGCTCGCGTACTTCCCGCGCCTGGCGCACCAGGTAACCTGCGAGATACACCACCACGGTGAGCTTGGCGAATTCGGAGGGTTGGAAGGTGAACGGCCCCAGGGGCAACCAGCGCTGGGCGCCTTTCACCTCCTTGCCGATGCCCGGCAACAGCACCAGCACCAGGAAGCCAAGTCCAACCAGCAGCCACATCCAGCCCGTTCTCAGCCAGAAGCTGGAGGGGAAGCGGTACACCACCGCGGCGGCAGCCACGGCAATGACGATATAGACGAGGTGACGCCGGGTCAGCTGCCAGGCGTCCTGGTAGTGCCAGTCTGCGTATTCGACCGAAGCGGAGCCGATGGCCACCAGGCCCACCAGCAGCAGTGAGAGTGCCAGCAGGAACAGCGCGGGATCGACGGCGAAGTGCAGGGGCTGAGTCAATCTCATGCGTCCACGCCCTCGCGCAATGCCGCGACAGCCCGCACAAAGGCGTCACCCCGTGCCGGGTAGCCGCTGAACATGTCGAAGCTGGCACAGGCGGGTGAAAGCAACACCACGTCGCCTGCCGCTGCACAGGCCGCAGCACGGCGCACCGCATCGGGCATGTCTGAGGCGCGCTGTATCGGCAGCAGGTCGCCCACGGCATCCGCTATCTGCCCTGCGGCTTCGCCAATCAGCACCAGGGCCTTGCCACTGGCCTGCAGCGGCTGGCACAGCGGGCGAAAATCCTGGCCCTTGCCGACACCGCCGGCAATCAGAATCACATTGCGGCCGGCGCCAAAGCCGAGAAGGGCCGCTCGCGTGGCGCCCACATTGGTGCCCTTGGAGTCGTTGACGAAACGCACGCCGCCGTGCTCCGCAACCAGCTGACAGCGATGCGGCAGGCCGGAAAACGAGCGCGCCGCGGACTGCATCGCCGCCATGGGTAACCCCGCCGCCTGCCCCAGCGCCAGCGCAGCGAGGACGTTGCCGACATTGTGACGCCCCTGAATGCCGAGTTCTTCCACGGTCAGCAGCGCATCGAAGCCCAGACACAGCCACTCATGGCCGTCGATCTGGCGCAGGCCGAAGCCGTGCAGCTCGGGTTCCTTCAGGCGCCAGCTGGTAACGGCGGTTTCGGCACCGACCAGCGGCAACGTCAGCGGATCATCGCGATTGACCACGGCATGCGCGCAGCCGCGAAAAATCCGATGCTTGGCCTGGTGGTACTGCTGCAGACTGCCATGCCGGTCCAGATGATCCGCGGACACATTCAGCACGGTTGCGACGGCAAGGCCGAGGCTGGCAGCGCGCTCAAGCTGAAAGCTGGAGAGTTCCAGCACATACAGCTCGCGCTCGGGTGCCAGCAGATCGAGGGCCGGCACGCCGAGATTGCCGCCCACGCCGACATTGAGGCCCGCCGCCGCCGCCATCTCACCGAGCAGCGCAGTCACCGTCGACTTGGCGTTGGAGCCCGTGATACCCACGACCGGCGCCTCCGCGGCGCCCATGAAGAGGTCGATATCACCACACACGGTGGCACCTGCCGCCAGTGCGCGCACCACGACGGGGTGGTCCAGTGCAATGCCCGGGCTGACCACCCAGTTGCCACCCTGCTCGATGACTGCGTCGGGTATGGCGCCCGCAAACACCGGCACATCCGGCATCTCGCGCTGCAGCACGGCCAACTCGGGGGGCTGTTCACGGGTGTCGATCACCACGAAACGCCGGCCGCTGCGGTGCAGGAAGCGTGCGCAGGACAAGCCGGTCGCGCCGAGGCCGAAAACCACCTCGTCGCCGCTGCTTGCTATGAGACCCTGTGCCATTCGCTCAGCTACTCCCCGCCTAGCGCAGTTTCAACGTGGCCAGTCCGAACAGGACCAACATGACGGTGATAATCCAGAAACGCACGATGACCCGCGGCTCGGGCCACCCCTTCAACTCGAAGTGATGGTGTATCGGGGCCATGCGGAATATCCGCCGCCCGGTCAGCTTGAACGACGCCACCTGCAGGATCACCGAGACAGTCTCCAGCACGAAGATGCCCCCCATGATGAAGAACACGATTTCATGCCGGGTGATCACGGCAACCGTGCCCAGCGCCGCGCCCAGAGCCAGGGCGCCCACGTCGCCCATGAACACCTGTGCCGGATAGGTGTTGAACCAGAGAAAACCCAGGCCGGCTCCGGCGATCGCGCCACAGAACACGGCGAGTT
The DNA here is from genome assembly GCF_963973825.1 of uncultured Haliea sp. Taxonomy (NCBI): domain Bacteria; kingdom Pseudomonadati; phylum Pseudomonadota; class Gammaproteobacteria; order Cellvibrionales; family Halieaceae; genus Haliea; species uncultured Haliea sp. The sequence goes on from NZ_CAXBAE010000001.1 coordinate 453,221, forward strand.
CACCGCTGCCCGCCACATAGGGAATGTGCAGGTAGTCGGCGAAATTCACGTTTCCCGTGAGGTAGGCGATGATGCCGAGCGCAGAGCCAACCATGACGGTGGGCAGTATCGCCAGGCCATCCAGTCCGTCAGTCAGGTTGACCGCGTTGCTGGCACCGACAATCACGAAGTACGTCAGCAGGATAAACAGCGGCCCCATGCTCCAGGCAAAGTCCTTGAAAAACGGGATATAGAGCTCGGTGGTGACCGGGGTATCGAAGGCGAAGTACAGATAAAGCGCGGCGGCGAGTCCTGCCAGTGACTGCCAGAAGTACTTCCAGCGAGCTGGCAGGCCACGCGAATCCCGTTCCACCACCTTGCGGTAGTCGTCCACCCAACCGACCGCGCCGAACACGGCCGTCACACCCAGGGCCACCCAAATGTAGGGGTTGCGCAAGTCAGCCCACAGCAGGCTGCTGACACCGATGGCAACAAGGATCAGCGCGCCGCCCATGGTCGGCGTGCCGGATTTGCTGAGGTGCGATTGTGGCCCGTCACTGCGCACGGACTGCCCCACCTGATAGAGATTCAGGCGGCGGATCATTGCCGGGCCGACCAGCAGCGAGATCGCCAGGGCGGTACCGGCCGCCAGGATGCTGCGCAGCGTGAGGTACTGGAACACCTGGAAACCGCCGGCGAAATGGGTCAGATACTCTGCCAGGAATAACAGCATGTCAGTTCCCCGTCTCGCGCAAGTTGGCCAGCAGGCGCTCCATGGCAACGCCACGGGAACCCTTGATCAGTACGGTGTCGTCCTGCCCCAAATCTGCACGCAGCGCCGCAGACGCAGCCTCGCAGTCGGCAAACCATTCGCCGCCCAGCTGTTCCACGGCGCCCAGCAGGGCCGGCCCGACGGCGATCATGCGGTCGATACCCCGCTCCCGCGCATAGGCCCAGACTTCGCGGTGCAGTTGCTCACTGCCTGCGCCCAATTCGAGCATCGCGCCCAGCACCAGCGTGCGCCTTCCGGGGCAGGCTGCCAGCACATCAATAGCGGCGCGCACCGAGCCGGGGTTCGCGTTGTAACTGTCATCGATGAGCACAGAGCCGCCGAGGCCGGCGACCCGCGCGCCGCGCCCCTGAACCGGGGCGACACTGGCGAGACCTGCCGTGATATCCGCAAGGCTGAGATCGCAGGCGAGACCGACAGCGACAGCCGCGAGTGCGTTGGACACGTTGTGGCGGCCGGGCAGCTGCAGGCGCACCGGCGCTTCTCCTGCGGGCGTGCTGGCGACAAAGGTCACACCCTGGGCCCCACGCGATTGGATGCTGTGGGCGCTGATGGCGGCGGCCTGTTCGAGGCCGTAATCCAGCACCGTGGCGCCCGCGGCACGCGTGCGCCAGCGCGCTGCCCAGGGCTGGTCGGCATTGACGATCGCGATGCCCGTGCCTTCGAGCCCCGCGTAAATTTCGCCTTTGGCCGACGCGACCCCCTCCAGACTGCCAAAGCCCTCCAGGTGCGCCGGCATGGCATTCAGAAGCACAGCGATGTTCGGTCGCGCCAGCTCACACAGCCAGGCGACATCGCCCTGCCGGCAGGCACCCATCTCGATCACCGCAAACACATGCTCCGGCGCGAGTTGCAAGAGGGTGAGCGGCACACCGATTTCGTTGTTCAGGTTGCCTTGCGTCGCCAGTACCGGACCGCGGCGGGACAGCACAGCGGCAATCAGGTTCTTCGCTGTGGTTTTGCCGGCACTGCCGGTGATGGCGATCAGCGGGGCAGAGCAGAGTGAGCGGTTGAAGGCTCCCAACTGCCCCAGTGCGCGCTGGGTGTCCGCCACCTGAAGCAGGGCCAGCGGGCTATCGACATCGCGGCTGACCACTGCCGCAACGGCACCGGCTTCCGCGACAGCCTGCAGGAAGTCGTGACCATCGAAGCGTTCGCCCTGCAGCGCCACGAACAGGTCCCCCGGCGCCACCCTGCGACTGTCAGTGGTGACACCGGTAATGTTGAGGTCAGCGCCCCGCAGGCGCGCCTGCAGGGGAGTGCTCAATTCACCGAGGCGGAGGTTGCGCATCATGACGCCGCCCTCTGCTGCAGGGCCAGGGCTGCACTGTCGACATCGCTGAAGGCGAGACGCTGGTGACCGATGATCTGGTAGGTTTCGTGACCCTTGCCGGCGATCAGCACACAATCGCCAGGCTGCGCCTCGCGAATCGCCAGGGCAATCGCAGCGCCGCGGTCAACCTCCACCTGCACGCTGCCCTGGCAGCCCCGCTGGATATCATCCAGAATCGCCAGGGGGTCCTCGCTGCGCGGGTTATCCGACGTCAGCACAACATGATCCGCCGCCGTGCTCGCCACTCGCCCCATCACGGCTCGCTTGCCCGGGTCGCGGTCTCCGCCGCAGCCAAAGACCACAATCAGGCGGCCCTCGACCTGTGGCCGCAGGGCCTGCAGAGCCTTCTCCAGGGCATCGGGCGTGTGGGCGTAGTCGACGATCACCTGCAGGCCCAGGGTGTTGGGCACGCTTTGCATGCGCCCGGGCACAGCGTGGAGACCCGCTGCCGCGGCCAGTACCGCGGGCAGCTCACCACCGAGCAGGACCACACAGGCAATCGCCGCCAGCGCGTTGGAGAGGTTGAATACCCCCGGCAAAGGCAGCTCCAGCTCACCCCTGCCCCAGGATGTTTCCAGCTGCGCACGCACGCCACCCGGGAAAGGTTCCGCCCGCCGGGCACAGACATCTGCCGGCCCGCCACTGCTGGAAAAGGTCACCGCCTGCACGCCCTCTGGCAGCGCCGCCAGCATCTGCGCGCTGACAGGATCGTCGGCATTGACCACCGCAAAGCGCAGGCCCGTCTGGCAAAACAGACGCTGCTTGCTGCGTGCGTAAGCCTGCATGCTGCCATGGTAGTCAAGATGATCACGCGAGAGGTTGGTAAACACCGCGACATCGAAGCGCGTACCCTGCACCCTGCCCTGATCCAGCGCGTGGGACGACACCTCCATGCACACCGCATCGACACCCTCGGCACGCCAGGCGGCCAGCTGCTGCTGCAGCGACACCGCATCCGGCGTGGTGTTGACAGCGTCTGCGGTGGTGTCATCAAGCACCGCTCCCAGCGTGCCAATGACGCCACAGCGATAGCCTGCGGCGCGCAGCAGTTGCGCCACCAGTCGGCTGGTGGTGGTCTTGCCATTGGTGCCGGTGACACCCACCATCATCATCCCGTCACTGGGATCGCCGTAAACGCGCGCGGCGATTTCGCCCACCGATTGCGCCAGTTCCGCCTGCTCCAGCAGGGGCACGTGCAGGGCGTCAACAAAACCGGCCACCGGCGGCTCCGCCAACACGGCCACCGCGCCGCGGGCAACGGCCTGTTCGATGAACTGGCGGCCATCGTGCACCGCTCCCGGCAGGGCGATAAACAGGTCGCCCGCCGCCACGCGGCGGCTGTCGAGCTGCACGCCGGTAACCTGCACATCCGCCCAGGCTGCAGCCCTTGCGCCCAGCAGCTCAGGCAACGATACGGCCACGTGCCGCGCAGCCAGGCTCATCCCGACACCCCCGGGCTGTGCGCAGCGACCGCCAGAACGGTTTCGGTATCATCCGGCGGCAGGTTGAGCAGACGCAGGGTACCCTGCGCGACGCGCGCAAAAACCGGTGCCGCTGCAGCGCCACCGCCATAGGCCTCACCCTGCGGTTCGTTGATCACGACCACGGTCACGAAACGGGGATCGGCGGTGGGCGCTATGCCGGCAAAAAAGGCAATGTACTTGTTGTCCTGGTAGCCGCCGGGACCGACCTTGTGCACGGTGCCGGTTTTGCCGCCCACCGCATACCCCGGCACCCGCGCGCGCCGTGCGGTGCCGTGTTCCTCGGTAACCCGCTGCAGAACCGCGAGCACCTCGCGAGCGATATCCGCATCCACTACGCGGGTTCCCTCCGGCTCGCGCTCGTCGGCCGCAAGCAGCGATACGGGCGGCATCACACCGTCATTGGCGAAGGCGGTGTAGGCATGCGCCAGCTGCAGAGGGGTGGCGGTCAGCCCGTAACCGAATGCCAACGTGACCTTCTCGATGTCACTCCAGCGGCTGCGGTTGGGCAGTTGACCGGCGCTCTCGCCCGGGAACCCCGTACCCAGCGCGGCGCCGAAACCGAAGCGACGAAACACATCCCGGATTGGTTCGTGACCGATGTCCAGTGCAATTTTGGTCACGCCCACCTGGCTGGACTTTTCGATAATCCGCGAGACCGATATTTCGCCGTAATTGCGCGGATCAGGCAGCGTCTTGCGGCCCACGCGAATGCGTCCCGGTGAGGTATCAATCATGGTCTCACTTGAATAGCGACCGCTTTCCAGTGCTGCGACCAGGGTGAAGGTTTTCATCGTCGAGCCGGGCTCGAACATATCGGTGATGGCGCGATTGCGGGTCTGGTCGGGGCTGATGCCACGCCGGCCGTTGGGGTTGTAGACGGGGTGGTTCACCATGGCCAGGACCTCACCGGTGCGGCTGTCCAGGGTCACGATGCTGCCGGAGCTGGCACCGGTCACCGCCATGGCGCGCTGCAGCTCCTGGTGATGCAGGTACTGCAGGCGCAGGTCGATACTCAGCCGCAGGTCCTTGCCGGAGCGCGCCGGCTCCAGCACACCGATGTCGCGCACCACATCGCCGCGCAGATCCTTGATGTACTGCTTCTTGCCCGGCGTGCCCTTGAGCCAGTCGTCGTAAGCCAGCTCCAGCCCGGCGATGCCGCGCCCGTCCAGGTTGGTGAACCCCACCAGGTGGCCCGCCACCTCACCGGCCGGGTAGTAGCGCTGGTATTCACGCCGCCCGGACACACCGGGCAGCTTCAGCGCCAGCACTTCGCGTGCCTCGGCAGGGACCATATGCCGCCGCAGGTACATGAAAGAACGGCCGGCAAAGCGCTCAAGGCGCGCCTGCAGGTCGGCCAGCGGCATGTCGAGTGCGGTGGCCAGCGGCGAGAGATCCTCGACAGCAGTCAACAAACGGGGATCCGCAACCAGGGAAATGACCGGCGTGCTGACCGCGAGCGGCTCACCGCGACGGTCTGCAATGACACCACGGTAGGCGGGAATTTCCGCGTTGCGCATGGAGCGGCTTTCGCCCTGGTCCTGCAGGAAGCTGCGACCATGCTCGATATCCAGCACCTGCAGTGACAGCACCCTGCCCACCAGCAGCGCCAGCATCGCCAGCAGTGCAATCGCGACCAGGTAAAAGCGCCAGGGCGCGACGGCGGGCGCGCGGGACCGGCTCATGGCCGCACCACCTTGAGGCCTTCCAGCTCGGGCGCCTGCATATTCAGCTCACGGGTAGCAACCCGCTCGACGCGGTAATGGGACGCCCAGGTGCTCTGCTCCAGCAACAGGCGACCGTAGTCCTCCTGCAGGTACCACTGGTCCGCCTCCAGCTGCTGTAGCACTGCATACAGCCGACGGCAGTCGTGGGAACTGTGGATAACGCCGAAAGCCGAGGCCAGCACCAGCGCCAGCAGGGCTCCAAACAGCGCGAGGGACTGCAGACTGATACTGCGCGCGGGGGCGGCAACGGCGGATGTCGTGCGGGCCGCCATATCAGCTGATCTTCTCGGCAACACGCATGATGGCGCTGCGCGCACGCGGATTTGCGGCGACCTCCCCTGCGCTTGCACGCAGGGACTTGCCCACCAGGCGCATCTGCCGGTTGAGCGCGCTGTCGCGCACCGGGACGCCTGCGGGCAAGGCATCACCACGGGCCATATCGCGCATGTAGCGCTTCACCAACCTGTCTTCGAGTGAGTGGAAGCTGATGACCACCAGGCGGCCGCCCACTTTGAGCAGTCCCAGCGTTGCCGCCAGCAATGCCGCCAGGTCATCCAGCTCGCGGTTGATAAAGATGCGAATAGCCTGGAACGCGCGCGTCGCCGGATGCTTGTGCTTCTCCCAGCGCGGATTGGCCTCACTGACGATTTTGGCCAGACGACCGGTGGTGACGATGGGGGCCTCCGCTCGGGCGGAGACAATGGCCCCCGCAATACGGCGCGCAAAACGCTCTTCACCGTACTCTTTCAGCACCGTGGCGATATCCTGCTCCGTGGCGCGCGCCAGCCACTGGGCCGCCGTCTCACCGCTGCTGGTGTCCATGCGCATGTCCAGCGGACCATCGTGCTGGAAACTGAAGCCGCGCTCGCTGTCGTCCAGCTGCGGACTGGAAACACCCAGATCGAGCAGAATCCCGTCCAGGCCGGTGATACCGCGGGAGGCCAGTTCTGCGGGCAGCCCGGCGAAGGAGCCGTGGAAGAAACTGAAACGGGAGTCTGTGGCGCCCAGCTCTGCGGCGACCGCGGCCGCGGCAGGGTCCTTGTCCACACCCAGGAGATGACCGTCTGCGGACAGCCGCTGCAGGACTGCCCGGCTGTGGCCGCCGCGCCCAAAGGTGCCGTCGACGTAGGTACCATCGCTTGTCGTCACCAGAGCTTCCACCGCCTCTCGTAACAAAACTGTCTGATGCATGCCGCTCACCTACAGGGTCAGAGACATTAATTCGTCGGGCAACTCCGCGTCCGGGCCGGACTCGAGCAGCGCCTGTTCGCGCTCCGCCAGCCACAGCTCCTCCGCCCACAGCTCCAGCTTGTTGCCCTGACCCACCAACACCAGCTTCTTGTCCAGCTGGGCATAATCCCGCAGGGGCTGGGGCAACAGGCAACGACCATTGCTGTCCATCTCGACATCTGTTGCGTAGCCCAGCACCAGGCGCTGGAAACGCTTCACGGCGGGCTTGAGGGCAGGCAATGACTGGATGTGCTTTTCGATACGCTCCCAATCGGGAAGCGGGTAGATCACGAGGCACTTCACCTGGGTGTCGATGGTGATCACGATCTGGCCATCGCAGAGGGCACGCAACGGCTCGCGCTGGCGCGCTGGCATGGCCAGTCGCCCCTTGGCGTCCATATTGATGTGCTGCACCCCACGAAACACGTCAGTTTCCCCCGCTTATCCGACCCTTAAAACCCACAAAAAGCCAGATATATCCACTTCTTCCCACTTTTCGACACTATAGGGGCGCAGCAATTGGGGTGTCAAGCGAGCCTGACGCGAAAAACGTTTTAATTTCAGCTAATTAGCGCTGATTGGAGGGCAAAATGATAGCTTCTGGCAGCGTGTGTGAAAGCGAAAATTGCCTTAAAACAGACCGCTAACATCGTATATTAAGGATTCACTTTAAGTTAAAGGCTATTTTCTTCTTCAAGGCGGATCGCGTTAGCAGAAATTAACATAAGGGGTGGAGCCGGTCGTACGGGAAATGGCCCCGCGACACGCCTGGTCAGGCGCAGCCGCGGGGAGAGGAAGAAGCGAGTCGGTCGATAAGCCGGGTTCTGTCGAGGACGATCATTCATCTGCGACCGGCGTCGCCGCCGGCCTGTAGCGACCTACCCGAATCCACTGCGGGCCGCAGCATACGGATTCCTATTTGGTCTTGCTCCGAGTGGGGTTTACCATCGCCACGCCTGTTACCAGCCGCGCGGTGCGCTCTTACCGCACCTTTTCACCCTTACCCGGCCTGCGCCGGGCGGTATCCTTTCTGTTGCACTTTCCGTAGGCTCACGCCCCCCAGGCGTTACCTGGCACCCTGCCCTGTGGAGCCCGGACTTTCCTCCCCCGGCACATGACCGGAAGCGATCGCCTGACCGACTCGGCGGCAAGACTACCCGCTGCCAGCGACGCTGGCAAGGAGAGCCGCGGCCCAGCGCCCGCTCATGTGGACTGCCGCTGTTCCAGTAGAAAGTCGTACAGCTGCTTCTTGCGCAGGCCGGTGAGTTCGGCCACCAGCGTCGTCGCGCGCTTGGCAGGCAACTCCTGCGCCAGCCGTAGCAGCAGTTTCTGCGTGTCCGGGGACAGGCTGTCGTCGCGCCTGCGCTGCCCCGCCACCGCCAGCACAATTTCACCCCGCTGCTGATTGCTGTCACCGGCGACGAAGCCGGCAAGCTCGGCCAACGGTGCTCGCTTGAGCGTTTCGAAGGTTTTGCTCAGTTCTCGCGCGAGCAGGGCCTCGCGCTGGGCCCCAAAGGTTTCCAGCATCGCCTGCAGCGTTTCCACCACGCGATGCGGCGCTTCATAGAAGACCAGTGTTGCCGACTCCGAAGCCAGATCCTGCAGGCGTCGCAGCCGCGCGCCGGCCTTGGCGGGTAGAAACCCTTCAAACAGGAAGCGGTCGGTCGGCAAGCCCGAGGCACTGAGGGCGGCGATCGCGGCGCAGGGCCCGGGCAGCGGTATGACCCGGTAACCCGCCTCCTGTACGTCGCGCACCAGGCGGTAGCCGGGATCGGAAATCAACGGTGTACCGGCGTCGGAGACCAGCGCCACAGTGCCACCGTCCGCGAGACAGGCCAGGATCCGCGCCTGCGCGCGATCGTCGCTGTGCTCGTGGTAGGCCAGCAGGCTTGTGGTGATGGAGAAATGTTGCAACAGCCGTGCGGTATGCCGTGTATCCTCCGCGGCCACCAGGTCCGCCGCCGCCAGCACGTCCAGTGCTCGCGCCGTGATATCGCCCAGGTTGCCGATTGGCGTAGCAACAACATAGAGTCCCGATTCCACTGATCACCCCTGGCCCTGTATCATTCATCCAAGCATGGACGCCGCCGCTGTTGGCGACGACCCCGACGCAGCCGGAAGGATAGCATGACGCGTATGACAACCCCGATCACCGCTGGCAGCCACTGGGCAGGCCTCGCCCTGGCGCTGGTCCTGGGCAGCGGTTGCAGCACCGCACCTCCCGAGCCGTTGACGCCACCGCCACAGGCGATGGCGCCGGAGGAACCTGTGGAGATCGCACCGGAATTACCGCCGCCCATGCCGGTCAGCCGCTGGGACGCCGTCTTCGCGCAGGCGCGGGCGGCGCTGCAGGCTCGCGACTGGATGGCCGCAGAGCAGGCGCTGGCGGAACTGCCGCAGACGCTTGCCGGTGAGGACCGTGCCCGACGCGACTTCCTGCTTGCTCGCGCGGCCTTCCTGCGTGGCGATCTCGACGACAGCCAGCGCCGCCTTGCCGCCACCCGCAACGCCGCGACCCCCGAAGCCCTGCGCATTGAGCGCGCCGCATTCAGCGCCGAGGTCGCACACCTCGCAGGGGATTGGCTGGCCAGCGCCAGGACAGGGGCCGGCATCCTCTCGGAGCAGGTCGGGGACGCGGCGCTGCGGCGCGCTGTCTGGGCCGACCTGAACCGCGCCGAGGAGAGCGCGCTGGCCGCGGAGCTGTCCACTGCCACCGACCGGGACTGGCGCGGCTGGGTGGAGCTGGCACTGCTTGACCGGCGCGCGGAGAACCGGCAGGCCCTGCAGGAGGCGCTGCAGCAGTGGCGGAGCGAATACCCTGAGCACGCCGCGGCTGTGCCGCTGCCAGGCGGGCTTGACTATATCGCCCGCGGCCCTGCATCACCCAGCCGTGTCGCGCTGCTGCTGCCGTTGAGCGGACGTCTTGCGCCCGCTGCGCGGGCCGTTCAGGACGGCTACCTGGCACACTACTTTGCCGCCCAGGCCCGCGGCGAGCCGTCCTATGCGCTCAGCTTCATCGACACCACGGCGTTCGAGTCCGCCACGGCCGCCTACCGCCACGCGGTCGCGGGGGGTGCAGAAATCGTCATCGGCCCCCTGAGCAAGGAGGCCGTGACAGAGCTCGGGCAGTTGCCCGAGCGACCGGTTCCGGTTCTCGCGTTGAATCGCACGGACAGTGATGCCCTGCAGGGCGGCAGCGCGCTGGTGCAGCTGTCACTGGCACCCGAAGACGATGCCCGGCGTGTCGCAGAACTGGCGTACGGCAGTGGCGCACGGCGGGCCCTGGTGCTGCGCCCCGCGGGCGAGCGCGGTGCGCGGATCGAGGATGTGCTGCGCAGCAGCTGGCAAACGCTGGGCGGCAGCGTTGTCGGCACGGCGAGTTACGCCAGCGCTGAGGCGTACTCTGACAACGTCAAAAACGCGCTTAACCTGAGCGCCAGTGAGCAGCGCGCCAGCGATATGCGCAGCATGCTGGCGACCACTATCGAGTTTACCCCGCGCCGGCGGCAGGACATCGACGTCATCTTCCTCCTCGCCGACTCGCCCGCGGAAGCGCGCTCGCTGAAGCCCTTGCTGGCATTCCACTACGCGGGCAACGTACCCGTGTACGCCACGTCCAGTATTTACAGCGGCGTGCCGGACCCGCGCGACCGCGACCTCAACGGGGTTCGCCTGACAGAACTCCCCTGGTTACTGGGCAGCAACCCCGGCCTGCGGGTCGCCATCGCCGCCGGCAACACCGGCAGCGACAATCTGGCGCGCCTGAACGCCCTGGGGGCTGATGCCTGGCTGGTACAATCGCGCTTCGCGCAGTTGCAGGCCGGTGCCGATGCGCTGCTCCGGGGCGATACGGGGTTACTGCGGCTGGACCCGAGCCTGCGCCTGCAACGCGAACCCGTGTTGGCGATATTTGATGGCAGCGATCTGGTGCAGCCCTGACCTATACTGCAGCCGATACAGGGAGGTGTCGGCATGCAGAACCACGGCGACCGGTATGAAGAACTGGCGGCGCGCTGGCTCCTCGCGCAGGGTTGGCAGGTCGTGCAGCGCAACTTCCGCTGCAAACTGGGCGAAATCGATATCATTGCCCTGGATCACGGGCAGCTGGTGTTCGTCGAAGTGCGCGCGCGCAGTAACCCCCGTTTCAGCTCGGCTGCCGCGTCAGTAGACAGGCGCAAGCAGCAGAAGCTGCTGCGCGCGGCCCGATTCTTCCTGCAGTGCAGCACCCGCTGGCAAAACATGCCCTGCCGATTTGACGTACTTGCCTTCGACCCGCGACAATCCGACCCTGAACCGGCGCCGCGGTGGATACGCAGCGCCTTCAGTGCCTGACTCCCCAGCGGCGGACACCATGCATGGATGATGATTACGGGCTGATTGCCGACACCGTGCAGGACAGCATCAGCGCACTGGCAATGGCGGTAGACGAACTGGCGGGGCCCGTGCAGCAGGCCGCTGCCAGCATCGTGGCAACGCTGTTGCGGGAAGGCAAGGTCATGGCCTGCGGCAACGGCGTCGATGCCGGCCTCAGCCAACTGTTCTGCAGTGCCCTGCTGGCTGGCCTCGAACGGGACCGTCCTTCACTGCCGGCGATTGCCCTGGCAGCCGACGGGGCCAGCCTGTCTGGCATCGCCCACGACCAGGGTATTGAGGAGATCTGGGCCCGCCAGGTACGGGCTCTGGGTCAGCCGGGGGATACCCTGGTCTGCTTCAGCAGCGCAACGGCGGCGGACAGCCTGCTGCGAGCCATTGCAGCGGCCCAGGAACGCAACGTTACCGTCGTGCTGCTGTCCAACGCCGTGGACGCCTCACTGCCGGCAATACTGAGGGATACTGACATCTGCATTTCCTGCGCCGCCGCGCGGCGTCCCCGAGTGATAGAATTGCACACCGTGGTCATTCACTTGCTCTGTGAGCTGATTGATCGCAGCCTGTTTGGTAACTACAACGGAAACTGACCATGAAACAGATTGCACCGCTCTTCGCCCTTCTCGGCAGCCTGCTTCTCGCTGGCTGCGGGAGCATGCTGGCCACCGTGGAGGCGGACTCCATTGAGGACAAGCCGGAGGAGCGCACCATGGCGCAACGGCTCGAGGACGAGAGCATCGAAGTCAAGTCCATCGTCAACATCCACGCGGCCAACCCGGCGTTTGACGATGCCCACCTGATCGCCGTCAGCTACAACGGCTATGTACTGCTCGCCGGCCAGGTCGGCAGCCCGGAATTGAAGGCGCAGGCGGCAGAGGAAGTGCGCAAGATACGCGGCGTGCGGCGCATCTACAACGAAATCGACGTGAAGGCGCCCACGGGAGCGCTGGTGCGCACCAGCGATGCCTGGATAACCACCAAGATCAAATCCTGGCTGCTGGCCAATATGGACACACCCGGAGTGCGCACCAAGGTGGTCACGGAAAACAGCGTGGTGTATCTGATGGGGTTGGTGTCGCAGGAGGAGGCACGCAGGATATCCGATGTGGCCGCCTCGGTCTCTGGCGTCACACGTGTCGTGCAGCTGTTCGAGATTCTGCCCTGACCGACATGGCTGGGTGGGCCGCTGGCGCTACTTGACGATTTTCAGCGCCGGCCGGCCTTCCGGCTTTGATGAGGACGGGCCCCCGCCGTCTCCCGGCGGATTATCCGGTGGCTCAGGCGATGGGTCCTCCGCTTCAAACACCATGCCCTGGCCGTTCTCGCGGGCATAAATGCCGATCACCGCCGAGACCGGCAACAGGATATCCGTCGGCGTACCGCCGAAGCGCCCATTGAAGCTGATCCACTCATTGCCGATCAGTAACTCGATCACCGCGGTGGGGCTCACGTTAAGCACGATCTGTCCGTCCTTGACATACTGGGCAGGCACCTCGACACCGGGGCGCCGCGCGTCCACCAGCAGGTAGGGCGTACAGTCGTTGTCGACAATCCACTCATACAGCGCCCGCATGATGTAGGGCCGGCTGGGCGTCATCGCTGCGGAGTCGTCAGACACCTGGGCTACCTACCCGGCGCGCCCTAGGGGCGCATCTCGCGTTCCTGCTCGGAGAGGCTCTCCTGGAACGACTCACGACCAAACAGGGCATCCATATAAGCCAGCAGAGGCTTGGTTTGCTTCCCGGGGCGGATATCAATGCCCAGGGAGGGCAGCCGCCAGAGAATCGGCGCCAGGCAGCAGTCCACCAGAGTGAATTCCTCGCTCATGAAGAACGGCTTTTCAGCAAAAATGGGCGCGATACCCACCAGGCCATCGCGCAGTTCCTTGGTGGCCTTGGTCACTACATTGTCGCTGCGGGAATGCTGGATGGAGTCCACCAGCGAACACCAGTCCTTTTCAATGCGGTGGATGTACAGACGGCTTTCGGCACGCGCAACAGGGTACACCGGCAAGAGCGGGGGGTGCGGGAAACGCTCGTCCAGGTACTCCATCATCACCTTGGATTCGTACAACACGAGATCGCGGTCGACGAGCGTCGGCAGTGAATTATACGGGTTGAGGTCGGCCAGTTCCGCCGGCGGGTGGGCACCATCTGACTCGATCATGTCCACCGTGACGCCCTTCTCGGCCAGCACGATGCGCACCCGGTGGCTGTATTGGCTGGCACTGTCAGAGAAGAAGGTCATGGAAGACCGTTTCGCCACCACACCCATTGCGTTGTCATCAGCTCGTTTCATAGTGCAATCCAGAACGTGAGGGAGACCGGCAAGATGCCGGTCCCGGGGGGCATATCAGTGAACGTCTTTCCAGTACTCGCGGTTCAAGAGCCAGGCAAATATGAAGAACAACGCAATGAACAGCAGCACGTAGACACCGATACGCTGCCGGTCCGCTGCGCTGGGCTCGGCCGTGTAGGCAAGGAAATTCACCAGGTCGTACATGGCACCGTCGAACTCTTCAGGTGACATGGCACCTTCCTGCACCAGGGTGAACTGGCCGCAGGGCTCCTCCAGCAGCGGCTCACCGGTCAGTGGATCGCGGCGCACACCGCCGTTGTTTGCCTTGCCAGGGCCCATCGCACAGGCCTGCAGACCCTGCAGTTCCAGCATGACATGGGGCATGCCCACATCCTTGAACACCTTGTTGTTCACACCGTAGGGACGGCTTTCGTCGAGGTAGAACGTGCGCAGGTAGGTGTACAGCCACTCGGGCTGACGCGCCCGGGAGACCAGGGTCAGATCCGGCGGCGTGGCACCGAACCAGGTCTTGGCCAGTCGGTCGTCCATGGCGTTGTCCATGAGCGAGCCGATGCGCACATCGGGATCGAAGATCAGATTCTCGGTGAACAGGTCCTCCGGAATGCCCAGATCCTCCGCGGTACGCTGGTAACGCGCATACTTCAGCGAGTGACAGGCCATGCAGTAGTTCATGTACAGCTTGGCGCCGTTCTGCAGGGAGGGCTTGTCGTGCGGATTGACACTGATCTCGTCACAGGGCATGGAGCCGCAGTTGTACTCCCCCCCGGCGCCCACGGCCTTCAGAGGCAGTATTGTGAGTGCGAGAATCAGGGCCAGGCCGGCAATGCTGCCCCAGAACCCGATACCGCCATCCATCGTCACGCGCTCCGGAACCGGCTTGGTCTTGTCCAGCGAGGACCAGATCGGCATCAGCAGGAAGAACGCGAAGTAGAACACGGAGCAGATCTGGGCCAGCAGCGTGCGCTCCGGCGTCGGGGCCTTGACACCCAGGACACCGAGGATCAGGAAGCTCGCCACGAACAGCACCAGCATGACCTTGTTGAGGTTGCCGCGGTAGCGCCAGGACTTGACCGGGCTGCGGTCCAACCAGGGCAGCAGGAACGGTATCGCCACGGAGGCCGCAAAGGCAACGAAGCCCCAGAACTTGTCCGGCACCGCGCGCAGCACAGAGTAGAACGGCGTGAAGTACCAGACCGGCGCGATATGGTCCGGTGTCTTCAGGGCATTCGCCTCCTCAAAGTTGGCGTATTCGAGGAAGAACCCGCCCATCTCCGGCATGAAGAACATCACGGCACAGAAAATGAACAGGAACACACCAATCGCCTGCAGGTCGTGGACCGTGTAGTACGGGTGGAAGGCAACGCCGTCCAGGGGCACGCCGTCCGGACCCTTGTGCTTCTTGATGTCAACGCCATCCGGGTTGTTGGAACCCACTTCGTGCAGCGCCAGCAGGTGCAGCACAACCAGCGCCAGCAGCACGATCGGCAGGGCAACAACGTGCAGGGCAAAGAAGCGGTTCAGGGTGACGCCCGAAATCAGGTAGTCGCCGCGAATCCAGGTGACCAGGTCTTCACCGACCACCGGAATGGCCCCGAACAGGGAGATAATCACCTGGGCACCCCAGTAGGACATCTGGCCCCAGGGCAGTACATAGCCCACAAAGGCTTCGGCCATCAGCACGACAAAAATCAGCATGCCGAAGATCCAGATCAGCTCGCGCGGCTTCTTGTACGAGCCGTAAATCAGTGCCCGGAACATGTGCAGGTAGACCACCACAAAGAACGCCGAGGCACCGGTGGAGTGCATGTAGCGCAGGATCCAGCCGTAATCGACATCGCGCATGATGTACTCGACCGAGGCAAAAGCCTGTTCGGCGCTGGGGGTATAGTTCATGGTGAGCCAGATACCGGTCAGCAGCTGGTTAACCAGAACCAGCAGTGACAGCACACCAAAGTAATACCAGAGATTAAAGTTCTTCGGCGCGTAGTACTGACCCATGTGGGTGTTCCAGGCGCGCATGATCGGCAGGCGTTCATCCACCCAATCACGCAGTCCTACAAGCATATTGATCATCAGGCTGCCTCCGCGTCCACGCCAATTACCAGAACCGACTCGGTCTCATAGGAGTACGGCGGCACCACCAGGTTGGTGGACGCCGGGACGCCGGCGTAGACGCGCCCGGACAAATCGAACTTGGAACCGTGACAGGGGCAGAAGAAGCCACCCAGCCACTCATCGCCGCCCAGGTCGGCGGCGCCGACCTCAGGCCGGTACTTTGGTGCGCAGCCGAGGTGCGTACAGAGGCCCTCGGCAACGAAAATCTCGGGGCGCAGCGCACGCGCCGGGCCATCGATGTACGCCGGCTGCGTCGAGATCGCAGAGTCGGGGTCTTTCAGGTCACCGGTCACCTTGTCCAGGTCCGCCAGCATGGCGGCGGTGCGGTGAACCACATAGACCGGCTTGCCGCGCCACTCGACCACGATCATCTGACCGGGCTCCAGCTTGCTGATGTCCGCCTTTACCGGGGCACCTGCGGCTTTCGCCTTGGCCGATGGGTTCCACGACCCGACAAACGGCACCGCGATACCTACTGCGCCGGCAACGCCAACCACACTCGTCGCGGCGGTCAGGAAACGTCTCCTGCCGGTGTTCACGCCATCGCTACTCATGCTTTTCACTCCTGATTACCGGCCTGGCCACTGACGTTGACAGGCTCGGGTGACGACATCGCAAAAAATGCCGCAAATAGTAATGATTTTGTTCCTTGCTGGCAACATAAAGGCCCCTAAAGCGCCAAGGGTTTGCCAGTAACCCCCTGTTTTTCCAGCACAAAAAAACGCCCGGCCTGAATACCAAACCGGACGTTTTCGATACGAGGCAGCCGGCCCGATCGGCCAACCGCACACTCAGCGCTTGGAGTACTGCGGACGCTTGCGCGCCTTGCGCAAACCCACTTTCTTCCGTTCGACTTCACGCGCGTCACGGGTAACATAGCCAGCGCGGCGCAGGGTGCCACGCAGGGCTTCGTCGTAGTCCATCAGGGCACGGGTGATACCGTGACGAATGGCGCCGGCCTGACCGAAGCTACCGCCGCCTTCAACGGTGACATTGACGTCGAACTTGTCGGCCAGTTCCACCAGCTCGAGAGGCTGGCGCACGATCATACGCGCCACTTCGCGACCGAAGTACTGGTCGAGGGGGCGCTTGTTGACCGTGATGTTACCGCCACCGGTCTGGATGAACACACGGGCCGTGGAGGTTTTGCGGCGGCCGGTTCCGTAATACTGGGTTGCTGACATAAAAGGATATCCGTTAGATGTTCAATGCTTGCGGCTGCTGGGCGGTGTGCGGATGCTCTGCGCCCGCGTATACCTTCAGCTTTTTGAACATGGCGCGACCCAGCGGGTTGCGGGGCAGCATGCCCTTCACCGCGGTCTGCAGCACACGCTCAGGCGCCTTGTCGATCAGCTTCTCAAACGAGATAGACTTGATGCCGCCGATGAACCCCGTGTGATGGTGGTACATCTTGTCTTTGGCCTTGGCACCGGTCACGTGGATCTTTTCCGCATTGATCACCACGATGTAATCGCCGGTATCGACGTGCGGTGTGTACTCAGCCTTGTGCTTGCCGCGCAAACGGTGAGCGATTTCGCTGGCCAGACGCCCGAGGGTCTTGCCTGACGCATCGACGACAAACCAGTCGTGGCGCACGTCTTCGGCTTTGGCACTGAAAGTTTTCATGAATAAACGCCTCTTGGAGGGCTCCAATTTCGAGAGCGCGAATACTACTGCTTCGCACCCGGCTTTTCAAGCACCGCTGAAAATAATCTGTCGCCGGGCAGAGTCACTCGCGCTCAGGGTCGGTGCTCCCTGGCGAGATAGTCGTGAGACTGCATTTCCTGCAAACGGGACACGGTTCGCTGGAACTCGAACCGCAAGCGGTGGCCATCATACAGGTCCAGCAGCTGCCTGTCAGCAGCCATCACCAGCTTTACATTGCGATCGTAGAACTCGTCGACCAGGTTGATGAAGCGGCGCGCGGCGTCATCATTGCCGACACCCAGCGCCGGCACGCCAGACAGCACCACTGCATGGAACTCGCGGGCGAGTTCGATGTAGTCGTTCTGTGAGCGCGGCCCTTCACAGAGCTCGGCGAAGTCAAACCAGACCACATCATCGGCCACGCTGCGGGTGCGAATGGCGCGGCCATTGATCTGCAGGCTGGCGCCGTCGGTCGCGGCATGCGGCGCCAGACGCTCGAAACTCTGGCGCAGGCTGACGTCCGCTTCCGCATCCAGCGGGTAGTGGTACAGCTCGGCCCTCTCCAGCGTGCGCAGTCGATAATCCACGCCGGCATCCACGTTCACCACCTGTGTGTGCTTCTCTATCAGCGCGATGGCGGGAAGGAACCGCTGCCGCTGGAGACCGTTCAGGTAGAGCCGGGACGGCTCGATGTTGGAGGTGGCCACCAGTGTCACGCCGCGCGCGAAGAGCGCCTCCATCAGGCCGCCCAGGATCATGGCGTCCGCGATATCGGTGACGAAAAACTCATCGAAACACACCACACGGGCGTCGGCAGCGAGTCGATCCGCCACCTGCTGCAGTGGGTTCTTCTCCCCCGCCAGCTGCTTGAGCTCCGCGTGCACGCGCTGCATGAAGCGGTGGAAATGCACGCGCAGCTTGCGCTCGAAAGGCAGGCAATCGAAGAACGTGTCCATCAGATAAGTCTTGCCGCGACCCACGCCGCCCCACAGGTACAGACCCCGCTCCGGTGCCGCGGGGCGGCGCCGCCACCACTGCCACCACGCTGAGCGGCGCTGCTCCTGTTGCACCAGGCGCTCAAAGACATCCTGCAACAGACGCACAGCCGTCTCCTGCGCAGGATCACGGGAAAACCCCGGCTGCTGCAAATCCGCCTGGTAGCGCTCCCAGGGCGTCTGTCGCACTGCATTCACGCCGCTGTCCGGCCTCGTGTTGATGGGAAAACTGGCGGCACACTCTATCCATGCAGCGAGGCCTTGGCAACGCTTTCGCCAGACCCGCGCTAGAGTCCCCCGCAGATTGCGGTATACTCGCTGCTGCCCTACCCGCCGCAAAGAGGAAACCCTGTGTACAGTTTGACGATTCTGATAGTCACCGGCGCCATCACTCTGCTCGTGGGCGGTGCCATCGGCCTGCTGCTCGGCCGCCGCCTGTCTGCAGACGGCCAGCGGCTGCGCGACACGGAGCGCAAGCTGGACCAGATGACCCAGGATAAGCGGGCCTACGAAAACGAGGTGGTCGAGCATTTCACGCAGACCGCGAGGCTGCTGAACACCCTGACCGACAGCTACCGCAATGTCCACAATCACCTCGCCGCCGGCGCGGAAACCCTGTGTCAGGACAAGGGGCCGGTATCCCTGGAGCGGTTACAGGGGGGTGCCGAGGACGACGCCGAGATTCCTGCACACCTGGCACAAATCCAGCCGCCCCTGGACTACGCGCCGAAGACCTCTCCCGGTGAAAAGGGCATGCTCAACGAGGAATTCGGCATCGAGCGCCAGCCCAAACCCGCGCAGGATCGCTGAAGCGCCCTGCCTACACCGGATTATCGATATCGATAAACCGGTGCTCCAGACCGAATTCGGCGGCAAGGTGCTCCCCGAGCGCCTGCACGCCATAGCGCTCAGTGGCGTGGTGTCCCGCCGCCACAAAGTGAATACCCTCCTCCCGCGCGATGTGTACCGTCGGCTCGGAGGCCTCACCGGTCAGGTACAGGTCCGCACCCGCCGTCACCGCTTGCCCGATATACGATTGGGCAGCACCTGTACACCAGGCAATCCGCCGGACTGACTGTTCGGGATTCCCCACGTGCAGAGGTGTGCGCCCGGTGAGCTGCGCGATGTCACCAAGCACATCCACCACCTTCCGCGGCGCGGACAGGTGGCCGATGTTGCCCACGGCAGTCGCGTCGCCAGGGTCCAGGCGCTGCACGTCGATCATACCCAGCAGTGCACCCAGCCGCGCATTATTGCCCAGCTCGGGGTGGGCATCGAGCGGCAGATGGTAGGCCAGCAGGCTGATATCGTGTTCCAGCAGCGTAGCCAGCCGCCGGCGCTTCATGCCCACCACAGGCTCTGCCTCGCCGCGCCAGAAGTATCCATGGTGCACCAGGATCGCGTCCGCACGCTGCTCGACCGCTGCCTCCAGCAGGGCCTGACATGCGGTGACGCCGCTCACCAGACGGTGCACCCGGGCGCGCCCCTCCACCTGCAGGCCGTTGGGGCAGTAATCGCGAAAGCGCGCAACATCCAGTAGCTGGTCAATGTGGCGCACCAGGTCTTGCAGCGGTACAGGCATGGCGGTATTCCGGGATTTCTGCGGTTTCGTGGCTGTGGATGTTTCGACCATCATATACAATGACGCTGCGATTCGACACACGGCCGCCACCCTATGCCCAACAGCCTGCGCTATTTTGTCTGGCCCGCGATTGCCGGCCTGCTGGCGGCCCTGCTGATACTGGACCGCTGGGTGCTGCCGCGCAGCGACGCGGTGAATCGCGGTGACACCGCCATGAGCTACGCCGCCGCCGTGCGCAGCGCCACACCCGCGGTCGTCAACATCTACACGGCAAAGCTCATCCCCTCCCGCAGCGCAACGCGCCCCGGCGACCTGCTTAACCGGCCGTCAAACCGGGTGCCTGCGCAGCGCCAACGGATCGAACGCTCGCTGGGTTCAGGCGTCATCATGACCGCGGAGGGGCATGTGCTTACCAACAACCATGTCATCCACGAGGCCGATGCTATCCAGGTGCTACTGCACGATGGGCGCTCGGCGAATGCCGTGGTCATCGGTACGGACCCCGCCACAGATCTCGCCGTGCTCAAAATCAACCTTGAGGACCTGCAACCCATTGCTCTCGGCAACTCCGACACCGCGCGCGTGGGCGATGTGGTGCTGGCCATTGGCAACCCGCTGGGCTTCGGCCACTCGGTCACCCAGGGCATTGTGTCAGCGCTGGGCCGCTACGGACTGCAGCTCTCGGCCTATGAGGATTACATCCAGACCGATGCCATCATTCATCTCGGCAATTCCGGCGGCGCGCTGGTCAATGCCCGCGGGGAACTGCTGGGCATCAACACGCTGATCTACACCGGCGCCGACCAGACCCGGGGCAGCGCGACCGGCATCGGCATCAGCCTGGCCACGCCGGTGAACATGGCCCTGTTTGTGATGGAGGATCTGATCCGCTACGGCGAGGTCATCCGCGGCTGGCTGGGCGTGAGCGTGGCACCCGTTCGCGGGCTGGATGAACGCCGGCCAGGCATGCAGTTGCTTGAAGTGACGGCGATGGCAGAGGACAGCCCGGCACAGCGGGCGGGCATCCAGGTACGCGATATCATCACCCACATTGATGGCGAGCCCGTTCAGGACGGGCGCATTACCATGCACCGCATCGCGCAACTGCGCCCGGGCGACAACATCGATATCACGGTACAGCGCAACCAGCAATCCATCGACCTGCGCGCCATCGTCGGTACGCTGCGCCATTCACCAACCATCTAGCGACTGATCGTCAGTCGTCGCGCAGGCGCAACTCCGCACTGCGGGCGTGGGCAGTCAACTGCTCGCCGCGGGCCAGCGTGGATGCGACGCGACCCAGCGTCTGCACACCGGCCTCACTGCACATGATCAACGAACTGCGCTTCTGGAAATCGTAGACGCCCAGCGGAGAGAAAAAGCGCGCTGTGCGTGATGTGGGCAGCACATGGTTGGGCCCGGCACAGTAATCCCCGAGGCTTTCGGAGGTGTAGGCACCCATGAAAATGGCACCTGCATGCCGGATCTGGGGCAGCAGCGCTTCGGGGTCGGCGACGGACAGCTCGAGGTGTTCCGGCGCGAGGCGATTGCAGAGCGCGACGGCCTCTGCAAGGTCACGGGTGAGTATGAGAGCACCGCGCCCGGTGAGTGATGCGCGAATGATCTCGGACCGCTCCATGGCAGGTAACAGGCGTTCGATGCTCTCTGCCACCCGCGCGATATACTCCGCATCCGGGCAGAGCAGCAGCGACTGGGCGTTTTCATCATGTTCCGCCTGCGAAAACAAATCCATCGCCACCCAATCCGGATCGGTGGTGCCATCGCAGACGATGAGTATTTCCGATGGACCGGCGATCATGTCGATACCGACCCGGCCAAACACCTGGCGCTTCGCGGTCGCCACGTAAATGTTGCCCGGGCCGACAATCTTGTCCACCGCCGGCACCGTCGCCGTACCGTAGGCCAGCGCGGCAACCGCCTGGGCGCCACCCAGCGTGAAGACGCGGTCCACGCCGGCGATGGCAGCGGCAGCGAGCACCAGATCGTTCAACTCACCCTCCGGCGCGGGAACGACCATCACAATTTCGTCCACCCCGGCCACGCGTGCGGGCAGGGCGTTCATCAGCACCGATGAGGGATAGCTCGCCTTGCCACCCGGCACGTAGATACCCACCCGCTCCAGCGCCGTAATCTGCTGGCCGAGCAGGTTGCCCTCCTCGTCCCGATACTGCCAACTGGCCTGCCGCTGGTGCTCGTGGTAGCTGCGCACCCGCGCCGCTGCCTGCTCCAGAGCCAGCCGCTGGGGCTGGGGGATCGTGTTCAAGGCCTGCTGCAGGCGCTCCGCTGGAACCTCCAACTGCGCCGCCGTGGCAACAACCCGCCGATCAAAGCGCGCGGTATACTCCAGCAGTGCGTCGTCACCGCGCTGGCGCACCGCCGCGATAATCTCCGCTACGGCGGCTTCCACAGCGGCGTCCAACCCCTCTTCCCAGGCCGTCAGGGCATCCAGTTGCTGGTCGAAGTCTGCGCTGCGGGTGTCGAGACGCCGCATTTCAGGCGACCTCCGCCGCCGCCGCGAGGCGCTCGACAAGGTCGTGGACCACACCATAACGCGCCCGCATGGCAGCCTTGTTGACGATGAGGCGGGAACTGATCCGGGCGATTTCGTCCAGCGGTTCCATGCCATTCGCACGCAGTGTGTTACCGGTGTCTACGATGTCGACAATCAGATCTGCCAGGTCCATCATCGGCGCCAGTTCCATGGCGCCATACAGTTTGATGACATCCGCATGGACGCCCTGCGCGGCGAAGTGTCGCCGGGCAATATTGACGAACTTGGTGGCGACCCGAACGCGTGCACCGGAGGCCGACCAGCCAACGGGCCCCGCCGTCATCAGGCGGCAGCGGGCAATGCCCAGGTCCAGCGGTTCATAGAGGCCTTCAGCGCCGTGTTCCAGCAGGATGTCCTTACCCACCACCCCGAGGTCGGCAGCGCCATGGCGCACATAGGTGGGCACATCGGTACCGCGAATCACCACCAGCTGAATGTCCTCGCGGGTGGTGGCGAAGATCAGCTTCCGGCTGCTGTGAATATCCTCCAGCGGCTCGATGCCGGCCCGGGCCAGCAAAGGCAGGGTTTCCTGCAGTATGCGGCCTTTCGTCAAGGCCATGGTCAAAGGTTGTGCCATAGCGGGCCTCAGCTGGACAGGCGACGGATATCCGCCCCCAATGCCTGCAGTTTCTCTTCGATGCACTCGTAGCCGCGGTCGATGTGGTAGATGCGATCGATGATGGTCTCTCCCTCGGCCACCAGGGCCGCGATGACCAGGCTTGCCGATGCACGCAGGTCGCTGGCCATCACCGGCGCACCCTGCAGACCCGGCTGCCCGGTGATGATGGCGGTATTGCCCTCAATCACGATGTGCGCGCCCATGCGGTTCATTTCGTGGGTCTGGATGAGCCGGTTTTCAAACACCGTCTCGGTGACCGTGGCCGTGCCTTCGGCAATGGCGTTCATGGCGGTGAACTGGGCCTGCATATCCGTGGGGAAGCCGGGATAGGGTGCCGTCTTCACGCTTACGGCGCGCGGCCGGCGACCTTCCATGTCCAGTGAAATCCAGTCCTCACCCTGCTCCACCCGGGCGCCGGCCGCTGCCAGTTTGGCGAGCACCACTTCCAGGGCATGCGGACAGGTCTGACGCAGCATAATGCTGCCGCCGGTCGCAGCGGCTGCCACGAGGTAGGTCCCGGTTTCGATGCGGTCGGGCATCACCCGATACTCGCAACCGTGCAGCCGCTCCACCCCGTCAATCGTTATCGTGTCTGATCCGTGGCCGCTGATCTGCGCCCCCATGGCAATCAGGCATTCCGCCAGATCCACCACTTCTGGCTCGCGGGCCGCGTTCTCAATCACCGTGCGCCCATCCGCCAATGTAGCCGCCATCATGATGTTTTCGGTGCCGCCGACGGTCACCGTCTCCATGACAATACGGGCACCGCGCAACCGGCCGTCCACCTCCGCGTTGATGTAGCCGCCGTCGACGGTGATCTGTGCCCCCATTGCCTCCAGGCCTTTCAGGTGCAGATCGACCGGGCGGCTGCCAATGGCACAGCCTCCCGGGAAGGACACATGGGCACGCCCGAAACGGGCGACCATGGGGCCCAGCACAAGAATCGAGGCGCGCATCGTCTTGACCAGTTCATAGGGCGCAGAGAACTCGGTGACATCGCTGGCGTCCACCTCAATGCCCAGCTTTTCGTCCAGGGTCAGCTTCACGCCCATGCAACCCAGCAGCTCGATCATGGTGGTGATGTCATGCAGGTGCGGCAGGTTGCTGATAATCACACGCTCGTCGGTCAGCAAGGTGGCCGCCAGGATCGGCAGCGCCGCATTCTTGGCACCGGAAATGCGCAGCTCGCCGTGCAGGCGATGCCCGCCGCGAATGGCCAATTTATCCACTAGATACTCCTGACGAACGGGCTCAGCCGCCCGCGCCCCATTGCTCAGGGGTAAACGTGCGTATGTTCACCGCGTGAATACTGCCGTTGGCAATCTGTTCGGCAAGCGCGGCGTACACCAGCTGCTGCCGCTGCACCGGGCGCTTGCCCGCAAAGACCTCGCCGATGGCTGTGATGTCGTACCGGTTGCCTTCGCCCTCAACCCGGACCTCGCAGTCCTGTAAATGGGCCTCAAGCAGGGCCGTTACGGTTGCCGCATCCATCATGTTCTTTCCCCAAAACTAGCCGCAGTGGCGCAAGGCGCAGCATTCTAGGCGAATCGGCGCTCAGTGGCGAGTGTTGCAACAGGCGAAACCGACACCGTCAGCTCTGGATATCCACCGCTGACCACTGAGCGATCACAGTATCCAGATCACCGTCGTGCTTGCGCGCCGAGGCCTCGAACTGGCTGCGGTAAATCTCGCCGAGGTTGACGTTCTCGATCACCAGGTTGCGCAGTTTCCACTGGCCATCGCGATCGCGCCCCATGTGGTACACCAGCACGTAGGGCTCGGCACCGCTGTTGTAGATCAGCTGCCGAACCGCGGCACGCGGCCCCGCGGACTCGTCTGCACTGAGGTCGGGCACTTCGATTCTGGAGCCACCAAAGGCCAGCAAACCCTTGCCGTAGGTCCGCACCAAGCCCTCGCGCATGACCTCCGTGAAGCGCTCGAGCTGGTCCCGCAGCTGATCGCGACCGGCGCCGTCCAGGGAGCGGTAACGCTCCACACTGGCATAGGGACCCATCACACCGCGGGCAAAGCCGCGGAAGTCCACCACATCGTCCAGTATGGCCTGCAGGGTGTTGTAGAACCGCTCGGGCTCCGTGTCCATATAGCCCTCGGCCTCGCTGACCGCAGACATCACCTGGTCGGTCGCCTGCCGGACCACCTCGTGCGCACCGAGCGGCGCAGCCGGCTCGTTGGCCTGTACCTGAAGTGCCACAACCGTAAGCAGGGTTGCAGCCCATTGCAGCAATTGGGTCATACCTTATCCTTGAATGTCATTACATGCCGGTCGGCGCTCTGTATACTGCGCTCCCACAACCCCTGTGCCGAGAGCTGCCACGGCGTTCGACACCGCCGCGCCGGCAACAGTTCCGTGGCTGTGGGGGCCCACTACTTTAACAGGAATTGTGCTCTTATGCTGTTAGCAACAGCTGCCATCGTCATCGGCTTCCTGATCCTGATCTGGAGCGCCGATGTATTCATCGCGGGAGCAGCGGCGCTGGCAGCAAACCTCGGCATGTCGCCGATTGTCATCGGCTTGACCATTGTGTCGATTGGCACCTCTGCCCCGGAGATCCTCGTCTCGCTGACCGCCGCGGTGACGGGTGCGGGGGCACTTGCCATCGGCAACGCCCTGGGTTCCAACATCGCCAATACCGGCCTCGTGCTCGGTGTGACGCTGCTGATCGCGCCGCTGAAGGTGCACCCCGGCTGCATGCGGCGCGAACTGCCCACCTTGCTGCTGGTCACACTGGGGGCAGCGCTGTTGCTCCTGGACGGCGAGCTGTCCCCGCTCGACGGCATCGTCATGCTGGCAACGCTGGCGATCATCATGAGCGCAATGCTGCGCGGTGAAGCCACCGACCCCGAGCTACTGCAGGAGGCCTCTGAACTGACCCGCGAACCCACCCCCCTGGGGACTGCCTGGCTGAGGTTCGGCGGCGGCTTGCTGCTGCTGGTTGCCAGCTCACGACTCCTGGTGTGGGGCGCCACGGGTATCGCCGAACAGCTGGGGGTCTCGGAACTGGTCATCGGCCTGACCATCGTGGCCATCGGCACCAGCCTGCCGGAACTCGCGGCGACGGTGGCCAGCGCCCTGCGAGGCCACGCGGACATCGCCGTGGGCAACGTGATCGGCTCCAACCTGTTCAACCTGCTCGCGGTGATGGCCATTCCGGGCCTGATCGAAACGCAGATTCTCGATGCTCTGGTGCTGTACCGGGACTATCTCACCATGGCCGGCATGACCCTGCTCCTGGCGGCGGCAGTCTATCTGAGCCGCAGTCGGCATAAATCCGGTACGGAGGGCTATGCCTATATCGGACGCAGCCTCGGCCTACTGTTACTGGCGGTGTACGGGCTGTACTATTACTGGCTGTACCGGACCCGCTGAGCCTGCCGCCCACCATGCACGCACATGACCCCGCTGCCCACATCGCTTCCGCGCAACGCACGATCCGCATGGAGCGCGATGCCATCGCCGAACTCGAAGCGCGCATTGACGCCAGCTTCGCAGGCGCCTGCGCGCTGTTGCTCGGCGTCAAGGGGCGCGTGATCGTCACCGGCATGGGAAAGTCCGGGCACATTGCCAGCAAGATTGCGGCCACCCTGGCAAGCACGGGTACACCTGCCTTTTATGTGCATCCAGCGGAAGCGAGCCACGGGGATATCGGCATGATCACCGCGGACGATGCGGTGATTGCGCTCTCCAACAGCGGCCGCTCGCCGGAGGTCGTCACGCTGCTGCCGCTACTGAAGCGGCTCGGCATACCGCTGATCAGCATGACCGGCAATCCGGATTCTCCCCTCGCCGAAGCGTCTGACGCCCACCTGGATACGGGCGTAGAGACAGAGGCCTGCCCGCTCAACCTTGCACCGACCTCCAGCACAACCACCGCGCTGGTCATGGGGGACGCGTTGGCCATCGCGCTACTGGAGGCCCGCGGTTTCACCGCCGAGGATTTTGCCTTTTCGCACCCGGGCGGCACGCTGGGTAAAAAGCTGCTGCTGAAGGTTGAGGACATCATGCACACCGGTGCGGCGATCCCGCGGGTCACACCCGCCACGCCACTGTCTGCTGCGCTGCTGGAAATCAGTCGCAAGGGGCTGGGAATGACCACGGTCACCGG
The DNA here is from genome assembly GCF_963973825.1 of uncultured Haliea sp. Classification (NCBI taxonomy): domain Bacteria; kingdom Pseudomonadati; phylum Pseudomonadota; class Gammaproteobacteria; order Cellvibrionales; family Halieaceae; genus Haliea; species uncultured Haliea sp. The sequence continues at coordinate 480,102 of NZ_CAXBAE010000001.1, forward strand.
GCCGGAGGACGCACTGGTCGGGATCTTCACCGACGGCGACCTGAGGCGCGCGCTGGACGAGGACGTGGACGTGCGCAACACCCCGATCAGCGAGCTGATGACCCGGGGCGCCAAAACCATCGGGCCCAACATGCTGGCAGCAGAGGCGCTGCGCATCATGGAAGAAAACAAGATCACCTCCCTCGTTGTGCAACGCGGAGAGCGTATCGTGGGCGTGGTCCACTTGATGAACCTGCTACACGCGGGTATCGCCTGATATGGTCACCGAACCCCAGGCCGCGCTGGCCATCCGCCTGCTGGCGCTGGATGTCGACGGCGTCCTGAGTGACGGCCGGGTGACCTACGCCAGCGATGGCAGCGAGCTCAAGTCCTTCAATATCAAGGACGGACTGGGTATCAAGCTGCTGCAGCGTTGTGGCATCCGGGTGGCGATCATTACCGGTCGCCGTTCAGATATGGTCGCCAGGCGGGCCACAGAGTTGGGCATCGCCGACCTGTACGAGGGCCGTGAAGACAAGCTCAGTGCACTGCAGGAACTCGGGGAACACCTGGGCCTGACGCTCAGCGAATGTGCCTACATGGGCGACGACCTCCCGGACCTCGGTGCGATTTGCGCGGCAGGAATCGGGATGACCGTGTCCGATGCCGTGCCGGAGGTGCGCGCCGCCGCAGACTGGTGCAGCCGCGCCCCGGGTGGTGCGGGGGCCGTGCGGGAAGCCGCCGAGTGGCTGTTGCAGGCACGCGGGCAGTGGGACGACCTGCTCACAGAGTTCCGCTGATGGAGCGACGCAGGCGTCCATGGCTTCTCGCGGCGGTGCTGGTCGGCGTAGTGGCGTGCTACCTGGGCATCACGGGCGGTGGTCCGCTGGAGCGCAGACCCGTGGCGCAACAGGCAGATATTGTACAGACCTATCTGCTAGACTCGCGCAGCCTGACCTATGCGGAAGACGGTAACCTCGCCCATGTCATGGAGGCCGTGCGTGTGGAACATCGGGGTGACGATGAGGTCTCAGATCTGGAGCAGCCAAGGTTCTACTCGCATGACGGCAACAACCAGACCTGGTCGGCCAGTGCCACGCGCGGCCGGCTCAAGCACCGGACTGGCATACTGATATTGCGCAAAGACGTGGTGCTGACTGATGACAAGGCCGGGGGTGTTCTGGAAACCAGCGCCATGACCCTCAACCTGAAACAGCGCACCGCAAGGTCCAAGGTCCCGGTCAGGGTGACCCAGGGCAACAATGTACTTACCGCCGACGGGATGTTCGCAGACCTGAAGCGCCAAACCATACGCCTGATGCCCGGCGTGGAGGGGATCTATGTTCCGGAAGGCTCCTGAGGGGAGTCGCATTGGCCCACGTGCACTCAGCATCGGGCTTGCGGTGATCAGCCTGCTGCTGGCCAGCGCCACACAGGCGCTGCCCAGCGACCGCGAGCAGCCAATTCGAATCAGTGCTGATCAGGCCTTGCGCGATGAGCGCGAGGGCTTTACCGAATACACGGGAAACGTGCGTCTGCAACAGGGCAGCCTGCAGATCCAGGCCAACAAGCTCACCATCTTCCATGGCCGAGAGGCCGCTGACCGCATCGTGGCGGAAGGCAGCCCGGCGCGTATGCAGCAGCAGCCGGCGGCCGACAAGGCGGTTATTCACGCAGCAGCGCTCAGCATCGAGTATTTCAAATCCCAGGAGCGGGTGAAACTCAGCCGCGAAGCGCGGATTGAGCAGGACGGCTCGATTGTTACCGGCAATACCATCGATTATTTCATGGCGGAGCAGCGGGTCAGGGCCGACGCCGGTCGGCGCGAGGACGGCGGCCGGGTCGAGGTCGTCATCCCCGCCGAGGTGCTGGAAGGCGACGAACAAGAGGCGCAGCGTGGCGCAACTCAGGGCGAGTAACCTGGCCAAGGCCTACCGGGGTCGCAAGGTGGTCATCGACGTCTCGCTGGAGATTTCCAGTGGGCAGGTGGTCGGTCTGCTGGGCCCCAACGGGGCAGGTAAAACCACCTGCTTCTACATGGTGGTTGGCATTATCACGGCAGACGCCGGGCGCATCGAACTGAATGGCGAAGATATCACGTCACTGGCGATGCACGACCGGGCGCGCCGCGGGCTTGGCTACCTGCCCCAGGAGGCCTCCATTTTCCGCAAGCTGAGCGTGCAGGACAACCTGCTCGCGATTCTCGAAACGCGGCCCGACCTGGGCAAGGCCGAGCGACTGGCACACTGCGACCGGCTGCTGGAGGAGTTCCACCTGACTCACCTGCGCACCAGCCTCGGCCAGGCACTGTCCGGAGGCGAGCGGCGCCGCGTGGAAATCGCCCGCGCACTGGCGACCGAGCCCGACTTCATCCTGCTTGACGAACCCTTCGCCGGCGTGGACCCGATCTCGGTTTCCGATATCAAGGACATCATCATTCATCTGCGCAAGCGCGGCATAGGCGTGTTGATCACAGACCACAACGTCCGCGAAACCCTCGACATCTGCGAGCGTGCCTACATCGTCGGCGAGGGGCATATCATCGCCGAGGGAAATGCCCAGGAAGTGCTGGAAAACCCCCGCGTGCGCAAGGTCTATCTGGGCGAGCACTTCAGGCTTTGACGCAGGGCCTCACCCCTGCCCCGCGCCTCCACAATCCCGCAAGCAAATTTCGCGCCATTCTGTTGCGCGGCTACCTGCGCCAGCGCTACACTGGCATCACAGCCAACCCGCGGCGGTACCCGGGATGAATCCAGTACGTTGATGAAACAGTCGCTTCAACTCAAGCTTGGCCAACAGCTGACAATGACGCCGCAGCTGCAACAGGCCATCAAGCTGCTGCAGCTGAGCACCCTGGATTTGCAGCAGGAGATCCAGCAGGCGCTGGACAGTAACCCACTGCTGGAACTTGCCGAGGACGACTACGACGCCGAGGCTGAAGCCCGCGCGCTGGCGACCGAGAACAGCCAGTCCACCGGAGAAGCCACTCCGGAACAGGCAGAGCGCGACGTCGCCGCTAGCGCTGACGAATGGCAAACCGACACCCTCCCCGATGAACTCCCTGTCGACACCCAGTGGGATGACCTGCTGCCCTCCTCCTCGGCCCCCGCGAGCCAGGGAGAGGATGGGTTTGACGGCGATTTTGACGCGCGCAACAACGCCCGCGACAGTCTGCAGGACCAGCTGCTCTGGCAACTGAACCTCACTCGCCTGTCGGACACTGATCGCATCATCGCCATGGCCATTATCGATGCGACCGACGCCAACGGACGCCTGCAGAGCAGTATCGAGGATATCCATGAGTCGCTGACGCCGGATCTGGACATCGACCTCGACGAGGTCGTGGCGGTGCTGCACTGCCTGCAGCAGTTTGAGCCGGCCGGTGTCTGTACACGCGACCTGCAGGAATGCCTGCTTGTGCAGCTGCAACAGCTTCCCCCGGGTACGCCCTGCGTGGAACAGGCTCGGCTGATGATCAGCCGGCACATGGCACAACTGGGCAGCGGCGACTACAAGCAGATCATGCGTCGCATGCGCCTCAGCGAAGCCCAGCTGAAAGAGGTGCTGGACCTGATCCGCACCCTGGATCCAAACCCGGGGCAGAGCGTTGGCGAAGACACCACGGAGTATGTGGTGCCTGATGTTTTCGTGAGCAAGCGCAACGGCCGCTGGGTGGTCGAGCTCAACCCTGACATTGCGCCCAAGCTGCGCATCAATGACAGCTATGCCAGCCTGATACGTCGCGCCGACAGCAGTGCCGACAACACCTTCCTGAAGGACAACCTGCAGGAAGCCCGCTGGTTCCTGAAAAGCCTGCACAGCCGCAACGAAACACTGATGAAAGTGGCGAGCAAGATCGTGGAACACCAGCGCAATTTCCTTGAGTATGGCGAAGAGGCCATGAAGCCGTTGGTGCTGCATGACATTGCGGACGCCATCGAGATGCACGAATCGACCATATCCCGCGCCACAACACGCAAGTACATGCACACGCCGAGGGGTATTTTCGAACTGAAATATTTCTTCTCCAGCCACGTGGGCACCACTGAAGGTGGCGAGGCCTCTTCCACCGCGATCAAGGCGCTGATTCGCAAGCTGGTGGCGGCGGAAAACCCGCGCAAACCGCTCAGCGACAGCAAGATTGCCGCCGTGCTGGAGGAGCAGGGTCTGCAGGTGGCGCGCCGCACGGTGGCGAAATATCGCGAGATGTTGATGATCCCGCCCTCCAATGAGCGCAAGAGATTGGTCTAGACTATCAGTGTACTGCCCGGCAGTACGTGGTCAGGTTGCCGCCGGCAGAGCGCGGCACACCGGTTCCGGGCGACAAGCCCGGCTTTCATGAGAAGAAGGAGTCAGGTATGCAATTGAACGTCAGCGGACACCACGTAGAGGTTACCCATGCGCTGCGTGAATATGTGGAGAGTAAGTTCGAGCGCCTGCAGCGACATTTCGACCAGATAACCAATACCGAAGTCACCCTGATTGTGGAAAAAATGGTGCAGAAGGCCGAGGCCAACGTGCACATTTCAGGCGCGGACATCTTTGCCGCAGCGGAGTCAGAGGACATGTATGCAGCGATTGACGCACTGGCCGACAAGCTCGACCGCCAGCTCATCAAACACAAGGAAAAGGCGCGAGCCCGTTAGGAACTTTCATGCACGTTCTTTCTGAACTGCTGACGCCGGGGCGCACGGTCTGCCGTGCCCCCGGCAGCAGTAAAAAAAGGCTCTTTGAAACGCTGGCCAGTGTGGTCAGCGACACCAGTCCGGAGCTTGCCGAGGCGGATATCTTCGCCCAGCTCATCGCGCGCGAGCGCCTGGGCAGTACCGGTCTGGGTGCCGGTATTGCCATCCCGCATTGCCGCATCGCCAATTGCAGTCAGCCCATCGGCTGCCTGGTCACACTGGAGGAGCCGATTGACTTTGACGCACCGGACGACCTGCCGGTGGATATCCTGTTTGTGCTTCTGGTGCCTGAAGAGGCCCACCAGGCCCACCTCGACATACTGGCGCGCATCGCCCGCCTGTTCAGCCAGTCCAGCTTCTGCGACGCATTGCGCGATGCCCCCGACAGTGCCACGCTGTTCCGGCGGGCGACCGAGTGGCAGGCCTGACCCGCGCCATGCACCTGGTGATCATTTCAGGCCGCTCCGGGTCGGGCAAAAGTACCGCCCTGCATCAGCTGGAGGACGAGGGCTTTTACTGTATCGACAACCTCCCTGCCGCCCTGCTGCCCGCCCTGGTCGATGAGGCCAGCCGCCCGGGATTTGAGCATTTCCGCGGCGCCGCGGTGTGCATTGATGCACGCAATGCCTGGCGCAATCTCGAGGACTTCAACGCCATCGTCGACGCGTTACCGGACAGTGTGAACAGCGAGATCCTGTTTCTGGACGCGCAGGACAGCGTGCTCATCAAGCGCTTCAGCGAAACCCGGCGCAAACACCCCCTGAGTGGCGAACAGATGCCTTTGGCAGAAGCCATCGAGCGCGAGCGCGAGTTGCTTGAACCCATCGCCAGCGCCGCCGCGCTGGTACTGGACACCAGCCAGCTGACCATCTACGAACTGCGGGATGCCGTACGGCAGCGACTGATCGGCGAGAGCTCGGGCAGCATGTCAGTGCTGATCCAGTCCTTTGGCTTCAAACGCGGCGTGCCCACGGATGCCGACCTGGTGTTCGACGTGCGCATGCTGCCCAACCCCCACTGGGTGAAAGAACTGCGTCTGCAGAATGGACTGGACACGGAAGTGCAGGACTTCCTCGAAGCACAGCCGATGACCGGCGAGCTGTTCGAGAGCATTTGTGACTACCTGGATCGCTGGCTGCCGCAGTACCGGGACAGCAACCGCAGCTACATGACGGTGGCGATCGGTTGTACCGGTGGTCAACATCGGTCAGTATATCTTGCGGCCAGGCTCTACCGGCACTACAAGGAGCGGTACCCGCAGGTTCATATTCGCCACCGGGAACTGCAGTAACCGTGATTCAAGCGCAACTCACCATCATCAACAAACTCGGCTTGCATGCACGCGCCGCCGCCAAGTTCGTGAGCTGTACTGCGGCCTACAGCAGCACTGTACGGGCGGGCCGCAATGGCGAGATGGTCGACGGCAAAAGCATCATGTCCATCATGATGCTGGCGGCAGGGCAAGGCACCGTGCTCGACATCGAGGTCGATGGCCACGACGAGGAAGCTGCCCTGGAGGCATTGCGCACGCTGGTCGAAAACCGGTTTGATGAAGGTGAATAGGTCACACTGACCCCCCGCCACATTGTTACGCCCGGCGCTTTGCCGGATAATCTGCGCTGCATTGCCACCAGCACCTTTTCCGCGGACCCGTAAGCCATGGCGCAGCCCTCATCATCACAGGCAAGACTCGAACGCCTGTCCCAGGCACTGGGGAGTGGCACGTTCGCTGACGTCAAACGCATGCTCAATGGACTGCCTGCTGCCGATGTCGCCCACCTGCTGGAGTCTTCGCCGCCCAAATTCCGCCACATCCTGTGGCAGATGGTGGAACTGGAGAACGAAGGCGACGTCATCAATGAGCTCGGCGACGAGCTCCGGGTGCATTTCCTCAGCGACATGGATGCGGCGGAAGTCGCGCAGATTACCGAACACCTGCAGGACGACGACCTCGCCGACATCCTGCAACAGCTCCCGGACCGGATAACGCGCGAAGTTCTCGACTCGATGGACCACCGGGACCGCGCCCGCCTGGAACAGGTCATGAACTATCCGGACGACACTGCCGGCGGCCTGATGAGCACGGACACCATCACCATCCGCCCGCCCCTGACGCTGGATGTGGTGCTGCGCTACCTGCGCCGGCACACCGAGATACCCGCCATGACCGACAATCTGATTGTCGTCAATCGCAATGACCAGTTTATCGGCCTGCTGCCGCTAAACACGCTGCTGGTGTCCGACCCCTCGGCCACTGTGCGGGAAATGATGCTCACCGATGTTCCGCCGATTCCCGCCTCCATGCCGGACGATGAAGTGGCGCGCCTGTTCGAGCGCAATGACTGGGTCTCGGCCCCGGTAGTGGACGATGACGGACGTCTGCTCGGCCGTATCACCATTGACGACGTGGTCGACGTGATCCGCGAAGACGCCGATCACTCGCTGACGTCGATGGCGGGCCTGGCAGAAGATACCGACACCTTCGCGCCGGTGCTCAACACCGCGAGCAGGCGTGCCATCTGGCTTGGCATCAACCTGATCACGGCGTTTATTGCCGCCTCGGTCATCAACATCTTTCAGGACACCATCGAAAAAGTGGTGGCGCTGGCGGTACTGATGCCGATCGTGGCCTCAATGGGGGGCATCGCCGGGACCCAGACGCTGACGGTGATGGTGCGCGGTATCGCCCTGGGACAGGTCAGCAAGAACAACGAATCCTGGCTGATCCACCGCGAGGTGGGTGCGGGGATCCTCAACGGCCTGTTGTGGGCCGGCGTGGTGGCGGTCGCCGCCTCCGCCTGGTTCCAGGACTGGACCCTGGGCCTGATCATCGCCCTGGCCATCATCATCAACCTGGTCACCGCCGCGTTTACCGGCGCGGCCCTGCCCCTGCTGCTGAAGCGACTCAAAATCGATCCGGCGCTGGCGGGTGGCGTGGTGCTGACGACGGTCACTGACGTGGTCGGCTTCTTTTCATTCCTCGGCCTGGCGACCTGGTTCTATGCCTGATTACACCCCCCCCGATGAGCACGACGAATTCGAGCCGCCCAGTAAAAGCGAGCTGAAGCGACGCATGACCGCACTGCAGAACCTGGGCGAAGCGCTCACCGCGCTCAGCGACAAGCAGTTGCAGAAGGTGCCGATCGAAGATACTCGCCTGCTGGAAGCCATCGCCGAGGCCCAGCGCATCACATCGAACAGCGCCCGGCGCCGCCACCTGCAGTTCATTGGCAAACTCATGCGCGACATTGATGCCGAGCCGATCGCAGCCGCGCTGAGCGCCATGCATCAGGAGCAGCACCGTGCCGCCGCCCACTTCCAGGGGCTGGAAGCGCTGCGAGACCGCCTCCTCGATGAGGGCCCGGAGGTGATTGGCGACGTTGTCGAGCGCTGGCCCGATACCGACCGTCAACACCTGCGCAATTTGCTGCTGCAAGCCCAACGTGAACAGAAACGGGGGCAGGCACCGGCGGCTGCGCGCAAGCTGTTTCGCTATTTGCGCGAGCTGGCGTCCGCGGCCGGCGATGGCGAAGGCGATGGCGATGCGCTGGATGCAGCAGCAGACGACGCCGACGAATCCTGAGCGACCTCGCCCGGCGCCGGCACAGCTTCCACAGGCGCAGTGCCATCGCTGGTGTCAAATATCCGGTCCAGCCGCACCTCCGGTTCCTGCCAGGTGCCGGAAATACCATAGACCGCACTGGATAACTGGGACACCTGTTTTTCGAACAGTTTGCTGACCACGAACACCCCCGCGGCAACCGGTAGCCCGGCTGTGAGGGCGGCAACCCAGGGCAGGTTATTCGCCACCGGCAGTGTCGCAACCAGCTCTCCATCCAGCGAGCGGGAGGCAATCTCCGAACTGCCACTGAAGCGGAAGCTGGAGCCAGCGCCGGATACCGCCAGCTGCGGCACACGAATCATTCCAGCCTGGAGTTGCAACTCCCCATCCATGCTGTCGAAGGGAATACCCGATTCAAACCACTGGGTCAGGCTGAGGCGCTGCACGATGTCCGCCAGATTGAGAATGCTTACCACACGCAGCGCGCCAGAGGCGCCCGCCGATGCATTCAGGAAGCGACCCTCATCCAGCGCCAGCGACAAGCGGCCACTGGCACTCGCCAGGGCGAATCGCTGCGGTGCTCCAGGCCACCGCAGATCCACTGCAAAACGGCCCTGCTCCGTTTCGAGGATGGTTTCATAGCCCAGTGCTGCCAGGGTGTCGGCCAGGTCAGCGGCCACCAGATCCATCTTCAGACGGGTTCCCTCGTCGGACCAGGTCAAGCTGGCTTCCGGGTCGGAGGCAATCTGCAGGCCGGCGAGCTCGCCTTGCAGCGCTTGCACATCGAGGGTGCGATCGCCGGGACGCAACACAAACGAGAGCTGACCCAAGGGCCTCCCCCCGCGCAGGACTTGCCCGATAGCGACATCGATATCCGGCCAGTCGTTCACAACACCGGGATCGGGGGACTCTCCGTCGCCCGTAGACAGGCCGGCAAGGTCCAGAGCGTCGATATTAAGCACCAGCCTGGACAGGCGGCTGTCGGCGCGTCCTGCAGCACGCAGCCAGGGCGTTTCCACGCCACCTCGCCAGCCCTGCGCCGTCTGCTGCAGGTTGACCAGCACATCCTGCCAGTCCTGCCCGCGCAGCAGCACGCTATCCACGAGCAGTTGCTCTACCACGAGCTGCGGGCCGCTGGCCGGGTCGACAGCGCCCGGCCGCACGGGCAGCAGCGGTTCCAGGGCGCGCTGCCAGGCATCCACATCCAGCAGCGCCGCGTGCCCGGACAGGCGCACCTGTCCCGGCACCAGCGGTAAAGGCTGATCCTGCAGCGCGAGCGAAGCAGCGTCCAGCCTGCCATCGGCCAGGGCAAGGCGCGCGGCGACACGGTCGCCTGCGCGCAGATCCAGAATCAACGGCTCTTTGCCCAGGGAACTGTCGACCGTGAAATCGAGTGATTCATGCGCTGCCTTACCCCAGGTCTCGGGCAACGCCAGGGCCACGCCCTGCAGGTTCGAGCGCAGCTGCAACTGCGGCGCGGCCCCGGGCACGATATCCAGCGTCGCCGTCACGGGTGCCTCGCCGGTCGCCAGCGCCGGCACGGCGTCACCCAGCCAGTCGCGCAGCGATGCCACTGCGACGTCGCCAGCAACGGAGAGCCTTACACCGCCCTCCGGTGGTGCGGGTTGTGACAGGGACACCGCCAGGGGTCTTCCCCAAAGTCGCGCCGTCATGCCTTCCAGAGCGAATCCGCCGGCGCTGGTATAGCGCAGCGCGCCATTCAGCCCGTCGATCTGCAACCCGCCCGGACGTATGGCCAGCGACGCATCGTCGAGGGCGACATCCAGCGCGACCCCGGCGGACGACTCGGCCTCGCCGAGGGGAAGATCCAGCGCCAGGTCAAGCGTCAGACCACCCTGCGCGGACCACTGCTGCAGCGCGCCCTGCAGGCTCTCATCCAGCGGCGACTGGTTGATGACCCGCAGTCCGTCCGTCGCACTGCCCGCAATGCCGGCGGTGATTGCCAGACGCATTTCCCCTGACGGCGAACGCCAGGTTTCTGCGGACAGCCGGGAGACGGCGGCATCGTAGAGCCGTGCCGCACCTGCCCACACGCTGACCCGTGTGTCATCGATGAGCACGGTACCTTCGGGGACGGACAGCGTGGGCCAGCGCGGGTGGTAGGCCAGTTCGGCATCACGCAATACAAAGAACAGCTGCACGGTCCGGCCCGCCGGTACCTCAGGCCGTAGACTGCCACGCCAGAGAAATCCGCCGGCATCGAGCGCTGCCTGTTGCACACTGCTGTCCAGCCACTGCAACAGGTTCTCGTCGAGGATATATGGCAGGTAACGGCTGCGATACCGGGCATCGGAGTCACGCAAACCCACCAGCAGATCCATTTCAATACCGTTGCGGGTTGGTCCCCGCGGGATCCACAGTCCGAGCAGCGCTCGCGCCACGCCTTCCTCACCCTTGGCTGTCAGCAGCCCGCTGTGCAGCTGCACACCGGCTTCTGTCCAGCTGATATCGAGGTCTCCGAAGAGCTCTCGGTAGACCAGCGGTTGCCGGTAGACGGTGGGGAACTCCAGGGTAATGTCCTCACTATCCAGTATCACTCGGCCACTGGCCGGCGTGAGCTGTAGGTGCCCACTGGCCCCGGTCACGCCCGGCGCGCCGCGCCAGGAAGCCAGGGCAAGGTCGGTGAAGGCGAGGGACAAATCCCATCCGCGGGCTTCTGCGGTCATGTCATCCATGCTGAACTGCAGCTCCCTTAACGCACCGCGCGGGTCCAGTTCCTGCAGGACATCGGTCAGGGCGGTGGGCAGTATCCCCGCTGTGCTCACCAGTTCTGCAGTTTCCGCCAGGGGCAGATCGCGCCCGCGCAGGCGCAGCGAGTCACCCCATACATCCACCTGCAACCGCGGCACAGCCAGCTGGCCACCCGCGTAGTCCAGCTGCACATCGGAGACAAAAACGCTCAAGCGCTGCCCTTGCTGCTGCAGGCTCGACTCCAGGCTGAGATGCTCCACCGGCAGCACCCAGCCTTCCGCCTCGCCGCGCAGTACAATATCCTCGCCGGACAGCCTCAGCTGCAGACCTTCGAGCCCCGCATTCCAGTCCAGCCAACCCTCGAGCCGCGCCTCTCCGCTGGCGGCCAGCGGCAGTCGCCGACCCCACAGGGGGCGCCAGGGGTCCAGGCTCGCCAGGTCGACAAGCTCGGCGTTCAAGTACACCACACCACTGTATTCCGCCATCGCCAGGGGATCGCCAATGCCCTCGGCGAGTATGCGTATGCGGCTGCCATCCTCCGTCTCGAGCATCGCACGCAGCTGCCGGTGACTGCCCTCCCGGTGCAGCGCCAGGTCAAGACTGAGCCTGTGCTGTCGCGCATCAGGGGATTGCAGCTGCAGCGTGTTCTGCTCCAGCGTCACATGCCGGCTATCCAGCAACAGTGCCCGCAGGCGTGCCGGCGCATCACCACCGCTGCCACCCAGGCCCATGAGGCGAAATTCCCCCGCGGCCGTAATCTCGCCCGATAGCAACAGATGACTGAGGCGCAGGTGCCCGATGCGCAGGGAGCGTTGCAGCAGGCTGCCCCAGACATCAATGGCGACACGCCCCCCTCCCACTGATAGCGGCTCACCGTCGGGAAACCGCAGCTGCACATCGCGGAAAACCAGTTCGGGCCCAAACCCGTGCCACTCGGCGGACAGGGCACCCTGCTCAATCACGAAGGGCACCCGCGCATTCAGCCCATCCAGCAGCCAGCGCTGGTTGGCTTCCACCATCCCGACCAGCAGCCGCCCAGCACTGACATACACGGCCAACGAAACCACGGTCGCAACGATCAGCCGCCACAACAACTGGCTCAGCCGATGATACCGCGACAGTGCTTCAGTCATTGCCGCGGACCATCTCGGCCAGCGATGCAGCAGCCTGCCGGCGTGTGAACAGGGCAACGCCCAGCGGCTCGACCCGGTGTACCCGGCCGCACGCCCCATCCCCTTCCAGCGCCTGCTGCAGTGCATCCAGCACCTGCCGCCAGGCGGCGGAATCACCGAGGGAAACAAAATCAACTGCGAAAAGGCCACCGATACCGCGCAGGCGCAGCTCACGCGGCAGTGCCGCCACCGCCTCGAGGTTGGCCGTGAGCGCTGCGCCGCTGCTGCCGCTGTCGGCGCCGGTATTGACATCAATGGTGGTCATGGCCGAGGTCTGCTCGATAATCAGGCTGCCACCCGAGGGCAGTGCAACCCGCGGCTGCAACAACGATTCGATGGCCGTGTCCACGCCGCGACGGGCAAACAGGAGAGCACCGTCGCCGGCGTGTTCCACCCGTGGCGCAAAGGCAGGCCGATAGACCGCGCACCAGCTGCGCAGGGCTGCCGCCGTGTCGGCGCTGGCAACACGAATCACGCTCGGTGTGGGCCCCGGGAGGTCACGCAGAATGCGCTGGGCAAATGGCAGTTCCTGCAGCAGCATCCGCGGCGGCCCCTGCAGGGAACTCGCCGCCTGCAGCGCCCGCCACCGTTCGGCGAGCAACCGGGCCTCGTCGCGCAACAGCGCCTCCGGTGCGTCCGCGGCCGCCGTGCGCGCCAGCAGGCTGGCACCCTCGATCCCCGCCGCCAGCTCGGCCAGCAGGCTGCCCAGCCGACGACGGGACGCCGGGTCCTGTATTCGGCGCGACAGACCTGTGCCACCCCTGTTGGCCAGCAGCACCAGGTGCGATCCGGGCAATCCCAGCACGGCACTGAGCTGTGGACGCTTGTCACCCACGCTGTCGCGGGTCACCTGCACCAGCAGTCGCTGCCCCTGCCGAAGCTTCGCCGGGAGCGGTCCAGCCGTCGGTGACAGCAGTCCCTGCAGCTCCGGCTCAATGGTGACGAACGCCGCCTCCATGCCGGGCTGCAAGCGCGTGACACGCCCGCTGTAGATGCTGCCGACCCGTGAGGGGCTGGCACAGCGCTCGACCTGCAGCGCCTGCAACACGCCATTGCACAGGCGGGCCATCCGGTGGAGGGCCGCGTCCTCGCAAATCAGAATCTCGTCATGCATCGACGGGTCCGAGAAGGCCAGCCACGCCGTGCTCGGCCAGCAACGCCCAGGTCTCCGCCAGGGGCAGGCCCACCACGTTACTGTAGCTGCCCTCGATGCGCCGCACGAGGGCGCCCCCCAGGCCCTGGATGCCGTAACCACCCGCCTTGTCCCAGGGCTCGTCCGTTGCCAGATAACGCTCACACAGCTCGCGCGTGAGGTTGATAAACGTGACCTCGGTTGCCACTGCCACCTCGGCGCAGCCCTCAGCGTGGGCCAGGCACACCGCGGTGATCACCACGTGGGTGCGCCCGCTGAGCCGCGCGAGCATGCCGAGGCCGGAAAAATGGTCGGCTGGCTTGCCGAGGATATCGTCATCGATAACCACTGTGGTGTCGGCGGCAAGCACAGGCTCCGAGGTGCCGCGACGGGCCTGCACGGCCATGGCTTTCTCCCGAGCCATGCGCGCAACATAATCCGGTGGCGCTTCGCCCGGCCGCGCGGACTCGTCGATGTCTGCCGGATCCACCGCAAAATGCACGCCGAGCTGGGCAAGCAGCTCCTGACGGCGTGGAGAGGCAGAGGCCAGGATGAGTAGTGACATGGTCAGGTAATCCGGTAGTAGCGTCGAACACTGCGCAACACCTGCAGCACCACAGGCCAGAGCAATGCGCTGGACAGCGCCGGCAGCAAAAACCACAGGCTGCGCGCGGCAGCCCCTTCCAGGTTCTGCACCCACTGGCCGATGAGCTGATGCAGGCCAATCAACACAAACACGACGCCACACTGCTGCCAGAGACTGAACACCCGCAGGCGCTGGTAAACCAGCAGGGCACAGAGCGCGACCACGGCCAGAGAAAAGGCGTTCTGGCCCAGCACCGCGCCCTCCAGCGCATCGACCAGCACGCCCAGCACGAGGGCAGTAAAGATGCCGACGCGGTGTGGCAGCGCAATAGACCAGTAGAGTAGCGTCAGGGCGACCCATTCCGGGCGCCCCCACTGCAACCATTCCGGTAGCGGTACGATGGCCAGCAGTGCGGCGAACAGAAAACTGGCCGCGACGACGGTAAACACCACGCCGTTGCCAGCGGTCACGGCGCAGCCTGCGCAGGCGCCGCGTCCTCTGCCGCTTTGACAAACACCAGCAGAACATGCCGACTGCGGTTCAGCGCAGCGGTCGGTCGCGCCAGAACCCGCGCAAAGGGTTGCCCGGGATCTCGCTGTACGAGCACCACCTGGGCAATCGGGTAGCCGACAGGAAAGCGTCCCCCGAGGCCGGAGCTCACCAGCAGATCGCCCTCGCGAATATCTGTGGTCGCAGAGATATGCTGCACCTCCAACGCGTCCAGCGAGCCGGTGCCCTCGGCGATCGCCCGCACCCCGTTGCGGTTGACCTGCACCGGCACCGAGTGCGTCAGGTCTGTCACCAGGAGAACCCGGGAGGTGACTTCGCCCACCTCAACCACCTGGCCCATGAGGCCGTCTGCATCGATCAACGGCTGCCCGACATAAACACCGTCGGTGCTGCCCTTGTTCAACACCAGCTGGTGTCGCATCGGATCCGGAGACACACCGATCAACTCTGCCACCAGCACATCGCTGCGCAACATCGCCGTTGAGTTCAGCAGGCCGCGCAGGCGGGTATTCTCGGCCTGCAGCGAGGCCATTTGCAGTGAGCGCCCCTGCAGCAGCAGATTTTCCCGCTGCAGCCGGGCGTTGTCCTCCAGCAGCCGCGCGCGCGAGCGAATGTGCGTATCCTGCCACTGGCCAAGGCGCGCGGGGATATCCGCCACCCAGATCAGCGGTGCCACCAGCGTATCGAGCACCGCGCGGCTGTGATCGAGCTTGTTGTAGCGCAGGTCAGCGGCAATCAGGCAAACCACCACCAGAATGGCCAGCGATATGCGCAGGCCGAGGTGGGATTCCTTGAGAAATAGCGGCTTGATAACAGCCCCCGCCGCGCGCCCTACTCGGTGGAGAGCAGGTCAATCGTGTGCCGATCCATCTGCTCCATGGCGCGACCGCCACCGCGTGCGACGCAGGTCAGGGGGTCCTCGGCGACAATAACGGGCAGGCCGGTCTCTTCGGAAATCAGGCGGTCGAGGTCGCGCAGGAGCGCGCCGCCGCCGGTGAGCACAATGCCGCTTTCCGCGATATCGGCCGCCAGTTCAGGCGGCGACTGCTCCAGGGCAGACTTCACGCCCTGAACGATAGCCTGCAGCGGGTCCTGCAAGGCTTCGAGTATCTCGTCGCTGTTCAGGGTGAAGCTGCGCGGCACGCCCTCTGCCAGATTGCGCCCACGTACGTCGATTTCACGCAGTTCACTGCCGGCAAAGGCACAACCGATTTCCTGCTTGATGCGTTCTGCGGTCGCGTCGCCAATGAGGCTGCCATAGCGCCGGCGCACATGCGAGACAATGGCCTCATCGAAACGGTCGCCACCGATACGGAGCGAATCGCGATACACGACGCCGTTGAGTGAAATGATGGCGATTTCCGTCGTGCCACCGCCCACATCCACCACCATGCAGCCAGTGGCCTCCTCGACATTCAGGCCGGCGCCGATGGCCGCCGCCATGGGCTCCTCGATCAAGCGCACCTCACGCGCACCGGCGCTCAATGCGGACTCGCGAATCGCGCGCCGTTCAACCTGCGTCGACATGCAGGGCACGCAGACCAGCACGCGCGGGCTGGGACGGATGAAGCGGCTCTCGTGCACCCGGGCTATGAAATGCTGCAGCATTTTCTCGGTGACCTGGAAATCTGCAATGACACCGTCCTTGAGTGGGCGGATAGCGGTGATATTGCCGGGCGTGCGCCCGAGCATGCGCTTGGCTTCGGTGCCCACAGCTTCGATGGTTTTCTGCCCGTTGTGAAAACGGATCGCCACTACCGAGGGCTCATTGAGAACAATGCCCTTGTCGCGCACATAAATCAGCGTGTTCGCTGTACCCAAATCGATAGAAAGATCGTTTGAGAACACGCCGCGCAGCTTCTTCAACATGAATTTTGACTACCTTGTGAATAGATCGGGGAACTCCGTACCGGAGCTCAGCGACACCCCTTCGCGGCGGGCCTCAGGGCCCGAGAGGCCTGCAGTTGAGAGACCGCCTCATTCGTTATTCTGCGGTGTGTAACCTGGCCAATAACTGTATCAATGGCAGGGATTTTGGGCAAGGCGCAAATGTGATAACTTTACGCCCCCGCCGAGAAGGCGGCAGGCTCGCTGACGGTAGTAAATCGAATGACAGTACACCAGGACGACATTGAAAAACTGGCCGAGCTGGCGCGCTTGCGCATAGCCCCCGAGGCAGTCGCCGAGGTCACCGATCGCATCGCCACCATCCTCGGGCTGGTGGATCAGCTGCAGTCAGTGGATACGGCGGCCGTGGAGCCCATGGCCAATCCGCTGGACGCGGTCCAGCGCCTGCGCAGCGATGCTGTCACCGAGGACAACCGGCGCGACGCCTTCCAGGCCATCGCGCCCGCCGTGGAGAACGGTCTCTACCTGGTACCCAAAGTCATTGATTGAAGCGGCAAAGCCGCCCTCGGGACGTCACATGCATGATCTTTCAGTCGCAGAGCTCGCCCACGCCTTGCGCAGCCGGGAATTCAGCAGCACCGAATTGACCCGGCACTGCCTGCAGCGCATACGCTCGCTGGACCCGCAGTACAACAGTTTCATCTCCGTGGACGACGCCGGCGCCCTGGCTGCTGCGGCGAACGCGGATGCCCGCCTGGCGGCTGGCGAGCAGGGGCCGCTGCTCGGTATCCCTCTGGCGCACAAGGATATTTTCTGCACCACGGGGCTGCGCACCAGCTGCGGCTCGAAGATGCTCGACAATTTTGTCCCACCCTATGACGCCACCGTCACCCGGCTTTTGCGTGACGCCGGCACGGTGCTCCTGGGCAAAACCAACATGGACGAGTTCGCCATGGGCTCGTCCAGCGAAACCAGCTTTTACGGCAGCACCCGCAACCCCTGGGACACCACCCGGGTGCCCGGCGGCTCTTCAGGCGGCTCTGCCGCCGCGGTAGCGGCGCGCCTGGTGCCACTGGCTACGGGCACCGATACCGGCGGGTCCATTCGCCAACCGGCGGCATTCTGCGGTATCACCGGTTTGAAGCCCACCTACGGGCGCGTATCGCGGCTGGGCATGGTGGCCTATGCCTCGAGCCTCGACCAGGGCGGGCCCATGGCACGCAGTGCCGAGGACTGCGCGCTGCTGCTCAACGCCATTGCCGGCCTCGACCCCCTGGACTCCACCAGCTCAGCCCATCCGGTCGAGGACTACACGGCGCAGCTGCGCCAGCCGCTGACCGGGCTGCGTATCGGCCTGCCGCGAGAGTATTTCGGCGAGGGGCTCGATACCGCTACCGGAGACCGCATCCACGCGGCGCTCGCGCTGCTTGAGCAGCAGGGGGCAACGCTGGTCGACATCACCCTGCCCCATACCGAGCTGAGCATTCCCACGTATTACATCATCGCCCCCGCAGAGGCCTCGACCAACCTGTCACGCTATGACGGCGTGCGCTACGGCTACCGCTGCGAGGCACCCCGCGACCTGCATGACCTGTATACGCGCAGCCGGCAGGAAGGCTTTGGCGACGAGGTCAAACGGCGCATCCTGGTGGGTACCTTTGCCCTCTCTGCAGGCTACTATGACGCCTACTACCGCAAGGCGCAGCAGGTTCGCCGCCTGATTCGCCAGGACTTCCTCGACGCGTTCGCCAACGTGGACATCATTGCCGGGCCCACCACCCCGGGGCCCGCCTTCGGCCTCGGCGCCAAAACCAGCGACCCGCTGGCCATGTACCTTGAGGACGTCTATACCCTTGCCGTCAACCTTGCCGGGCTGCCCGCGATGTCGGTACCGGCGGGCCAGGCGGCGGGGCTGCCCGTTGGCCTGCAGCTGATCGGCCCGCATTTCGACGAGGCCCGCCTGCTGAACGTGGCACACCAGCTGCAGCAGGCGAGCGACTGGCACAGGCAAGCACCCGTGGAGGCCTCATCATGAACTGGGAAGTGGTCATCGGGCTGGAGGTGCATTTGCAACTGGCCACCGAATCGAAGATCTTTTCCGGTGCGGCCACGCGCTTTGGCGCTGAGCCGAACACCCAGGCCTGCGCGGTGGACCTCGCCATGCCGGGCATGCTGCCGGTGCTCAACGAACAGGCGGTGCGCTACGCCGTCATGTTCGGCCTGGGTATCGGTGCGGAAATCGGGCTGCGCTCGGTGTTTGACCGCAAGAATTACTTCTACCCCGACCTGCCGAAGGGCTACCAGATCAGCCAGTTTCAGGAGCCCATCGTCGGGCGCGGGCACTTTGACATCCAGCTGGAAGACGGCAGTGTGCGCCGCATCGGCATCACCCGCGCGCACCTGGAAGAGGATGCCGGCAAGTCGCTGCACGAAGACTTTCACAACCAGACGGGTATCGATCTCAATCGCGCCGGTACGCCGCTGCTGGAGATCGTCAGCGAACCCGACCTGCGCAGCGCAGAAGAAGCGGTCGCCTACCTCAAGACGCTGCACAGCCTGGTTACCAGCCTGGGGATTTCCGACGGCAACATGGCCGAGGGCTCGATGCGCTGTGATATCAACCTGTCGCTGCGCCCCGCAGGCAGCGAGACATTGGGAACCCGCGCGGAAATCAAGAACGTCAATTCCTTCCGCTTCGTCGAGAAAGCCATCCACCACGAGATCGAGCGACAGGCAGACATTCTCGAAGCCGGTGGACAGGTGGTGCAGGAGACCCGGCTATACGATGCGGAGCGCGACGAAACCCGCTCCATGCGCAGCAAAGAGGTCGCCAACGACTACCGCTACTTCCCCGAGCCGGACCTGCTGCCCGTGGTGATTGAGCAAAGCTGGGTCGATAGCATACGCGCCAGCCTGCCCGAGCTGCCGGCGGCCAAACGTGAGCGGTTCATCGCCGACTATGGTCTCAGCGCCTATGACGCGACCGTACTTGCGGCAGAGCGCCCGCTGGCGGATTTCTACGAAAGCGTGGCAAAACACTGCGGTGACGCCAAATTGGCGGCCAACTGGGTGCAGGTGGAGCTGCTCGGGCAACTCAACCGCAGCGACCTGAGCCTGGGCGAGAGCCCGGTGGACGCGCCAGCCCTCGCCGCACTGCTGCAGCGTATCCTCGATGGCAGCATCTCAGGCAAGATCGGCAAGCAGGTATTCGAGGCCATGTGGGCCGGGGAAGGCGACGCTGACAGCATTATCGAAGCGCGCGGCCTGCGCCAGGTGAGCGACAGCGGCGCCCTTGAGGCCATGGTCTCCGAGGTGATCCGGGGCAATCCGGAACAGGTCGCCCAGTACCTGGCGGCGGATGAAAACCGGCGCAAGAAACTCTCTGGCTTTTTTGTCGGCCAGATCATGAAACTGTCCAAGGGACAGGCGAATCCGCAGATGGTCAACGATCTGCTCAACCAGCAACTGGCAGATGCCGGTGGACACGGGAACACATGAGAAAAGACAAGGAAAAGGTCATCGATGAGGTCTGGACCGAGGACCACATCCGCAGCTTCCTCGGGGTGCGTTCGCACGATGGCAGCGACCACGACTTTCACATGCTGTTGAAAGCCTACCAGAGCATGCGCGCATCCGACTTCCAGCTGTTCGTCGAGTTCTTTACTGCCGACGGCCGCAACCTCCTGGCCACAGGCAAGGATGGCCGCACCGTCCTCGACATCATCAGCGAGCACCGCCATGGCACCGAGTACGCGGAAATCCTGAGGCGGGCTGCCGGGCTCTGATACCGGGACGGGACGTCTCCGCCGGGAGCCCGGGGAGCCTCAACGATCAATCGGCACGCGGCCCTTCATGAAGCGCTCCCGATTCTTGCGCTTCTGCTCCTCGCTCTTGCGCAACAGCACATACACCGCACCTGTGCCGCCGTGCTGCGGCTGGGCACTGTGATACGCCTGCACCATGGGCACTTCCTGCAGCCACACGTTCACATGCCCCTTGAGCACGGCACTGCGCTCGCGCTCGGCCTTGCGTTCGCCCTTGCCATGGATCAGCAGAACACTGCGCAGCCCCAGCTCATGGCATTGCTCCAGGAACGCAAACAGCTCACGCCGAGCCACCGCTACCGTCATACGGTGCAGGTCCAGCCGGGCCTCCTGCTCATAGCGCCCCTGGCGTAGTTTGCGATACACGCCGTTCTGTACGCCCGGGCGCTTGAACTCAAGCACATACCAGGCGTCCAGTGGCTCTGCCTCGCGATCACTGAGCAGATTCCTGTCTGCCTCGGGCGCGCTGACCGCCGCCTGCCGGCGCGCCTCGACCGACGGGTCCCGGCCATCGGCGCCCGGGACGAGCGGCACGCGCTTTTCACGTTTCAGTGGCACCACATCGGCCACTTCCTGGAAAAACAGCTCGGATTCTTCGTCAACCATGGCTTCCCGCTCCCATGCAGTGCATCATTATAGCGCGGCAGATCACCGGGTTTCACGCCAACCAACAAGAGGCCATGTTTTCTATGGAAGGCAACCTTGCTCGCGGCGCGGACTACCTGTTCCGCGGCGCCCGCCTACTCACACACCCCGCATTGCGCCTGTTCGTCATCGTGCCCTTGCTGGTCAACGTGCTTATCTTCGCATCGCTGCTGGGCGTTGCGTTCAGTTTTCTCGACCGCACCATCAACGACTGGATGGCAGCACTGCCCGGCTGGCTGGCGTTTCTTGAGTGGATCATCTGGCCGCTGCTGGTGGTCGTGTTTGGCCTGCTTGCCGGCTACACCTTTACCGCACTGGCACTGCTGATCGCGTCACCCTTCAATAACCTGCTCGCCGAAAAAGCCGAGGAACTCCTGACCGGGCAGCCCGTGGACGCACTGGAAGGCCCGCTGGCCGCCCTGCTTTCCGTGCCCCGAGCCGTGCTGCGGGAACTGGCCAAACTGGCCTACTACCTGCCCATGGCACTGCTGGTCCTGGTGCTCAGTTTTGTGCCCGGCATCAATCTGGCCGCGCCGCTACTATGGTTCCTGCTGGGCGCCTGGATGATGAGCATCCAGTTTGTCGACTACCCGGTCGATAACCACCAACTGGGGTTTGCCGAAGTGAAAGCGGCGGTAGCCCGCAAGCGTCTGAGCAGCCTGGGCTTCGGTGGCCTGGTCGCGCTGTGCGCCGGCATACCGGTGATCAACTTCTTCGTGGTCCCGGCAGCGGTGGTTGGCGCCACCCTGCTCTGGTGTGAGGAACTACGCGAGCAGTGACTCGGGGGGGTGGGTACACTCGAGCCGCTCACCCAGCAGGGCCTCAATATCCGGCAGCAGGAACGCGTCGTCTTCGCTGGCGAAGCTGATGGACACGCCGGTCGCCCCCGCGCGCCCCGTGCGGCCGATGCGGTGCACGTAATCGTCCGGATCTTCCGGCAGATTGTAGTTGACCACGTGGCTGACACCATCCACGTGAATGCCGCGACCGGCGACATCCGTGGCGACCAGCACCTTGATATCACCCTTCTTGAACTGGGCCAACGTACTGGTGCGCTTGGCCTGCGGAATCTCCCCGGAGAGGATGCCGCAGGAGACACCCGCCTTGCGCAGGCGTTCATGCAGCCTGCGCACCTGATCCCGGCGGTTGGCAAACACAATAACGCTGGTGGCTTCCGGGCTGCGCACCAGATTGACCAGCAGGCGATAGCGCTGCTCACTGCTCACCAGATAGACCTTCTGGTCTACCGAGTCAGTGGCCACATGATCGGGCTCAATCTCGATCGTCACCGGTTCCCAGGTCCACTGCTCTGAGAGGTTGATGATGTCCTGTGTGAAGGTCGCGGAAAACAGCAGGGTCTGGCGGTTCTGCTTGGGAGGCGTGGCCCGCACAATGCGTTTCACCTGGGGAATGAAGCCCATATCCAGCATACGGTCTGCTTCGTCGAGCACCAGCGTCTCCACGCGATCAAGGAACAGGTCGCGGCGCTGCATGAAGTCGATCAGGCGACCGGGCGTCGCCACAACGAGGTCGACGACGTCGCTGTTCAGCCGGTTCAACTGCTTCTGGTAATCCATTCCACCAATCAGCGTGACCACCTTAAGACCCGTGA
Source organism: uncultured Haliea sp. (assembly GCF_963973825.1). NCBI lineage: Bacteria > Pseudomonadati > Pseudomonadota > Gammaproteobacteria > Cellvibrionales > Halieaceae > Haliea > uncultured Haliea sp. The sequence goes on from NZ_CAXBAE010000001.1 coordinate 502,369, forward strand.
ACCTGGCAAGGTCCTCCGCGTCAGCGGCAATCTGCATAACCAGTTCCCGTGTCGGCGCGATCACCAGGGCTCGCGGCTCGCCGAGGAAGCGCTCGCCTTCCTGCGGATGGCACAGCATGTCGTTGAAGACGGTAATCAGAAAGGCCGCTGTCTTGCCGGTTCCGGTCTGCGCCTTGCCGATCGCGTCGTGACCCTGCAGGGTATGCGGAAGGATCGCCGCCTGAATCGGCGAGCAGTAACTGAAACCGAGCCCCGCGATGCCGCGCATCAGCTCCTCGCGCAAGCCGAGGTCATGGAAACGTGTCTTGCCCTCTTCCGGCGCCACCTGAAAGTCGTCCAGGCTCCAGGGCTTCTCGGGGGCAGGGGAACGGCGGGCGCGCTGCTTTCCGGACTTGCCCTGTCCGCGGTCACTGTGCCCGGGGCCGCGGGGCGGCTTACCGTGCGTCGAATCACTGGCGGAGGCTTCGGGAGGGGGGGGTGTGGCGGCGGCGCCATCAGCATTTTTGCTGCCGCGGCCGAGTAGACTCTTGATCAAGGTTGCTTCCTGTCAGGGTTCACGGACTTGCACTGTTTCACAGGGGCACTAGTCTAGCAGTTTTGTCCGGGACGTGCCGCTGCCGGGATACAAACGCGAGAGATAGTAGTCGGCACTGACAAAGCGCCCTCCCCCCATGAACAACAGTGCCAGCAGCATGGCGAAATAGGTAGCGGCAAACTCGATGCCGTTATTCAGCACCACGAGATTACCGTGCTCGGTCAGCCAGCTGTAATTGCCGTGCTCACGCAGGAGATCGCGCGCGGTGCCAAGGCGCACCGCGATATCCTCTGCGCCGGAATCTGCAATCGCCGCCCAGCCGTTCTGCCAGTGCACGGTCCACGCCGCGACCAGCATGGTCACCATCAGCGGCAGGGCAACCCAGCGTGTGGCGAGCCCGACAAGCAGCAGCAGTGCGCCGATGGCTTCCGTGTAGGCGGCCAGGTGGGCCAGCAGCGCGGGGAACGGCAAGCCCAGACCCCAATCCTCGTTGGCAAACCACTCGATGGTGTTGTCCATGCCGGCGATTTTCTGTGTCCCGGCCATCCAGAAAACGGGCACCAGGTACAGGCGCAGCGCCAGTGGCGCCAGCCAGTCGACGTGGCGCAAGGTGCCAAAGACGCCGTTGTGCAAGCGGTAATACAGTCCGATCAGCCAATCCATAGAGCATACTCTCCGGTGCGTGACAGTGTGACCCCACACAGGGCAAAAAGTTTGCCGACGGGGCGATTCAGCGCGTTGCAGGTGAACCGCAATCCGGGCAATCCGGCTTCCGCTGCAGGCGCAGGCGGTACTGGGACAACGTGCGCAAATCCAGCATGAGCACTTCATCGCGCAGGGTTGGCAGGCCCGCGAGGTACTTGAGTGCCTCCAGCGACAGCAGCGACCCCAGCACGCCCACCACCGGCCCGAGCACGCCGGACTCGGCACAGGCCTGCTGGGCGTCATCGGCGGCCGCCAGGGGATACAGGCAACGGTAGCAGGCGCCGCCCGAGCGTGTGTCAAACAGCGCCAGCTGCCCTTCCAGACGCACCGCGGAGGCCGACAGCAGGGGCACCCCCAGCTCCACGCACGCCCGATTCACCGCGTAGCGGGTGCTGAAACGATCACTGGCATCAATGACCAGGTCCTGCCCGGCGACCGCCTCCGCCAGTGCGCGACCCTGCAGATGCGTGGCGATGGGCTGCAGCCGGGTCGTGCTATTCAGTGCCGCCAGGCGCCGTACCGCGGAGGCGGCCTTGTTCATGCCCAGGGTGGTTTCATCATGCAATATCTGGCGCTGCAGGTTGCTCGACGTCACCGCGTCGCCGTCAGCCAGCCGCAGGTGACCGACCCCCGCCGCAGCGAGGTACAGGGCCGCGGGGCTGCCCAATCCGCCAAGACCAACAATCAGCACCCGGGCTGCCGCCAGCGCCTGCTGTCCGTCGATACCGAAATCCGGCAGCAACAGCTGCCGGCTGTAACGCACAAGGTCCGCGTCAGTCAGCATGCCAGCAGCCACCGGTCACTCGCTCCCTGCCCGCCAGATCACAGCGCGTGGCAACGGACTCGAAGCCACTTTCCCGCAGCAACTGCCGCACCGCTGCGCCCTGTTGATGGCCGTGCTCTAACAGCAGCCAGCCGCCGGCGAGCAGGTGGGCCGGCGCGGCCAAACAGAGCTGTGCCAGGTCATCAAGCCCCTGCTCACCGGCAACCAGTGCCCCGACAGGCTCGAAGCGCACATCACCCTGTGCCAGCCAGGGACTGTTGCTCTCCACGTAGGGCGGATTGCTGACAATCAGCGCGTGACGTGTACCCTGCAGCGCCGCGAACCAGTCGGACTGCAGACAGCGCACCCGCCCCGGACACAGCCGCGCGATGTTGTCCTCTGCCACCGCAAGGGCCGCACTGCAGCAGTCCAGTGCAGTCAGTTGCCAGCCCGCGCGCTCCACCGCCAGGGCAATGGCGATGGCCCCGGTGCCCGTCCCGAGGTCAAGCACGCTGGCATCGTGGGGCAAGGGTAATGACAGGGCCCATTCAACCAGCGTCTCGGTCTCCGGGCGGGGAATCAGCGTGGCGTCGGTCACCCGCAGCGGCAGCGACCAGAACTCGCGCTCACCGATCAGGTACGCTACCGGCTCACCGGCGCGGCGGCGGGCCAGCAGGGCTGCATAGCGGGCAGCCTGTGCGGGTGTCAGTTGCGCATCGGGCCAGGCGTAGAGCCAACTCCGGGGCTTGCCCAGCACATGGGTGAGGAGGATTTCGGCATCGCGGCGCGCACTGTCTCCCGGCAGGTCGTTGCCGGCGCGCAGGCAGGCGTCGACCGTCAGCATCAGTGTGCCGCCATGGCCGCCAGTTGATCCGCCTGGTACTCCTGACGCAGCGGGCCGATGATGGCGTCCAGTTCCCCCTGCATGACTTCGTCAAGCTTGTACAGCGTCAGGTTGATGCGGTGGTCTGTGACGCGGCCCTGGGGAAAATTGTAGGTGCGGATGCGATCGGAGCGATCCCCGGTGCCCACCAGGTTGCGGCGCTGCTCGGCCTGCTCTGCGGCCTGCTTGTCCTGCGCTGACGTCTGCAATTTTGCCTGCAACAGGGACATCGCCCGGGCCCGGTTCTTGTGCTGTGAGCGCTCATCCTGGCATTCGACAACAATGCCGCTGGGCAGGTGTGTGATGCGCACCGCAGAGTCGGTCTTGTTGACGTGCTGGCCACCCGCACCTGAGGCCCTGAAGGTGTCGACGCGGATATCCGCCTTGCTGATGGCACCGACGGCGACCTCGTCCGGCTCCGGCATCACCGCTACCGTACAGGCAGACGTGTGAATGCGGCCCTGGGATTCGGTTTCCGGCACACGCTGCACCCGATGTGCACCGGATTCGAACTTGAGGTGGGCATACACATCGCGCCCCTCAACGAGCGTGATGATTTCCTTGAAGCCCCCGTGTTCACCCGGACGCTCGGACAGGACCTCGATCTTCCAGCCCATGGTCTCCGCGTAACGACTGTACATGCGAAACAGGTCGCCGGAGAAAATTGCGGCCTCGTCGCCACCGGTTCCGGCGCGAATCTCGAGGAACACGTTGCAGGAGTCCTGCGGGTCCCGCGGCAGCAGCAGTGCCTGCAGCTCCTGCTCCAGGGCCTCCAGACGCCCCGTGCCGCTGGCGATCTCTTCCTCCGCCATGGCCACGATGTCTGCATCCGCCTCCTGCAGCATGCTGCGTGCCTCATCCAGATCTGCGCGCACGCGGCTGTACTGGTGATAGCAGCTGACCACCTCTTCCAGTTCGGCATACTCGCGGGAGAGTTCCCGAAAGCGGTTCTGGTCGGCGATCGTCTCGGCGTCGCCGAGCAGTGCAGAGACCTCCTCGTGGCGATCAGTGAGGGCATCCAGTTTGGTCAGCAGGGAAGCTTTCATTGCAGGGTTCGGTCGACTCGGGATTGGGCTTGCGGTGCAGAGGTGGATGCCGGGGCGTCCTCCACGGGTTCCAGGCGGCTGGCGCCGGGGGCGCTGTGCGCGGCGTCATCCAGACCCAGCAGGCGGCGGGCGCCTGCCAGCAGATCCTGGCGACCTTCGGCGCTGGCCCGTTTGAGGCCGGCAGTGGGCGCGTGAATCAGCTTGTTGGTGATGCCGCGCGCCAGCTGGGCGACGATCTGCTGCGGGTCATCCCCGCGGGCCAGGGCGCGCAGCGCCCGCTGCAATTCCAGCTCACGGATCGATTCCGCCATGTCACGGTATTGCCGCACGCTGTCCACAGCGGCGAGGCTGCGCAGTTCCTCGAGGTACTCGCTGACACCGGCTTCGATAAGCTGGTCGGCCTTGCGCGCCTCCGTCTGGCGGCTGCGCAGGTTCTGTTCCACGATATCGCGCAGATCATCCACTGTGTACAGGTAGACATCGGGCAGATCCGCCACCTGCGGCTCTATATCCCGGGGAACCGCAATATCCACCATCAGGACCGGGCGGTGCTTGCGCACCTTGATGGCCTGCTCAACGGCGCCCTTACCGAGAATCGGCAACTGGCTCGCCGTCGACGTGATGACGATATCTGCCTGGGGCAGGTGCTCCGGGATCTCCGCCAGCAGCACTGCCTCGGCGCCGAACTTCTGCGCCAGCTCGCGCGCACGTCCCAGAGTCCGGTTGGCGATCACGATGCGTTGTACGCCGGCTTCCAGCAGGTGCCGCGCCACCAGTTCGATGGTTTCTCCTGCGCCGACCAGCAGCGCATCGCAGCGGCTCAGGTCGGAAAAAATATGGCCGGCGAGGTCGACGGCGGCGTAGGCCACGGACACCGGATTTTCGCCGATCGCGGTATCCGTGCGCACCCGCTTGGCGAGGGCAAATACCTTCTGGAACAGGCGCCCCATATCCGCGCCGATGGTGCCCGCTTCCGCTGCTACCGCATAGGCGGACTTCAACTGGCCGAATATCTGGGGCTCACCCAGCACCATGGAATCGAGGCCGCTGGCTACCTTGACCATGTGGCGCAGCGCATCAGCCGACTCGTAGTGATAGGCCGCCCGGCGCAACTCATCGCGGGACAAATGATGGTAGTTCGCCATCCAATCCACGAGCTGCGCGGACTTCTCCGCACAGCGGGACGCCTCCGGCACGATAGCGTAGAGCTCGGTGCGATTGCAGGTGGACAGAATCACGACTTCGTCGAGCCCTGCATGCTCACAGGCATGCTCCAGTGCTTCCGTCACCTGCTCCGGTGCAAATGCCACGCGCTCGCGCACCTCGACGCCAGCCGAGTTGTGATTGATTCCGAGGGCAATGAGATTCATAGCGCGCGAGGGGCTCCGGAGGGGTGGCGGGCCAGGTAGACGCCGCAAACCGAACCACATCCTGTCTGATAAGCCCATGATTCTACCAAGATATGCGCTGAATGACAGGCATCTTGTGAGGCTGCCGCCGGCGGCATCGCCCGCGATCCGCTTTACACCACTTGGGATTCAACCCCTGAGTGTGTCACTATTGCTGCCTCACGCCGGATATCGATACCTGTCCTGACCATGCTCCGACTCTTGCTGACAAGTGCGCTCCTGCTGGCGCTGGGGGGCTGCGCGTCCACCCCACCTGCTGCGCCGGCCAAGGACCCGGCGCCGGCCGCTGCCGCTGCCGAGGTCCCGGAGCCACCGGAGCGCGCCTTTCCGGCCGCGAGCCTCTACCCGCTGCTGCTGGCCGAGTTTGCCCTGCGCCGCAGCGACTACGACACCGCGCTGACCACCTACCTGGAACAGGCCCGGCTGCTGCGGGATCCCGCGATCAGCGCACACGCCACACACCTCGCCCAGTTCATGAAGCGCGAAGCCGAGGCGTATGAGGCGGTGAGCCTCTGGGTCGAACTGGACCCCGACAGTCCGGAGGCCAACAACACACTGGCGACGCTGCTGATCCGCAAGGGTCATCCGGCGCAGGCGGTACCCCACCTGGCAGTGGTCGCGCGCAACGACCTGCGCACCAGCTTCCCCATGCTGCTGAGCGGCTTCCGCGAGCTGCCGGCTACCGAGAAAGCCGCACTCGATGACGCCGTCGACACCCTGCTGGCGGAACGACCCGACGATACCGGCCTGCTGCTCACGCATGCCCTGATCCGCGACGAGCTGGGTGATGCGGCAGGCACTCGCGCTGCTCTGGAGCGTCTGCTGGCGCTGGACCCCGGGCAAACCCAGGGTCTCATGCTGGACGCCAAGCTGCGCCTGGAAGCGGAGGAGGAACGGCCGTTCCAGCGCATCGAAGCTGCGCTGGAAGAGCAACCGGACAACAGCGCCCTGCGCCTCCAGTACGCCCGTCTGCTGACCCGCTCCGACATCGGCGCTGCGCGCCGCCAGTTCGAAATTCTCTCGGCCCGCTCCCCGCGCGACGGCGACCTGCTGCTGTCCCTGGCCCTGCTCAACCAGGATGCGGGCGACACGCTGGCGGCCAAGGCCTACCTGCGACAGGTGCTGGCGCTGGAACAGCGGGTCGACGAGGCGAATTACTACCTCGGGCGTATCCTGGAGCAGGAAGGACGCCCCGAGGAGGCGATCGCCGCCTACACACAGGTCGAAGACCCCAGCAGCCGGGAATTCTTCAATGCACGCGGACGGGTCGGGCGCCTGCTGATCGAGCAGGGCAACGTCAGCGAAAGCGCCGCCTTCTTCGACCAGCAGCGCGCCAGCTACCCCACTCTGACGGAGCAGCTGTTCGCGCTCGAGTCCGAGCTGCTGACCCGGGCCAGCCTGCTGGAAGCCAGCCTGGCACTGCTGGACCAGGCCCTGGCCACGCTGCCGGAGGCCGGCTCCCTGCGCTACAGTCGCGCCATGCTGCGCGAGCAACTGGGCGACCTGAACGGCATGGAGGCGGACCTGAGGCATATCCTGGAAGACAACCCGGACAACGCCACGGCGCTGAACGCGCTGGGATACACCCTGAGCAACCACACCAACCGCTATGCGGAAGCCGAGCAGCTCATTTCCCGTGCCCTTACCCTGGCCCCGGAGGAACCGGCCATCCTGGACAGCATGGGCTGGGTGCTGTTCCGGCAGAACCGGGCGGAAGAGGCGCTGCACTACCTGCAACGGGCCTGGACGGGGCTGAAGGATCCCGAGGTCGCGGCGCATCTCGGCGAGGTGCTCTGGACCCTGGGTCGTGAGGAGGACGCCACCGCCGTCTGGCGCAACGGGCTGCAGCTGGATCCCGAACACCGCACCCTGCTGGAGACGCTACAGCGCCTGCAGGTGCCCCCTGCACGGCTTGAAGGCGAGTGAATCTGCAGTACGCCCCCGCCCTGCGCCTTGCCCTTGTGTGCATCGGGCTGTGGCTGACCGGCTGCGCCACAGCACCAGCGCCACTCCCGGACAGCCCCTGGCTGCAACGGTCGCAACGGCTGGGCGCGCTGGACGACTGGTCCGCCACCGGCAAGATCGCCCTGCGCAATGGGGAACAGTCGGAATCTGCCAGTCTCAGCTGGGAACAGCGGCAAAGCGACACCACGGTGCAGCTCAGCGGGCCCCTGGGACTGCAGGCCACGGAGCTGCGCAGTGATGGTCGCACGCTGGCAGTGTCGCAGGGAGAGTCCCTGCGCTTGTTCGACCTGTCGACACCGGATGTCATGGCGCAGGAGACGGGCTGGGATCTGCCGCTTGCGGCCCTGCCCCACTGGCTCAAGGGCATTCCCGCCCCGACGCCCCCGCCCGATGTGCTGGACATCGCCGATGACCTGCTGCAGACCCTGCAGCAGTCGGGCTGGCGGATACGCTACGAGCGCTACCAGCAGGTGGGCGTGTACTTCCTGCCCACGCGATTGACGCTGGAGCGCGGTGCCACACGCGCCAAAGTGATCATTCAGCACTGGCGCGCAGGTCGCGAACCATGAGCAGCAGCGTGGCGCTGATATCGCCCGCCAAGCTGAACCTGTTCCTGCACGTTACCGGCCGACGCGAGGACGGCTATCACACCTTGCAGACCGTATTTCAGCTCCTGGACTGGGGAGACAGGATGACGTTCACCGCCAACAACAGCGGCACCGTCACCCTGGACATGCCGGGCAGCGATGTGCCCCTCCGGGACAACCTGATCCTGCGCGCCGCACAGCTGCTGCAGCGTGGTACACTGGGCGCCGCGATTACCTGTGACAAACAGATTCCCATGGGCGGCGGGCTTGGCGGAGGCTCCTCCAACGCGGCGAGCACACTGCTGGCGCTGAACCGGCTGTGGCAGCTCGACATGAGCCTCGACACCCTGCAGGCCCTGGGCGCCTCCCTGGGGGCGGACGTGCCGGTGTTTGTCGGCGGTCACAGTGCCTGGGCCGAGGGCATCGGCGAGGTGCTGACGGCAATCCACCTGCCAGAGGCCTGGTACCTCATCCTCAAGCCCCGCTGTGCGGTGCCCACAGGGGAAATTTTTTCCGACCGGGAATTGACACGAGACAGCCTGCCGATCACAATGGCCGCCTTTTTTCAGGGGGTACACCGCAACGACTGTGAACCGGTTGTTGTCGCGCGCTACCCTGAAACAGGTGAAGCGCTCAACTGGCTGCGGCAATTTGCCGAGCCGCGGCTGACTGGCACCGGGTCCTGTGTATTTGCCGCCTTTGGCACACGGGAACAGGCGCAGGCGGCGCAGCGGGAAGTCCCCGGGAAGTGGGTCTCCTTCGTTGCAAAGGGCGTCAACGAATCACCTGCACTGAGGGCACTGGCCTGAAGTTTACAACGAATTATTGGGGTGTCGCCAAGTGGCAAGGCACCGGGTTTTGATCCCGGCATTCGTAGGTTCGAATCCTACCACCCCAGCCATATCCCCCCAGGAGAGAAGTGCCGTGTCCTCCAAGCTGATGGTCTTTACGGGTAATGCAAACCCGGAACTGGCCCAGAAGATTGCCAACCGACTGTATCTTTCCCTGGGCAAAGCCAGCGTGGGCAAGTTCAGCGACGGCGAGATCGCGGTCGAGCTGAATGAAAACGTCCGCGGCAAGGACGTGTTTGTCGTGCAACCTACCTGTGCCCCGACCAATGACAACCTGATGGAACTGCTGGTCATGATCGATGCGCTGCGCCGTGCATCGGCTGCCCGCATCACCGCCGTGGTGCCCTATTTCGGCTACGCACGCCAGGATCGTCGGGTGCGCTCCGCCCGCGTGCCGATCACCGCCAAGGTCGTTGCCGACATGATGGTGTCCGTAGGCGTTGATCGGGTACTCACCGTCGACCTGCACGCCGAGCAGATTCAGGGTTTCTTCGGTTGCCCGGTAGACAACGTCTACGGCTCTCCCATCCTGAACGCCGATATCCTGGAGTGCAACTACGAGAACCTGATCGTCGTATCGCCGGATATCGGCGGCGTGGTCCGGGCCCGCGCCATCGCCAAACAGCTGGATGACGCCGACCTCGCCATCATCGACAAGCGCCGCCCCCAGGCCAACGAAGCCCAGGTGATGAACCTGATCGGAGAGGTCGACGGACGCATCTGCCTGCTGGTGGACGACATGGTCGACACCGCCGGCACCCTGTGCAAGGCGGCCGATGCGCTCAAGGAGCGCGGGGCCAGCAAGGTCGTGGCTTACTGCACACACGCGGTGCTGTCTGGCCGCGCCCTGGAAAATCTTCGTAATTCCCAGCTCGACGAGCTGGTCGTCACCGACACGATTCCCCTGAGCGCGGACGCCCGGGCCGTCTCGAAAATCCGCCAGCTGACCATATCGGACCTGCTGGCGGAGTCGATTCGCCGGGTTTCCAACGAGGAATCCATCAGCGCGCTGTTCCAGTAGGGGCAGCGCATAACCCACCCACTGCCGGGCCGGTCGCAGGCGAAGCAGTGTGTTATCAAAGGAGTGCAGACAATGTCTGACCAATTTGAGTTGTACGCAGAAGTGCGTGAGGACATGGGGAAAGGTGCGAGCCGCCGCCTGCGTCGTCTCGCAGACCAGGTTCCCGCCATCATTTACGGCGGTGACAAGGACCCCCAGCCACTGTCCATCATCCGCAAGGATCTGGAAAAATCGCTGGAAAACGAGGCATTTTTCTCTCACGTGCTGGTGATCAACATCAACGGCAAAAAAGAGAAAGCGATCCTCAAGGACCTGCAGCGCCACCCGGCCCGCAACAGCGTGACCCACGCTGACTTCCTGCGCGTCAACGAGAACGTGGCCATCAAGGTTCACGTGCCGATTCACTTCCTGAATGAAAAGACCTGCCACGGCGTCAAGGTTCAGGGCGGCATGATCCAGCACCAGGCTACCGACATCGAAGTACTGTGTCTGCCGACGGACATCCCCGAGTTCATTGAAGTGGACATGGCTGACGTCAAGACCGGTGAAATCATTCACCTGTCAGACATCACGCTGCCGCAGGGCGTCACCTCGGTTGCCCTGGCTCTTGGCGAAGACCACGACCTCGCGGTCGCCTCCGTTGTTGCACCCAAGGGTGGCAGCGACGCCGAGGAAGACTCGTCCGAAGACAGCAGCTCGGACAGCAGCGAGGACTGATCTCTCGCAACGGCGAGGCACTGGCGTTGGCAGGCTCCATATCCATGATTGCCGGACTGGGCAACCCGGGCAGCGACTACCGGGGAACCCGTCACAACGCCGGTGCCGACTTCGTCGAGGCACTGGCACGCCAATACGGTGCCACACTGCAGCCAGAATCCCGTTTTTCGGGCCTCAGTGCACGCATCCAGGTGGCCGGTCACGACATTCGATTGCTGATCCCCACCACGTTCATGAACCGCAGCGGGCAGTCCGTTGCGGCCATGGCGAACTTTTTCAAGATCGCACCCGAGGCCATTCTGGTCGCGCACGACGAATTGGACATTCCCGCCGGGACCGCTCGCTTCAAACGCGGGGGTGGGCACGGTGGCCACAACGGGCTGCGCGATATTGTCTCCCGCCTCGGCAACAACAACAGTTTCGCCCGACTGCGTATCGGCATTGGCCACCCAGGCCACGCGTCCCAGGTCACGGGTTATGTTCTCGGCCGGGCCGGCGCGGTTGACCAGAGGCGTATCGAGGCCAGTATTGGCGCGGCCATTGATGCCCTGCCCCTGTTTCTGGCGGGGGAAGACACGCGGGCAATGACACAGCTACACAGCTTCAGTGCGCCCTGAACCGCGCGCGTCGCTCTACACTCGCCCCCTCACACTCGTACCGTAGACACAGGATTCAAACATGGGTTTCAAATGTGGAATTGTCGGGCTGCCCAATGTCGGCAAATCGACCCTCTTCAACGCCCTCACCCGGGCCGGCATCGATGCCGAGAACTTCCCGTTCTGCACCATCGAGCCCAATGCCGGTGTGGTGCCGGTACCGGACCCGCGCCAGAAGCGCATTGCCGAGATCGTCAAACCGCAGCGCGAGGTGTCGACCACGATGGAGTTCGTGGACATTGCCGGGCTGGTCGCCGGCGCCTCCAAGGGCGAAGGCCTGGGCAACCAGTTCCTGGCGAATATCCGCGAAACCGATGCCATTGCCCACGTCGTGCGCTGCTTCAATGACGACAATGTCATCCACGTGGCAAACCGTGTCGACCCCCGGGCGGATATCGACGTGATCAACACCGAGCTGGCCCTGGCCGACCTGGAGAGCTGCGAAAAACAGCTGCAGCGAGTGACCCGTAACGCCAAGGGCGGTGACAAGGAGGCGATTGCCCTGAAGGCACTGCTGGAAGGCAAGCTGCTGCCACACCTGAACGAAGCCCTGCCCGTGCGCTCACTCGCGTTTGATGACAACGAGCGGGCACTGGTGAAGACCCTGCACCTGCTCACAGTCAAGCCCACCATGTACATCGCCAATGTCGACGAGGAGGGCTTTGAGGAAAATCCCTACCTCGACACCGTGCGCGAGATCGCCGCCAGCGAGGGGGCTGTCGTGGTGGCCATCTGCAACAAGCTGGAGTCAGAGATCGTCGAGCTGGAGGATGCCGAACGTCAGGAATTCCTGCAGGATCTGGGCATGGAAGAGCCGGGGCTGGATCGGGTTATCCGGGCCGGTTACCAGTTGCTCAACCTGCAGACCTACTTCACGGCCGGTGTGAAGGAGGTCCGCGCCTGGACCGTGCGCGTGGGCGCAACCGCCCCGGAGGCCGCCGGGGTTATCCATACGGACTTCCAGAAAGGCTTTATACGCGCGGAGGTCATCAGCTACGAGGACTTTATCACCTACAAGGGCGAGCAGGGCGCCAAGGACGCGGGGCGCTGGCGCCTTGAGGGCAAGGACTATATCGTTCAGGATGGTGATGTTATCCACTTCCGATTCAACGTGTAGGAGTGAAGCCCATGGCACGCACCGTGACCGTCGCCGCCACCCAGATGGCCTGCAGCTGGGACCGGGCGGCAAATATCGCCAATGCTGAACGCCTGGTGCGGGAGGCGCACCGGGCCGGCGCGCAGGTCATTCTCCTGCAGGAGCTGTTTGAAACCCCCTACTTCTGCCAGAAACCGGATGAGGACCACATGCTGCTGGCCACAGCAATGGCAGAAAATCCCGCCATCCGGCATTTTCAGGCCATTGCACGGGAACTGCAGGTGGTACTGCCGATCAGTTACTTCGAGCTCGCCGGTCGCGCCCGCTTCAATTCAGTAGCCATTGTCGATGCCGACGGCAGCCTGCTCGGCAACTACCGCAAGAGCCATATTCCGGACGGCCCCGGCTACCACGAGAAGTTCTACTTCAATCCCGGCGATACCGGTTTCAAGGTCTGGAATACCCGTTATGCCCGCATCGGCGTGGGCATCTGCTGGGATCAATGGTTCCCGGAAAGCGCACGCAGCATGGCACTGCTGGGCGCCGAACTGCTGTTCTACCCGACCGCCATCGGCAGTGAGCCCCACGACCCCGACATCCACTCTCGAGACCACTGGCAGCGGGTGCAACAGGGCCACGCCGGCGCCAACCTGATGCCCTTGATTGCCAGCAACCGCATCGGTCGTGAGGTTCAGGAAGACAGCGACATCACCTTCTACGGCGGCTCCTTCATCGCCGACCACACCGGGGCACTGGTGCAGCATGCGGATGGCGCCCATGAGAGCGTGCTGGTAGAAACCTTCGACCTGGACGCCATCGAGAAGATGCGCACGGCCTGGGGCGTATTCCGCGACCGCCGGCCACCGCTCTACGCGCCCATCAACACACTGGACGGCGAACACGCGTGACTCCGCAACCCGGCACACCACGCGCCGACGGCTACTACATGCCAGCGGAATGGGCCCCGCATACGCGGACATGGATGCTCTGGCCAGAGCGCCCCGACAGCTGGCGCGCCGGTGCCGTGCCCGCGCAGGCCGCCTTCAGGGCGGTTATCGCCGCCATCGCGCGCTTCGAACCGGTAACCGTAGGCACCTCGCAGGCGCAATTCCTGAACGCCTCGACACAGCTGGCTGACATCCCGAATGCTCGCGTTATTGAACTTTCCAGTGATGACGTCTGGATGCGCGATTGCGGCCCGACCTTTGTGATCGACCACGCGGGCGGCCTGGCAGCCGTAGACTGGGATTTCAACGCCTGGGGCGGTCACGATGGCGGCCTCTACCCCACCTGGGACATCGACAGCCAGGTCGCGCGGAAAGTGGCCCAGCTGGAGGGCGTTACGCGCTACGCGACTCCCGGCTTCGTGCTGGAAGGCGGCTCCATTCATGTGGACGGGGAAGGCACGCTGATCACCACCGCGGAATGCCTGCTGCACCGCAACCGCAACCCGGGACTGTCACAGGATGCGATTGAAACCTACCTGCGGGACTATTTGGCGGTCGACACCATTATCTGGCTGCCACAGGGCATGTACAACGACGAAACCGACGGCCATATCGATAACTTCTGCTGCTTCGTGGCACCCAGCGAGGTCCTGCTCTGCTGGACCGATGACGCCGCCGACCCCAACTACAGTCGCTGCCGGGCTGCGCTTGCGGTGCTGGAGAACAGCCTCGACGCCAAGGGGCGCTCGCTGCGTGTGCACACCATTCCCATTCCCTCGGCCCGCTACGCCGTTCTGGAGAGTGAGGGTGGCGCCATCGGCCAGGTACCGGATGAAGAGGGACAACCGGAGCGGCTGGCCGCCTCTTACGTGAATTTCCTCATCGTCAATGGCGGCGTGGTGATGCCCGGGTTTGACGACCCGATGGATGCGGTGGCCCGCAAAACGCTGGAGAAGCTTTTTCCGGAGCGCGAGGTAGTGATGGTGCCGGGCGGGGAAATCCTGCTCGGAGGCGGCAATATTCACTGCATCACGCAACAGCAGCCACGGCCGACAGGCGCTTGACTTGCCCCGGCAAAATTAGGAAAATGCGCGCCTTCTCGGGACAGCAGTCCCATGCAGTAATTGTGGCTACGTAGCTCAGCTGGTTAGAGCACAGCATTCATAATGCTGGGGTCGGTGGTTCAAGTCCACCCGTAGCTACCACTTATTCCTTTCAAAAACAGTCGGCTCTCCCCAATTAACGGGGGATAGACCGGTTCTCACTAAACTCGATTGATGATCTTTGGCTCCCGCGCTTCACTGCCCTAGGATGCTCACCCTCGGCTTCCGGCCCAGCCGGATGATGACACAACGCCTGAACACAAGTGGTGACTTCGCGTGACTTCCAGTAACTCTCACCTGACCAGCACACTGCTGCTGGTCGGCATTGCAATGTCGGCTGCCCAGGCACAGGCAACCAACGGCTACTTTACCCACGGCACCGGCGTGCGCGCGCAGGCCGTCGCCGGCGTCAGCCTGGCACTGCCGCAGGATGCCCTGGTTGCTGCGAGCAATCCCGCGGGCACCGGCAGGGTCGGTGATCGAATCGATGCCGGACTGACCTGGTTCCAGCCTGATCGCAGCTCAGTCATTGAAGGCAACCTCGCGGGTGCTGATGGCCGCTATGATGGCAATGACGACGCCTGGTTCCTGCTGCCCGACATTGGCTTTACACGGGCGGTCAATGAACAACTGAGCTGGGGGATTGCGCTATATGGTAATGGCGGCATGAACACCAGCTACGCCGACAATCCCTACGCCGCTTTCGGCGCGAGCGGGATGGCCGGCGTTGACCTGGCGCAGGCTTTCATCACACCCTCGGTCGCCTGGCGCGCGGGCAACCACAGCTTTGGCGCAGCAGCGACCTTTGCCTACCAACGTTTCGAGGCAAAAGGCCTGGCGCCCTTCGACGGCTTCAGCAGCCGACCCGGCTCCGTCACTGACCTTGGCCACGACAGCAACACCGGCTGGGGCGTCAAGCTGGGCTGGATGGGCAATGTCAGTGACAGCGTCACCCTGGGCATCGCCTGGTCTTCCGAGATCGACATGTCCAATTTTGACGACTACGCCGGGTTGTTCGCGGACGACGGCGACTTCGACATCCCTGAATCCTTTGGCGCCGGTATTGCCTGGCAGTTAAACGAGGCCTTGACCCTGGCGGCGGATTGGCAGCGGATTCAGTACAGCGATATCGACTCGGTGGGTAACCCGCTGGCACCCCTGTTGTCAGGCGTGCCACTGGGTGTCGCGGGTGGTCCGGGCTTTGGCTGGGAGGACAGTGAGGTCTACAAACTCGGCACCGTGTATACGGTCAGCGACGCGCTCACGCTTCGCGCGGGTGTCAGCCATATGGATCAGCCCATTCCCGGTGGAGAAACCTTCTTCAACATTCTTGCACCGGGCGTGATTGAAACCCATGTGAGTTTCGGGGCCAGCTGGGCGGTGTCCGACAAGAGCGAGTGGAATTTTGCCTATACCCGAGGACTTGAAAAAACCGTGCGCGGCGCCAATTCTATCCCCGGACCGTTCGGTGGCGGCGAGGCCGACCTCACCATGCACCAGAACATACTTGCAATCGGCTTTACGAGACTGTTTTGATGGGTATTGCCTGGCATCTGTTTACGCCCTGGCATTCGCTTGCCGGTGGCGCCTTGATTGGTCTTGCCGCCAGCCTCCTGTTGCTCGGCAACGGCCAGATAGCCGGCATTAGCGGCATACTCGGCAACCTGCTCAAGCCCGAGGGGCGCGCGCCCTGGCGCCTGGCGTTCCTCGCGGGCCTGGTGTTGGCACCCCTGCTGCTGTGGCCGGTGATGCTGCAGATCACCCCATCCCCTGTTGCGACACCCGAGCTCGACAGCGCAACCCTGATCCGGCTGCTGACGGGTGGGTTTCTTGTCGGCCTGGGGACCCGCTTTGCCAACGGCTGCACCAGCGGCCATGGCGTTTGCGGCCTGGCCCGGCTTTCTCCGCGTTCGCTGGTCGCGGTACTCAGCTTCATGGGCGCCGGCTTTGTGACGGTTGCCCTGTGGCGGCTGGTAAACGGAGGTGTCTCGCTATGAAAAGTACCCTCAATGCACTGCTCGCGGGCCTGCTGTTCGGTGCCGGACTGATTGTCTCAGGCATGGTCAACCCGGCCAAGGTCATCGGTTTTCTCGACCTGACCGGGCAGTGGGACCCATCTCTGGCGCTGGTCATGGCCAGCGCGATCAGCCTCTCCTGGCTGGGTGTCAGGCTGGCGGCGAGACGCAGCGATCCGGCCTGTCCCACTGACGCCCCGGCCAGGCCCATCGACAAGCCATTGGTACTGGGCAGCATCGTATTCGGCATCGGGTGGGGTGTAAGTGGCTTTTGCCCCGGCCCGGCGGTGGTTGCCACCGGGAACCTTTACTGGCCGGCTTTGGTCGTCGTGCTGGGCATGCTGCCAGGGCTCGCTGTGGCGGGGATGTTCCAGGCAGCACAGCGCGATTGACTGCGAGGCACGCCTTCGCAAGCGTTCACAGAATCCACGGGATCAGGACTTTACGCTCTGGCGGATAATCCTCGAACTTTTTCAGATACCACTGGTGCACCTGAAACGCGCGGGGCACCAGATTCGCTGCGCTCACAAACAGCACAAACAGCGCACCGGGCGACCAGGTTGCAATCGCAAACCCGGTGAACGACAGCAGTTCCGTGAAGTAGCTGGGGTTGGTGACGTAGCGGAACAGCCCGCCTTCTGGAATGCGATAAACCCGCTCGCCACTCTCCACTTCCGCCTTGCTACGGAGGTTACGGATGATCGCGTCGGAATGCACATTCATGACGAAGCCGAACACGTAGATCGACATGCCCAGCAGGAAACGTGGGTCGGTCAACCAGTCAGCCGTCAGATGTGAAGACAGATGGGATATGAAGACTGCGTTCAGGTAACCGTGCAAGGCAGTGACCAGCCAACCCGCCACCACCACCATTAACCCGAAGGTGCCTTTGCTGCCCTTTGCGACACGCATGAACAGGGGAAACAGGAAACCCCGGTTGGCGTAATGAATCAACCACACGCCGAGGAAGATCATCGGGACCAGCTCGCCTGCGTTCTTCCCGTGCAGATAAAACCAGAGAAAACTCAGTGTGGCCGGAAGCTCCATCAGGAACCATCCCAGCCGAGGGGACAGCGACAACCCCCTGCCCTCCGCACCGAAGCGTCCATAGGGCGCCTTCGACAGGAAAGCACCGACCAGAATAAACGCGGCGTAGACAAAACTGCCAATCAGAATGGTGTTGTACACCTCGGCAGACATCAGCCAGTTCATGCTCTCCCCTCCTGTGACTGCCCGCGCGGGCAGCTGAATCGTTCCCGTGTCATACCGCCACAGTTTTGCGGCGAGCGCATGGTACACGAGCACTGCCCGACAGACGGGGCGCATTTCCATACCAAACGGGGAAAAATGCGTGGCGTGCCGCAAGAGCCGGCGTTGCCGTTGCGAAAAAACAGCAGCATTTAATCCTTTCATTTGACGCAGGCTTTGCTATCATGTTTCTCCTTCTGGCGCACATCGGTCTGCGCCACAACGTAACGCCACATCCGCTTCACGCTCTGTGTCACCCGGTACCCTTAAAGTACCCCCAGCTATACCGCAACACACCCCGCTCTGGACCGAGCCATCAAACACGTAGCATTTGCTACCTTGCATGTTGGCCAGGCGATCTGTCAGCCAAAAATCAGGATTAACATCACGTGTATTTTAAAGAACTCGGCCTTTCGGCCGAACTGCTACGCGCAGTAGAGAAACAAGGCTATAGTCAGGCCACTCCCATACAACAACAGGCCATACCGCTGGTTCTGCAGGGCAAAGACCTGCTGGCAGGGGCGCAAACAGGCACTGGAAAAACCGCAGGGTTTACCCTGCCTGTGTTGCAACAGTTACAGGACAAGTACCCTGCCGGGCAAAAAAGCTACCCCAAGGTGCTGGTGCTGACGCCGACTCGCGAACTCGCCGCACAGGTGCATGAGAGCGTGCGCGACTACGGCTGCCATCTGCCCTTCCGCTCTGCGGTGATTTTCGGCGGGGTCAGTATCAATCCGCAGAAACAGAAGCTCATCAAGGGCGTTGATATTGTCGTAGCAACGCCGGGCCGCCTGCTGGACCACGTCCAGCAGCGCAGTATCGACCTGTCACGGATCGAGATACTGGTTCTGGACGAGGCAGATCGCATGCTGGATATGGGCTTCATTCACGATATCCGCAAGGTGTTGAAGATCATCCCCAAGCAACGCCAGACGCTGCTTTTCTCTGCGACCTTTTCCAACGACATCAAGACCCTCGCCGCAGAATTCCTGCAGCAGCCGGCGCAGATTCAGGTGACACCGGAGAATACCGCGACGGAACTGGTCAGCCAGACCGTGTATCCGGTCGACAAGAAGCGCAAACGTGAACTGCTTGCCGAGAAAATTGGCCAGGAAAACTGGCAGCAGGTGCTGATATTCACCCGCACCAAGCACAGTGCCAACAAACTGGCAGAACAACTGGGCAAGGACGGCATTACGGCAGCAGCAATTCACGGCAACAAGTCACAGGGGGCGCGCACCCGGGCCCTGTCTGACTTCAAGGCCGGCGCGATCAGAGCCCTGGTGGCAACGGACATCGCCGCGCGGGGTATCGATATCGACAAACTGCCCCATGTGGTGAACTTTGAGTTGCCCAACGTGCCCGAGGACTACATTCACCGCATCGGGCGCACCGCACGAGCGGGCCAGCAAGGCAGCGCTATTTCACTGGTGTGCGTTGATGAGCTGAAATTGCTCAAGGATATCGAGAAACTCCTGGGCAAGCCCATCGAGAAAGTGTACGCACCGGGGTATGACGTTGACCCCAGCATCAAGGCCGAGGTGATTCAGAACGGCAGCAACCGCGGCAGCGGACGCAACCAGCCGAGCGGCCGGGGCAGGTCGCAGGGCCGCGGTCGCCCCGGCGCGTCAGGAAACGCTGCCCGAGCCCGCCCCGCCAGCGGCAATCGGCACCCCGGCTGATTCCGCGGGCCAGACGACGCCGTTTTGGACCATCGCCAGCCCGCGAGCCGCCTCAGTTGCTGAGGCGGCCCGGCGCTCGTGCTACTCCTCGAGCCAGCTGACCCGGTACAGGTCCCGTCTTCTGTCGAGAAAGTTTCGTACCGAGCCCTCGTTGCGCAATTTATTCAGTTTCTCGAGGTCCAGGTCAACGATCAGCGTCATCTCGGTGTTGGGCGTCGTTTCAGCCATGATCGCATCGTGAGGGAAGGCGAAGTCCGAAGGAGAGAACACCGCTGACTGTGCATACTGGATATCCGCCCCATCCACCTTCGGCAGGTTGCCCACGCTGCCGGAGATCGCCACATAGCACTCATTTTCGATCGCCCGGGCCTGTGCACAGCAGCGTACGCGCAGATAGGCATTTTTGGTATCGGTCCAGAATGGCACAAACAGCATCTGCATATCATGCTCTGACTGCAATCGCGCAAGCTCCGGAAACTCCACGTCGTAGCAGATCAGGATGCCGATCTTGCCGAAATCGGTATCAAACACCCGCAGTTTGTCACCACCCCGCATGGTCCAGGCCCGGGCTTCATAGGGTGTCGGGTGTATTTTGTACTGCGCATCCAGCGTTCCATCGCGACGACACAGGTAGGCGACATTCAGGAGTTCGTCGTTCTCCACGACCGGCACCGAGCCGGCAATGATATTGATGTTGTAGGTCACCGCCAGCTTGGATATTGCGTCAATGATCTCATCGCTGAAACTGGCGAGGGCCTTTATCGCGTCGACAGAGGTTCGATGCTGCTCCAACCCCATCAGGGGCGCATTGAAAAACTCGGGGAACAGCGCCAGGTCACACTGGTAGTCGGATAGCGCATCGACAAAGAACTCGACCTGCTGGATCAGTTCTTCCACGGAGCGCAGCGGCCGCATCTGCCACTGCACGCAGCCCACCCTGGCGGTGCTGCGGGTTGCCCCGATCAGCGGTGCTTTACCGGGGTCGTAGTACAGGTTGTTCCACTCCAGCAGCGTGGCGTAACCGTGGGATTCCTTGTCCTCCGGCAGATAATTTTTCAGCACGCGCTTGACGTCGAAATCATTGGACAGCTGAAAACTCAAGATCGGGTCGTAGATCTCCTTGCGCTTGACCAACTCGATGTAGGCCTGGGGGGTCATTTCCGCCGCGTATTTCTCGTAGTTCGGAATACGACCGCCGGCCACAATGCTCTTCAGGTTCAGGTTCTGGCACAGTTCCTTGCGCGCTTCATAGAGTCGCCGGCCAAGACGCATACCGTGATAGTCGGGGGATACACAGACGTCTACGCCATACAGCACATCGCCCTTGGGATCATGTGTGGTGAGATAGGCATCGCCGGTAATTTCATCATAGGTGTGCTGGTCACCGAACTTGTCATAGTCAACGATGACCGAAAGCGCAACCGCAACAACGACGCCGTGATCCTCGATACAGATCTGCCCGTCGGCGAAAGCCTCCAGCTGCGCGCGAAACTTTTCTTCCGGCCACGCACCCCCGAGGTGCGGGTAGACCTTGTCCATGATGGCCTTCAGATCCGGGTAATCCTCAAGGGTCAGGTGACGAAGGCTGAGTTTGTGCTCAGAGTCCTCACCTGTGATGTTGTCGACCATATCTTGTTCCTGATGGCTGTGAATGGCTGGGTGTTCGCAGAGGCACAGAGTATACGTGAGCGGACATTCAGGTGCTGTTTCTTTCAACTGCACAGGGCGGTATCTGCCTGACCGGCCACGGGCGCTGACTGCGTGCTGGCAGGGGCCGCCGGCCATGACCCGCAATCATGGCCTTGACGCTGCTGCCAGCGAAACCTAGTCTCGACCCTTTGCCGAGCAGGGATGCCGAATAGATGCGCCGATCCAGTGAAACAGCCGCGGCCGGTACGCCGCCGGTGAGCGACCCGGCACGCCGTCCCGCAGTGGTGATGGCCAGCATCGCCTTCCTCGCGCACAACGCCGCGGTAGGTCTGTGCTATGGCTCCTTCGGGGTACTGGTAATGGAGTTCGAACGGCATTTCGCTGCCGGTCGCGCCCAGACGTCCCTCGCATTCTCCCTGGTCGTACTGGCCAGTGGCCTCATGGCGCCCTTCGTCGGCGCTCTGCTGGGGCGCACGCACATCCGCTCGGTCATGATCAGCGGGGCATTGCTCACCAGTGTCGGGTTCTTCTGCCTGCCGCTTACCCAGCAGCCGTCCGCTATGCTCGCCTGCTTTGCGCTGCTGATCGGCCCGGGCATCAGCCTGCTCGGGCTGCTGCCCGCCGTCACCCTGGTAAACAACTGGTTCAGTCATCGCCAGGGGCTGGTACTCGGGCTTGTGATGATGCCTGTGGCCGTCACCGTGGTGCCGTTGATTGTGGTCAAACTGCTGCCCGTTCTCGGCTTTGAGATCTTGCTGCGGGGTATCGGCCTCGTCTACCTGACGGTCATACCGGTGCTGTTGATGGTCAAGGACAGCCCGGAACACTGGCAGGCCAGCAAAGGGCACAAAGGCAGCGCCGAGGCGGCTGACGCGCTCGCTACCGCGAAACCGCAGCGACCGTCCGTGTCTGCTGTGGTCTGGCATCCCGCATTTATGCCGCTGGTCATCGCCACCGGCCTGATGATGGGGGCCGGCGTAGCCAAGAACACCCACATGGTTCCGCTGCTGGTGGAGGGCCAGTGGTCCATGGAGCAGGCAACCCTGTTACTTGCCGTATCCGGCGGCTGCGCGGTGTTGGGGTCACTGCTGCTGGGCTGGCTGGCCGACCGCCATAACGCGGCAGCCGTGATTGCCTGCAACGCCCTGCTACAGTCCGTAGTCTGGCTCATCCTCATCACACCCGCCTCGTTCACACTGCTGTTGCTGGACGCGGTGCTGATCGGCATGTGTATTGGCGGGCTGTCCACGGCCAAGGCCGTGGTTGTGTCCCGCGTGTTCGGCCGCAGCCAGTTTGCCTTTGTCAGCGGGTTGATGGGGTTCTGCACGCTGCCGCTGCTGTTCACCCTGTCGCCGCTTATGGGGCTGCTGCGCCAAACCAGTGGCGACTACACGCTGCCTATCTCACTGATTATTGGCGGATTTTTCATTGCAGCGGGCTGCATGTGGCTGGTCAGCCGCCTGGAGCGCCAGACGCCGCGGCCCTTGAACGCGGCGCCGTCATCAGCAACACTCTAGACACCCAGTAGACCACCCGGTCCATCGAACCCACGGGCATGGCCCCTAACGCAGAGAGCGAACGATGCAGCACTTCGACATAGTCCCACTGGCAGGTGGTATCGGCGCCGAGGTTCGCGGGTTGGACCTCAGCTGCGAGATCAGCCCCTCGCTGCGCGACGCCATGGTGGAGGCTTGGCTGGACCGCGGTATTCTGCTGTTTCGCGGCATCGGCGACAGCCCGGAGAAGCAACTGATGCTGAGCCGCGCTTTCGGCGAACTGGAGGTGCACCCCATCGAGAATATTCGCGTCGACGGCTACCCCGAACTCATCTGGCTGTCGAACCGCAAAAGCGATGAAACAGCGCCGGTTTACCACTACGACGGCGTCGCCACCGTCGGTCGCATTCCCTGGCACAGCGACCTCGTTTACACCACCACACCCAACCGGGGTGCGCTGCTGCGCATGCTGGAAATGCCCCACTCAGGTGGCCAGACGGGGTGGATCGACACTGCAGCGGCCTACGATGCCCTGCCGGAGGACACCAAGCAGCGCATCGAGCATCTGGAGGCACGCTTCCGCTTTATTGCCGACCCTCGCGATATGCGCTTTGGACGGCCCAACGTGGAACGCCACGACGAAACCAACCTGGAGAGGGAGAAAGCGTTCTATCCAAAGTTTCCAGACACCATCCACCCGCTGGTCTGGAAACATCCGGTGAGCGGGCGCAAGGCCTTGTGTGTCAGCCCGCTACACCTGCGCGAGGCCATCGGTGTACCAGCAGACGAGGGCGATGCGCTGCTGCATGACCTGGTCGCACACGCGACCGATGCGCGCTTCAGTTACGTACATCACTGGGCGCCGAATGACATGGTACTCTGGGACAACCTGCGCACCATGCACCGCGCATTCGGCAACCCGCCCGATGCCTCCCGTCTGGTGCACCGCACTACTCTGAAGAGCACAGTGGTTATGGGCCGCCTGGCATAGGCCATCCAGAACAGGAGGCGGCAGGAATCTGCCACTGTTCCTGTGCCGGACGCGACTGCTAGAATCTGCGGTACCAGCCTCCAACGCGCCCCTGACTCCCATGCCCTATCCGCCTCTCCCCGCAGTCGCAACGCGCGCTCTGCGCTTGATCTTTGGCGCTTTATTGCTCCCTGTGATTACGGCAACGGCCAGTGAGGAGGCCAGGTATACCGACAGTCATCTGCACACCGTTGATTTTTTCCAGCAAGGCGCACCGCTGGAGACGCTGCTCAGCGCCATGGATGCGGCGGGTGTCGGCAACGCCATGGTGTCCGGCATGCCGCTGATGAAGAAGTGGCACGAAAACGAACCCAAGCGCCCTGACACATACGCAGGAGATGATGCCGGCGTGTACTGGTTCAGCGCTACCGATGCCTATCTGGCCGAGTCGCTGGAGGCCCTGGCACCCGCGCAGCGCGACCGCCTGCATCCCTTCCTGAGCGGCTTCAACCCCACCGACAAGAACGCTGACCTGCACTTGCAGAAGATGACCGAGCTCTACCCTGGGCTCTGGCAAGGCATCGGTGAGGTGATCACACGGCACGACGACCTGACTGCGTTGACCGAGGGCGAAACACCTCGCGCCAACAGTGACGCGATGTTCCGGGTCTATCGCTATGCCGGGCACAACGGGCTGCCGGTCCTGCTGCACAGCAATATCACGTCCAAGCGGGAGCGCAACCCGCTCTATGCGGGAGAGGTGGAGGCCGCCCTGGCCAGGTTCCCGGACGTGAACATCATCTGGGCGCATGCAGGAACCAGCAAGACCCTGCACCGGCATCAGGGCACGATGGCTTTTCTGCTGCCGGAGATCACGCGCATCCTGGAAACCTATCCCAATCTTTACATCGACCTCTCCTGGAGCGTACTGCGGCCCTATTTACTGGACAGCAACGACCAGCCCGTAAGCGGCTGGGTCGCTCTGGTCTCGCGCTTTCCCGACCGGTTCATGATCGGCTCCGATCTGCTGGGAAAATACGGCAGGCTGGGGGAGAAGCTGGCAGAGTTCGAACCGTTCCTGCAGGCGCTGCCCAAAGAGGTGGCGCATCAGGTAGCGCGCGGCAACTTCCTCGCCCTGCTGCCGACCCGGGGCGTTTGTCCCCAGCACGTAGCACGCTGTAGCCAGGCGCGCTGCGTACAAGGCACGCCAAAGCGGAGACTGGCGGACGTCGCGGCGTACTTCCGTTAAGAAGCACGGGTACATCGTTTTTCAGGGAGCACGCAACGGATGCCGAAGGCACTCGTCATCGGAGCGGGACCCGCCGGGATGCTTGCGGCAGTGCAGCTCAAGCGAAGCGGCTTCGAGACCGACCTCGCCGATCCATCGCCGGGATCGGGCCTGCGGACACGCCCGCAGAGTGGCCATGTGCACCTCTTGCAGCCCGCTACACTGGCGCTCATGACACGGTGGCTGCCACAGCTGTCGGCCCATACCAACCCGCAACTCTGTCGGACAACATTTGACCAGTTGCTGTGGACACTGAGCCTCCAGCATATCGACAGCGTTCACACCGCCCGCATTAAATCTGTCAGCTTCAGGGGTAACAAGGTGCTGGTGCATGCTGCGGGGCAGATCAAGAAATATGATCTGCTGATAGACGCCAGCGGCGCCGCACGCGCAACCGCCGGGAGCGTGGCGCGCCAATGCAACACTGCGCTGCCCCTGGACTCCGGGCCTGCCTCCGGCGACTACGCTACCCTGAAGCTGACGAACCTGAGCGAGGAAACCAGGCAGATCATCGCTGTGCGCGACAACGATTCAGGTTACGGCGCGTTATTGCAGCACACCGGCAACGGGAGGGGGTTACTCACGTTGCAGGCGCCCGTCGAGGAGCGACCACCCGAGGATCTGGCGACTGCCCTGCGTGTTCTGAGGGGCTTTGCCGACCCACGGCCGTGGGCGGCTTGCCACAGGTCCCGCGCGCCGGGGCGCACCGTGATTTTTCGCGGCCGCCCGGCCACGCGACTGGCACTAGAGCACGTGACCGACCTGCCGGCGAACTGGCTGCCGGTGGGAGACTGCCTGCTGACCACGCAGCCCTACCTGGGCCAGGGCTTTGAGCAACTCACCGAACATGTCGTGCTGTTGGAGCAGGGCCTCGCCGAAGGGCGGAGCTGTAGGCAAATTCGGAACCAACTAGTCCACCGGGCACGCCAGCGATGGTGGAACGCCACCTGGCGCGACACCATGCAGGTCTGTGCACTGTCCTGAGGATGGCGTGGACAGTGGCGGAAAACGCCTTCGATCTGCGTTATGGGGTCAGTACTGGCAACCAGCGGAGCTCCACAATGAAGATCTATCAACGGCGTCAGGTGGTCATGGGTCTCGCGACTCTGGTCGGAGGCGCACTCACGAGCACCTCCGGGCACAGCGCATCAAAGAGCAAGAGCGGCACACAGCTGCGTCTGGTGGTCGAGCGCGCGGAATCACTGCAAGGGCTCAGCGGCAAGGCACTCCAGAGGGCGCTGCTGAAACAGGTGCGCATTCGGATAGCGGGCACCGAGGATACTCAGGCCGTCGCACTGTGCGCCGTGCGCGTAGAAAAAAACCGGGCCGTCGACACCTTCCTCTCGCAGCCCTTCAAAGCGGCACCGGGTGACGTCTATCTGCCCGGCGACATGTATCTACCGGGCCGCGACTTTCTACCTCAGTGCCTGCCGGGTGACATGTATCTGCCCGGTGACATGTACTACCCCGGAGACAGTATCAGCGCCTTTGCGGCGAGCGCTGCGGAAAATTCAGTGCGTGAAGCCGGCGCGACCAGCGGTCTTTTCCTGGTAGCCGTAGCAATGACGGGTAGCAAAACCGCGTCACGGGGGTCGGCATTGACCTCAGATAGCTGCTGACGGGTCCCGGGGAACGGTTGTCCTCTCAGAGCAGCATGGTAACCGGTGGCGGCAGAGCCCTCTCTCCTGCAGCCAGCGCAGTTGTCCACCGGTGCATGGCTACAACGTCTGCGTGCCCGTCGCCGTGAACCTCCGCCAGTATGGCAACGCCCTCCGCGCCGAACTCAATGGCACGGGGTATGTCTCCCCGATGCCAGTACACCGCCGCGAGCCGCCGCAGGGTATCACCTGCCAATTCATGTCGCTCACCCAGCAGCGTGCGGAAAATGCCCAGTGAACGTAGCAAAAGCGCTTCGGCCTCGTCGTACCGTGTCTGGCCATTGCGAGCGGCCGCGAGGTTGACCAGATCAATCGCCAACTCCCGACTCTGGGGGCCCAGTACACGCTCATCGATGGCCACAGCCTGTGCGAGGTAGGTAGCCGCCTCGTCAAACTCGCCAAGCTTAAGGTATGCGGTGCCAAGGCCACTGACGGCCGCCGCAATAGCCGGGCTATGTTCCTCATGGTTTTCCCGCAGGATTTCCACCGCGCGAACCAGATACGCGATGGCACCCTGCGGATCGCCCAGCTCCCTTCGGGCTGAGGCCAGTTGATTCAACAATACGGCGAGGCTTGGGTGACGCGGGCCCAGCACTTGCTCATCCACCGCCAGGGCCTGCTGCAGGTGATCCGCTGCTGCCGCGGGATCACCTGACTCCAGCAGGGCGATACCCAGGTTTCCTCTGGCGACAGAGGTCTGTGGATGGGTGTCGCCAAACAGGCTGCGGCGCATGGCGTAGGCATGCTGCAGCATGTCTATCGCCTCACTGTGGCGCGCTTCACGCGACAGCAGGGTGCCCAGAGCATTCAGGGTGGTGGCATGAGGCGCGCTGTCGATCGCAGCCCGGCGATGAAAGGTCAGCGCCTCAACCAGCAGATCTCGAGCTTCCGCATAGCGGCTGGTGACGATATGGACAATGCCAAGATTGGTGAGTGTTCGCGCGCGCCGCGCCAGCTCATCCTCTGGCAGCGTCGCCAGGGCGCGACGATGGTAGCCCTCGGCAACTTCCAGCCGACCCAGCTGGAAGTTGGCTTCGCCAAGTTCCGCGAGCACATCCGCCTGCATCAGGCGGCTGTTGTCCACCTCCCTTTCGAGCAGCGTCAGTGCCTGCAACAGAAGCTCATCCGACTGCTGGTACCGGCCGAGGCTGCGGCTCACCTGCCCCAGCACATGGAGCATGGTGGCCTGCAGTGCAGTATCGCCGTGGATTGCCCCTGCCCGCTCGATGCCGCGATCAACCAACTGAATGGCAGTCACGTCACCACCCCGCGACTCAGCCGGATCCGCGGCGCGGAACAGATCCACCAGATAGCCGCTGATCTGCTGCGCCTTCGCGGCTTCCCGCTCTGCCAGCAAGGCAGCGGCAGCCGCGCGATCGCGCTCGGTGGAAAGTCGATCAACATGCGCGGCCAATGCCGCCAGCACGACAAGCGGCACGACGAGAGACGCGGCTACCGCCAACGCGTTTCTGCGCAGGAAACGACCGGCTCTGTAGCGCCGGTTGCCGGCCCGGGCGAGCACCGGCAGGCGCTCGCGGTAGCGTTGAATATCGACGCTCAACTGTTCTACCGAGGCGTAGCGGTGCTCCGGCTCCTTGCGCAAAGCCACCTGGCAGATGGCATCAAGGTCGCCCCGCAGCGTGCGGGCCAGCCGCTCGGGAGTGCTCGCCCTGGCTGCCGCGAGTTGCCGGGGGTCTTCGTCATCTGCGTCCCGGGCCAGAACTCGCTCAGGCAAACTGGGCGGCACCTGGTGCAGAATCGCATCCTGGAACAGAGCGGGCTGGCCGTCGCGCACGCGGTAGGGTGAGCGCCCTGCGAGCAGCCTGTACAGCAAGACACCCAGCGCATAGACGTCAGTGGCGGTTGAAACACGCTCACCCAGCAACTGCTCGGGGCTCGCGTAAGCCGGGGTCAGCAGCCGTCCACCGGGCTCCGTCAGCTCGTTCCCCGGGGTGGAAGCGGCGTCGGACTGCAGGACTTTTGCAATGCCGAAGTCGAGCAGCTTCACCTGTCCGGCGTCGGTCACCAGGATGTTGCTGGGCTTCAGATCCCGGTGCACCACCAGCCTCTGGTGGGCATACTGCACCACCTGGAAGACCTGTTCCAGAAGAGTCAGTCTCTGTGAGACATCCAGCCGTCTGCGGTCACAGTATTCCGTGATGGGTGTGCCATCGACATATTCCATGATGAAATAGGGCCAGCCGTCATCCGTGACGCCGCCGTCCAGCAACCGAGCCAGATTGGGATGCTCGAGGGATGCCAGAATCCTGCGTTCTTCGCGAAATCGTTCCACAGATTCATCGCTGTCCAGCCAGCGACGGAGCACCTTGACAGCGACCGTTTGCTGGAACTCGCCGTCGTCTCGCTCACCCTTCCAGACAACGGCGGTGCCGCCCTTGCCCAGGCATTGCACAAGTTTATAAGGGCCTACGTGGCTTACGGTCGCGGGGCTTGAATCGTCGCCGGATGGCTCCCGCAAAGCTGCAGCTGCCAGCATGGCAACCGAGGCGGGGGCTCTGTCAAACAGGGCATGGGAGCGCGCCTCCGCATCCAGCAGACGGCCTACCGTTTCTGCCAATGCGGGGTCATCTTCACGGCAGCGAGCCAGCTGGGAGGCACGCTCCGCTGCGGGCAGATCGAGCAATGCACTAAACAGAGCATCTGCACGGACCCACTCCCCGGTGAGGGCAGCGCGCGATGGTATCGCATGTCGCGGTGACATCCGTGATCTCCTGACGTGGTGACGCCTTATCCTAGCTCAACAAGATCGTTGCGGGCGATAGCAAACATCGCACCGTAGCCTGAGAGCTCGGAGAGCCGTAGAAGTCAGGCCGGATTCAATGCATCCATGAGGTAGGCGCGGGCCCGTGACCAGTCGCGCTCCAGTGAGCGCATGGGGCGCTGCAACACCGTGGCGGCTTCCTGCATGGTCATCCCCGCGAACAGGCGGCACTCGGCGAGTGTCTCCAGGGCTGGATCCAGCTTGCCGAGCTCGCGCATTGCAGAATCGATTGCGATAACGTCAACGACGGACGTCGCCAGGCCATCGCCGTGGGAATCCGGGTCGAGCTCCAGTGGCACGGCACCGCCGCCTCGTTTCACCGCGCCGCGACGACGGGCGTAGTCAACGATAAGCTGACGCATCGCGGTGGAGGCCAGCTTCAGAAATTCATCTCTGGGCAAGGCGGCGTGTGCGTCATCGGCGCTCAGACGAATCCAGGCCTCATGCACCAGTGCGGTGGTATTCAGCGTCGCACCGGGACGGTAGCGCCGGAGCTGACGGTGCGCTGCCAGCCGCAGACCGCTGTACAGCGCGTCCAGCCGGCCTTCTACCAACGCTTGTGTTGTCACTGCATTGCCATCCCCGATCGCCCTCGCGGTGTCGAGGATTATACCCGCTCGTCACGCCGCCACAAGTGACCGCGTCACGGGAGCGACGGCGTTACTCGGATGTAGTTAAGCGTCGCTTTTCTTCTCTGCGCAGAATGTCCCGCTCACGGCGCAACTGATCGTAGCGAATTTTGATCTGGCGCTGCTGCTCGGCCGCCTCCGTCATCTGCCGCACGGCCTCCTGGCGCACCGGGTCAGCGGCGGCGCCGGCCTGCAGCAATCCGGGGTTCAGCATGCGCTGTTGTGACTCCAGGGCCTGCAGTTCGCTGCGCTCCTGCCATTCCAGCGCAAAGTCCTCATCCAGGTTCCTGCGTTCCCATGCTCGCAGCTTGGCGCCATGAAGATAGTCGCCCAACAGCCCCAGATGCCGCTCATGCAATCGCTCTACCTCGCGCTGTTCGCGTTCATTCCACTGCAGTTCAGTCCGCGTCAGCTCACCGCCGATGGGGCTCGCGATTATCGGTTGTGGCATCTGCATCAGCCCAAGCGCCTTCGCACGGTTGAGCACCCGCTGATCGCGCTCGGACAGCAGCGCATCCTTGCGCTCTTCCGCCGCCAGCTGCGCCTCATGCACGCGCATGGCACCGCTCTTGCGCGCAGCAAACACCGCATCCTGATGCGCTGCGGTCGCCTCCTCCATGGCACTCAACCGGTTGAGTAGCTCCGCCTCTGAGACCGCTGTGAGCGTGCCCGCCAGCCGCTTCTGTAACGCGGCTTCCAGGGCGGCCACTTCGCTCTCTGTCGCAGCTTCCAGCCGAACGCGCTCCAGGTCGAACTCCGTGTCCACCGCCCTGACGCGCTCCTGGTAATGCGACGCCATATCGCCCACTTCCAGACGCAAGGTCGTCACCGCGTCGTTGAGCTGCTGATTGCGCGCTTTGCGCAGCGCCCGGCGTTCTCGCTGCGCATCGCGACGCAGTTCCTTCAACTGGCGTTCGTCAAGGCCGGTATCGGCTCGAACGCCGACCGCCGGCAGCGCGGTGGTCAGCGTGACGGCCAGCGTCGTCACCGTCAGCATGAGCGCGCTGCTCAGCAGCGCGGCAAAGATCGGGGTTTTCAAGCTTGAACGTTGCAGGTATCTCATCGTGTTCTCTCCGGTCATGCCGTCTTGTTGTTCATCTCGCCATCGCGCCAGATTTTCAGCCACGCGTTGATGGTGTCCGCCAGATAACCTGCATCGCCCCCGGATACTGCCCACCCCACCAGCGGCACACGCGTGGCCGGGCTCGTGATGGAGAACACCAACCGCAGGTAGCGATCAGTCACTTCTGCACTGTCAAGGCTCTGCAGCGGGAACTCGAAGGTTTTGACTTCGAGACTGGAGACGCGGCGGATCAATACCCGCCCCGGCCCTGCCTCAAGTCGCAGCCGGGTGCTGCGGGTGAGAAAGAAGTGGCCCATACTGGCGAGCAGCGCGAGGGTCAGCCCCCAGGCAATTCCCTGCAGGAACTCGCCACCCAACAACTCGGCGAACGCGATGAGGCCGCCGATACCGACAACCGGGCCCAGCATAAGCCAGAGAAACATGCGTGGCAGTTCCAGCACCAGCTCCAGCGTTTCAGAGGTGTTCTCCAGGGCTTTCATGTCAACGCGCCCTCCACACCCGAGCCGGGTTGCTCCGGCACAGATTCAGACGGATCAAGCCAGCTATTCAGGGTGCTCACGGCGTACAGCAGATCCAGCGGGTCCGGACGGAACAGGTCCAGCGGTACTCGGGACAGCGTGTCACCCTGCGCAAGCACCAGGAGCAGTCGATACTCAGGCAGACTGTGCCGTCGATTGTGCTGCGTTTCCACCTCCAGCTGCTTCAGCGCGGGCAACGGATATTCGGCCACCTGATCCCCGAACATCGCTCGGGAGCGAATGCGGAGCGTGCCCGCACGCCGATCGGCATGGAATACGACCTGGCGCAGAATCTGCGTCATCAGGATCCATCCCAGAGCAGCCAGCAACAGGCTGCTCATGATGATTCCGCTCAAGGCACCCTCGAACAGGGCGCGCAGAAACGTAATGCCCAGAATCGCCACGACGCCGCCAAGGCCTACCAGCCAGTCGATCGGCATATGGGTCATCTCGAGCTCGGCGCTGGACTGTTTAATCACTCTCACGATGGGTATCCCTCGGCTGACGCAGCATGATCGTCGGGGCTTTCTTTGCAGCTTACGTCGCCTAACGCAATACACGGCACACTTCCGCCAGCAAAAATCCCGCTGGCGGAATATTTGCACGCAATCCGTTATAGCTACAGAAACCTCACGTGAAGGCGGAGAACCATGTCGAAACCCTGTGCCCCGGGCACGTATCCGGACCCTATCCGCAGGCCACGCCGCGTTGCGGGCGAATGGCAAAGTGGACTCTGTGCGCTGCTTTTCCTCTTCGGCCTATGGTGCCTGCTACTGGCACCTGACCTTGTGGCCCAACCCGAGGCGCCCCAGGCGAGCCCTGCCCCCGCGCCCGGTGACGCAGCGGCCAGTACGCCATTGCAGTTCAACACACCCTACGCGCTCGATGGAACCAAGCGACTGCAATTCACGCTGACACGGGCGCAATACGCCCTGGGCTGGACGGATCATGTCGCGACCAGGAGCGGTGGCGCCAACGCGGATGAAAAAATGCTGGTGATCTTCTTCACGGTTGAGAATGCCGGCACCGAGGAGATACGGTTCCGCGACAGCACGCTGGAATTCCTGGTGATCGACGAACAGGGACTGGTGCATGAACGCACTGCACCCATGGAGATTCGCACCGCACGTTTCACCGCCGCTGCAGCGGCGGCTGATCACCAGCTCAAGGAAACCCTGTTGCGGCCGAACTCGCCTCTACTGCTGTATACCGCGGTGCTTGTGCCGAAACGCCTGCGCATGAGCCAGTTGCTGGTGAGGCAAGGCAACAGTGAGCTCAGTTTTCCACTCTCCGGCCAGATTGAGCCACTACCGCCAGCCTTTCAGGAAGGACACCCCGAAGTGGTCCGTGAAGACATCGAAGTGGGCCCAGGGCAGTTCCTTCCAGGACCCTCGTTCGATATCCGTATCGACCGCTCCGAGGTCACCGATGACCCGGCGCGTGTCGGGCGCAAAGCGGCCCAGGGTAGTGAGCGCTGGGCACTGGTCAGCATGACTGTACGCAACCGGGCTGAGCGCGCACAGAAATTTTCCCGCGGCAGCTTCCGGGAAACCCGCATTGTCGACACCAGGGGTGAATGGCACGAGCCACGTCTCGTGCTGCACGCAGAGCGCGCGGAAAAATACGGCACGCCTATCGATCCGGGGAAAAGTGATCGCTTCATTGTCGCATTTCGACTGACCGAAGACGCCGCGCCCAAGACACTGAGGCTCCAGGTTACGGGAGCCGACGGCAATCTATCCCATCGTTTCCTGGTAGGCCTTCAGGGCGGTCCGCGGCTGAGCGACGCCGGGGAGGCGCCCGTCGCGCCGGGGGTTCTGTATGTGGGTGCCTACGCGTTGGTGCAGGCAGATGCCCCGCTGACCACGGTACTACCGGCGATACAGGCCGATGAGGCGGAGCCGGCGCCGCCCCCTGTCCCCTGGAGCTGGGATAGCATGCCGGGCTACACCGAAGCCAGCGAGGCGGCCGAGGAAGGCAGTGCAGCCAGCGATACGCCGGCTCCGACGCCACTGCAAAACGTTGCGATGTCCCTGGACAGCATCGAGGGCTGGGCGGTAACGGAGACCGACGGCGATGAGCCGTACCTTGTGGTCTGGAGTTTTCGCGGCAGCCTCGCACCCCAGGGCTACGGTACCGGCGTGGTTGTCCTTTCTGCGCCGATGGTGACCCTGGGCAACACCGGCTTTATGTCGACAGGGGGTGTTCCCTATGCGCCGGACAGCGACCAGTTCCGACAACGCTTTCCCTACACGTTCAACACTGTGCAGCCCTACGAGTTCTACGGCCTCGTAGTCACGCTCGCAGAGGCCGACAGCAGTTCCCACAATAGTCGAAGCGCCTTTGGTGAACGTCTCGGACAGGCAATGGACACGGTCATTCGGAGCCACGTCAATGGCGCGGCAGCCATTGATACCCGCGACGGCAGCAAGGCAACCCAGGAAGCCTACCTGCAACGGGTGCAGCAGATGCTCAACGCCATGCGCAGCGTGCGGGTGAACAACCTCTTCAGCGCCACGGCGGGTGCCAGTGGGGCCAACAGTGACGACTATCTCGCAACACGGGTCTATGCCGGTGTGCACCTGCCGGCACTGGGTACAGGAGGGTCCAGTGCTACCGTCATGCGCGGCTCGAAGACCTGGTCGGAACTGATCGAGGCTGGGTCGAACATGGGGCTGCCTGTCCCCTACGAGCTGCTTTGGCGGCACACAGTAACGCCGTAGGCGCCCTACCCAGGCGGTGCAGCGCTGCGCCGCCGGTTGCAAATTTTTGACATTACTTATGCCATAAAGTAGGCTCGTCTCCGACCAATCCACCGACTAGCACTGTCGGTTCACCGGCACGGCACCCATTAGCCCGCCCAAGGACAGCGATATACAGATTAGCATGGATGGCAAGACGAATCGGACCGCGATAAAAGGATCCGAATTCGTCTGTCGAATTCCTAGAATGAGCAGTTAGGGGTGCTATGGAATCCAGTGCCCGTGAGGTCGCCACAACCACCGCTGTTACAGGCTTGAACTGCAGCATACCATGTCCCCAAAACAACCGACTGATTCGGCAGGGTGGTTGTCCTGTTTGCGCCATAAGTATGGGTGCAGGTGTAGGGACCAAAGGGGGCGCTACTATTACAGAACTGCCAATAGGTCTCGCCTACGACATCACTCCAATTAAAATAGTACATTGACCCATAAAAATACCCCTGAGCTGGAGAATATCCCCACCCACAGTTCCCTGTATTAACGGCCGAAATCCACGCTGGTTTTGGAGGGGGAGGAGGAGGACAAATAGCACCAGGGAACTGGTTAGCTGTCCATCTGGAGCAAACTTGGCTCCTCTGTGAGGACGTTAAGCCGCATTGCCCGTTCACACAATTGATGAACGCTTTCCGTAAGTCGGCAACAGTAAACCCGCCGTCATCAACCAATGCCTGATTAGCTTGGGATGCAATATATACAAACAGACTCTCAGCTTTTGCCGGAAGCATGTCTTCACGAATGTCAATAAAAAGATTGCTTATTATTCGAGAGTCATTATAGAAAGTGCTTTCGGTGACAACTCTGTCGCTACCCCACGTTAAGCTGGTAGAGGGATTAAGGTGTCTAGTGGGACCACTGTTATACTGTACATAATCATTGGTCTGAAATGCTCGAACCGTGTCGGCGACGGCCTCCGAAAATGCCTTTCCCGTCGGCGTGGCTCGTATTGCTGTGTAATTCGGGTTAACACGGTTGTGCCACATGTGACCCGCTTCATGACCGGAAACATCTTTGCGCACGTAGGCTTGTGGCCCACCAAGTTCTGGATCTGTTGTCGTCCATTGGCCGATACTAATCACTGGACGTGCAGGAAAACGAACATGAAACCATCCCCCCGCACTTTGCTGAGTACTTAGGGATGCTCTGAACAACCCATGACTTCAGTCGTACAAAGCTCAAAGTGGTA